>DASXVB010000001.1:0-9986 GCA_036504475.1 Methanosarcina sp.
CGGTTAAGCTAACGGTATAAGTTCCTGCTGTAGAATAAGTATGCGATGGATTCTGATCGGTTGAAGTGACACCATCACCAAAGTTCCAGTTCCTTGATGCTGCATTTTGTGAAAGATCAGTGAACTGGACAGAAAGAGGAGTATAGCCGCTCGTGGGATTGAAGCTGAAATCGGCAACCGGCTGAACTTTAAATTCTTCTACAATTATTTGCACAGTTGTTGAATTCGTACCATTTTCATTGGTTACTGTAAGGTTAGCGGTATAGTTTCCTGGATTTTGGTATACATAGACGAAGCTTTCACTGGTGTTATCTACGCTTCCGTTATTGTCAATATCCCAGCTTCTTGAGGTTGCATTTTGTGAGTGATCAATAAACAGGACAGAAAGCGGGGCATAACCGCTGGTCACATTGACACTGAAATTTGCAACAGGCAAGATTGGCGGCTGTGGGTCCGAAACCATTACAAGAGGCAGGTAATCTGCAATGTTGCCTGAATCGTCAATATAAGCAGAATCAATAATATCGTCCTCGTCTTTATCGACTACCTTGGTTTGAGAGAATCCGGTATCATCAGGTTCTCCCCAGAAATTACCTCCTAAATATGATCCGCCTACAATATTTC
This sequence comes from Methanosarcina sp., assembly GCA_036504475.1. Lineage (GTDB taxonomy): Archaea > Halobacteriota > Methanosarcinia > Methanosarcinales > Methanosarcinaceae > Methanosarcina. The sequence continues at coordinate 625 of DASXVB010000001.1, forward strand.
TTCCCTTAGTTTTTTCTATATTCCAGGTAGTATCTCTTGTGTTGATATTTGCGTTGCGAAAGTTATTGATGTAATTATTGTACACAAGATTATTGTGGCAAGCCGGACACTCAAAAAGGCCGTAGCCATCATTAAAAGCTACAATGTTTCCGGAGATAACGTTTCTACTGGAAGAATTTTGATGAATACCCCCGCTACCGGTTTCACCATTACCACATTTTTTAACTGTATTCCCGGAAATATTGTTATCGTTAGATTGAGAAATCCACATTCCATACTGACTATTATTCAAAGCAATATTGTCTAAAATTTCGTTCTTATTTGAGGTTAAAGAGTCAATACCTCTTGTATTCGAATTTACACTATTGTTTAAGATCTCATTTCCTTCAGAACTGTCGAGGTGAATTCCAAACATTTTATTCGAGTTTGCTCGGTTTCCCGAGATTTTGTTGTAATTCGAGATACTAAGGTATATCCCAATCTTATTGTTTGAAAGATCATTATTAGTAACTGTACAACCATTGCATCCAGCTAGATAAATTCCTCTTTCTCCGGATTCAATTTTAAACCCGCTAATTGTCGTGTTACTCGCTGTAACAGAGAATCCAGTCGTATTTGAATAAGTTCTGATTATCGTATCTGCAGGATTTTCGGATTCTGACCTTATTACAAGATTTGGCGTCTTAATTTGGATATTCTCGGCATATATTCCGGGTTTGACGATTATCACATCACCTGAAGCTGCAATGTTCACAGCGGCCTTTATGGAATCCGTTGAATTAACGGTGATATTCTTAGCCGCCCCAATTCCCGAAATTAATGCAAAAATTAGCATAGTCATTAGAAGGATGATTAATTTCTTCATTTTCATTCCCCAATATAAAAGTAGAATTCTGCTGAAACTTTTTTAATAAATTAGGAGATAAGCGCAAAACAATATAAATATATTGATTCAGTTGGTTTTTCTGTTAAGCAAATCAAAATTTAGAAAGAAGGCTACTAAAGAAGATAAAACAATCCTAAAAAAGTACTTTGAAAAACTACTTAGAAAAAGCAAAATTAGTAAAAATAGGATGAGGATCAAGCCCTCACCCAAGAGCCTTAGCCTGCTGCTTTTATCCTTTGGACTATGCTCAGGCTCCTTCAATCAAGTTACTTAACATCTTCCGTTTTATCGATGCCCGTTTCTGTTTAACTGTCATCGATCGATTCTGTTTTATTTGTTTCCGACGTATTTACTTCAGTCTGATTTTCGGTCTTACTTACTTCAGTTTGATTTTCCATTTTATTAATTTCAGTCTTATTTGTTTCCGCTTCGTTGACAACCGTTTCATTTGTTACGCCTGCTCCGGTACTGGTGGTATTAAAGTTTACTTGAGGCGTGACAGACTGCTTGGGCTCATGGCCACCTACAAGAGGCAAGAAATCCGAATAATTGTTGCCTGGAAGTTTATACGCAATATCAGCAATTCCATCTCCATCCGCATCGGTTGCAGTCTGGGAAAATCCAGTGCCGTCAGGTTTTGCCCAGAAGTTACCTCCTATGAACGGTCCACCAACAATATTGGTGCCAGCAGTTTTTGTCGTGTTCCAGAGATTTCCTTCGCTTCCGTCTTTAACATCCGAATTAAAAACGTTATTGAGGTGATTATCAAAGACAATATTGCCGTTGCTTGTAGAGCTCATGAAAATGCCTGAGATACTGTTCAAAGCGATAATATTTCTTGAGACAATATTGTTTTGGGAAGTGCTCAGGTGAATTCCACGACCGCTATTTGAAACCTCATTTCCAGAAACATTATTGCCTGTACAGTACGATAGGAGGACCGCGTATTCTCTGTTATCCAGAATCTTATTGTTCAGAATATTGTTTTGACCGGATGATATCAGGTAAATACCTCTACTATTGTGTGAAGCTGTATTATTCTCGAAGGTATTAGTACTCGAATTGGTCAGATAAACTCCGTGACCTCCATTTGAATCCAATATATTGTTTGTAAAGTTGTTGTTAGTGGAATTTACCAGTACAATACCGTGATTGACGCTTTTATTTGCCGTATTGTTAAACAGAGTATTCCACTGTGAGCGCAGGACATGAATTCCATATCTGTTGTTTAAAGCCGTATTATTTGACACCAGATTGTAACTCGAGTCCCGCAGGCTAATCCCCCTTCCTCCTTCTTTGAGGCTATTGTTCAGAATAATAGTATTATTGCATGATTCCAGATCTATCCCCAAAGTATCATTTGACAGCAGATTCTCACTAGCAGTACAGTTAACAGAGTTCAGTAAAGAAATCCCTGTGTCATTATTGCTCGAGACTTCATTTCCTGAGATGTTACTGTTTACTCCTGAAGAAATCCGGATACCAAATGCGTTGTTTAAAGCCAGATTATTGAGAATCGTACTCTCACCGGATCTTAAAAGGAAAATGCCCCGGCTACAGTTGACCGCTGTATTGTTTACAATGCTGTTGTTACCTGAATCAGTAAAAGAAATACCATCGCCTAGGTTTGAGTCAACTGTATTACCCATCATTTCATTACTATTTGAATACACTATTTGGATACCAGAAACGCCGTTTGCATTTGCAGTATTGCTTTTCAGTTTAGTATTGTTACAGTTTTCCAGTACAATACCTTGGTTAGAGTTCATGTTTGCCTTGTTTTCCAAAATTCTATTTCCTTCAGAAGCACTAGCATAAATTCCAAACCTCTGACCTGAAACATCATTATTTGCGATTGTGTTATAGTGTGATCTCTCAATATTAATTGCCCTCTTACCCTGTTCAACTTTGTTGTTCAGAATATTATTGTTCATTGAATATTGTACGTATATTCCAAGGGCGTTATTCACGAGCTTATTATTATTTATGGTACAGTTATTGGACCCGGATAGATAGATTCCTGACTTGTCCATTCCAGCTCCCTTAATAGTTAGTCCCATAATTGTTATTTTATCTGCATCTATAGAGAATACACTTGAAGCATTGTCATTGGCTGTAATTATGGTGTCTTCAGGATTCCCAGAACTCGATTTTATTACAAGATCATCCTTCGTTATTGCGACATTCTCATTATAATTTCCGGGGCTTATGACTATTTCATCACCGGAAGTTGCATTATTTACTACGGACTGTATTGATTCTCCTGGCTGAACCGTGAGTTCAACTGCAGTGCCGATACTCGAACCAAATGTAAAAATAACAAGAGCTACCGCTAAAGTAACAAATTTATTTATTTAAATCCCCCACTTTTTATGTAAATTTTTATTTAATATTTTATTAATTAATTTAATTTTAAACATTAAATCATATAAATTTATTGAATCAGAATAATATCAAAATAAAGAGATAATAATCTAGAGTAAAGAGTAACGATAGCCAGCTAAAAGAAATAAACCAAGTGGTTTTTCTTTTCTTACGTTCCTGAAAACTTTCATTATAATATCAGAGACTGTCTGTATCAACGTAAAAAATAGACTTCAAAAGTGGAGAAAATTCTTCAATCCCGAGAAATCAAGACAGGCTGAGTATGTAAAAAAACTCATATACTGCACTGTTCCTGATAAAAGTTTTGGATACGAACGAGATTGAAGACATATGGAAAGAATTAAGAAGACTCATAAAACAGGAAATGTTGGGAAAAATAAAAGTGCCATCCAAAATGGAAAATGGCTGAAAGAATAGAGAAGAGTGGATATAATTAAAAGATACCTGCACAGGGATCTGGAATTACGAACAGGAAATGGACATTAACAGAATTACTAAACTACGTGTATATTAAAATGTCAACTAATTAACAAGGGAGTACTTATCATTTGTAATTATCAAATCTAATTTCTTCCATGGACTCGTCTAAATTGATCTTTCTGAACTACTCGTTCTAATCATAAATTCTAATTGTATTTTCGGATACAATGATAAAAAAGCCCGTCTAATAAGAAGATAACTTCTTTTAGCGGAGACTGAAACCTGCTGAATGTTCACAGGAGAAAAGATTTTTGTGTGGGAAACAGAAGAAGGATTGGGTTTTCTGGCTAGTGAAACTCTTAAAGCCAGATATCTACGTGGGGGGGAAAAAAATTGGGCGGACGTCTGCGAGAGAGTCGCAAAGGCAGTTGCAGTAACTGAGGAAGAATATCTGGAATTTAAAGACCTCATGGTCAGAAAGATTTTTCTTCCAAGTTCGCCCACGCTCATGAATGCGGGCACCGAATTTGGACAGCTTGCAGCCTGTTTTGTAATCCCTGTGGAGAACAGTGTCGAGGAGATCTTCGATTCGGTTAAAACTGCGGCCTTGATCCAGAAAACCGGAGGAGGCACAGGTTTTGATTTTTCAAAAATATGCCCTAGCGGTTTTACCAGTTCATGTGATAATAATTCATGTGATGATGAGACGAGCGGCCCTGTAACTGTTATGAAACTTTTCAATGAGGCAACTGAAATTGTAAAACACTTCGGAAGACGTCGAGGAGCCAATATGGGCATTCTTGATATTTCTCATGACGATATCCTTTCTTTTATCAGGGCAAAGGATGTCGAAGGAGAGCTGAGTAATTTCAATCTCTCGGTTATGGTTCCTGACGCTTTCATGGAACTCATTGAAGCTAATAAAACTGAAGAAGTCTGGAACAGGCAAACAGGCGTGACGGTTGAGCGTATATTTTCAGAAATTGTCGAGGGAATCTGGAGAAATGGCGAACCAGGCATTCTTTTTTATGACCGAATAAATAGGGACAATTTTACGCCTGCTCTTGGCGACATCTCGGCCACGAACCCCTGTGGAGAAGAACCACTGCTTCCTTTTGAAGCCTGCAACCTGGGCAGTATAAACCTTTCTCTTTTCGTTATAGACAGAAAAGTAAACTGGGATCTTCTAAGGGAAGTAGCCGGAAAAGCTATCCGTTTCCTGGATAATGAAATTGATAAAAATGCATATCCTGTTCCTGAGATTGAGGCTGCAACTAAGAGAACGCGGAAAGTAGGACTTGGGGTAATGGGTCTCCACGACATGCTTTTGAAGCTTGGGCTGCCCTATGACTCCCCAGAAGCCCTCGAGCTTGTGGAAAAAATTATGGAACAAGTTACTTGGGCTGCAATCAGGGAATCAAGAAAGCTTGCCGTAGAAAAAGAGCCTTTTCCTGAGTATGAGAATTCCACATGGGAACTTCCTGTGAGAAATGCTGCACTAACCGCAGTAGCCCCTACAGGCACAATCAGTATCCTTGCCGGTTGTTCGGCAGGGATCGAACCCGTTTTCAGCTGGGTATACAGGCGAACTCAGACTATAAGTAGGGAATTTATGCTTGTTCATCCCTTCTTTAGAGAACATTTCAGGTCAAAATTGCCTGAAGCTGACTATAACTGGCTCCTTGAGCACGTCTATAAATACGGTACTGTACAGGATGTTGAAGATCCAAAACTTGTGAGCGAAAAAGAAAAATTGCTCTTCAGATCAGCACTTGATATCGATTGGAAGACTCATATTGATATACAGGCAGCGTTTCAACGGCATTGTCATGCTGGAATTTCAAAAACTATCAATATGCCTTATTCGGCAGGAAAAGAGGACATCAAACAGGCTTTGATTTATGCCTGGAAAAATGGGCTCAAAGGACTCACTATATATAGAACAGGAAGCAGGCAACATGTAGTACTTAGCTTGCAAAAATCTTAAGACTGAATCGACAACCTGCAAAAATAGTTTATAATCATATAATTTGTCCTGTAAACTGTAAAATGATATGCAGTTATACTGTATAATTTATTTTATACAGTAGTATCTTACTAAAAATATATATACATTTAGTCACTGTAAATAACTTATGACTGAGGCATTTAAACATCATTTTGAACTACTGGTTGCTTGCATAATTTACGGTACCGTCGGCATTTACATGCAGTGGTTAGAAGATATGTCTGTAGGCTCAATTATTTTTTACAGAATACTCTTCGGACTTTCAGCAGTTTTATGTTATCTTGCAGTTACGGGAAATTTAAGTCAGCTAGCTCTAAAAAAGAAGAAAAATTACCTGCTTCTTCTGGGAATTCTATACGTTTTGCAAATGTTTTCCTATTATTCGGCAATTCGTTATCTAGGAGCTTCTTCGGCCGTCTTGCTTCTTTATACAGATCCTATTTATCTGACCATTCTTGCTCCTCTCTTGCTTGGAGAAAAAAATACAGAAAAAACTATTTTTGCTCTTTTCCTTGGCTTGATAGGTGTATTCTATGTAACAAGGCCTGAAGGAGGCTTCGAACAGCTTGATTTTGGCAGCAATTATCTCAAAGGAGTGTTTTTCGGACTTACAGGAGGCCTGTTCAGCAGTGGGGTAATAATCTCGGTTCGCTACCTGAGAGATGAATATAATGGGCTTACCCAGCTTTTCTGGCAGAGTGCAATCAGCTTATTCTTCCTTTCACCTTTTGCAGTTTCAGTTCCACGGAATGTGCTTGCTGCAAACCTTCCAGTTCTTATACTCTTTGGGGTACTGATTACCGGTATTGGGGCAGTATTTTACATAAGGGGTGTAGCAGGCGTGAGCGCAATTACTGGCAGCGTCCTTACTCTGCTTGAGCCAGTTTCCTGCATATTTTTTGACTATACGGTACTTGGAAGCCCGATTCATAGTGGGATGTTTATTGGCTGTATTTTTATTCTTGCTGCAGCAATTGTAATAAGCCTGAATAACTCGGTTTTCCGGAGAAAACTAGTTTCATGGGACAAAACAATCTTTAGTAAAAGGACTTTTATCCGAAAAAAACATTTTTTAAGAGTACTGAACAAATAAAGCCTATTTTTACTTTTATATTTTTTGTGCTTTCATGTTAATTAGTTGACATTTTAATGCCTGTAGCTTAGTAATTCATTCAATATCCATGTCTTTTTCTTAATTCCAGACTCCTGTGCAGGTATCTTTTTTCTTGACCTGGAATACCATAGAATTTACAATCTTAATTAGGACAAAAAACATCAGTAAACTTTGGTTTCGATCCTCTTTTTCTCATCATCATAAAATATATCGAATCTAATATATAATAGCCAAATATAAAAAGAGCACCTGGAATTCAAAACTTTCCGTTTTATCCATTTATATCGAATCTTCGGGTCTGTTTAAATTTTTCATATAACTTTTATATATCGTTAATATGAATATAAACTTTCACCTAAATAATTTAGAATAAATATATTTAAAAAAATAATATTATTAGTAGTCTATAGCTGTGCACATAACTTCTCAATGAAAGCTAGTTTTTTAAGAGTTCATTCCAAAAGCTACTCTATTCTAGCTTTAAGCGTTTTTAGGACTATTTTTGACAAGAGACTCACAGAATAAATCAAAGTTAAGAGAAACAATTTTGAGTTTTGCGATGAGCTCTAATAAAAGTATTAATCTAAAACCCAAATTTGACAGATTTAACTAATAATTACATTAGTTTATTACAAAAGTGCATTTTATTAATACATCATCTTAGTAAAATGAAAAAGATTAGCAATAAAAAACACAAGATAAAAATTTTATTTTACGAAGAAAATTGAAGTCCATTATATCTTTAGAAGTTACGCATTTAAACTGAAAAAAAGTAACATTAAAAAGTTAAATATCTAAAATATAAATTAAACTGTGATGGTTATTATAATTGATTTTATACCTCAAATGCGTAAATCTTTACATTATTAAAATGTATGCTTATGCCAAATAAGGGTTAAAAATAAAACCCTTTTGAGTTTAACAGTTGAACACTTTATCCAGGAAATACTGGTGAATTCGCAAGTCTTCGGTTAACTCCGGGTGGAAAGCGAGAGCCAGCACATTTCCCTGCTCTGCAGCAATAATTAGATCATCAAGTCTGGAAAGCACACGCACCTCAGGTCCACAACTCACGATTCCAGGTGCCCTTATAAACACACCGGTAAAAGGAGAATCAAGAATTTCGACTTCAAGTTCGGCTTCAAAAGAATCTCTCTGCCTTCCAAAAGCGTTCCTGTTGACTCTTGTATCCATAATTCCTAACAGTTCCTGGCTGGTTTTTTCCACCTGCTTGTCGCCTTCCCTTGCAAGCACAATCAAACCTGCACAAGTCCCAAGGATTGGAACTCCTTTTGCAGCCGCACTCTTTATCTCTTCTGCAATCCCCTCACGGGCAAGCAGCCTGCAAAGTGTAGTACTTTCCCCGCCAGGAATCACAATCCCACCGCACTCAGGGACAACACCCTTATGCTTTACCGCAACTACCTCTGCATTTATCCCTCTTTCCTTAAGGGCTCTCCTCAAAGCATCAATATGCTCAGAAACCGCTCCCTGAATAGCGATTACACCTATCTTCATAAAAAACACCATTTTCCAAAAATAATTCTTTATCTGTTAATCTAAAAATAAAAAATTAAATTGATTTATTCTTACAGACCCGTAAGAGATAATCCATTTTTAAAAATTAAATCTCAAGCGTTGGGCCGCAACCGTTGCGTCGGTTGATCACGCCGCTACTTGGAGGTTTTCGATAAACCCTTTTCCCAAAAGGTTTTCGGTCAAGCCTTTTTCGAAAAGGGTTTCGCCGGATAGGGTTTGGGATAAGATCCTCAAACTAAAACGCCACTCTGTTTTAAACGTTACTCTGTTCTAATAACATTTTTATATAAGTTTTTGGGTATTACCATCCGCGTTCCTGAAGAGCTTCTTCTTTAGGGATCATATCTGCGCTGATGCCTTTCATTCCTGCACCCACGCCTTTAGAGATTTCTGCGAGTTTTGCAGGATTATCAAAGTTGTTTACGGCTTCAACAACGGCTTTTGCCATTTTCTCGGGGTTCTCGGCTTTGAAAATACCTGAACCTACGAAGACTCCATCTGCCCCAAGGCGCATCATAAGCGCTGCATCCGCAGGAGTTGCAATTCCTCCGGCCGCAAAGTTTACCACAGGCAGGCGCTGCATTTTTGAAGTTTCAACTACAAGTTCTATTGGAGCTTCGATTTCCCTTGAAACCATAATCAGCTCTTCTTTAGTCTTCCCGGCAAGGGCACGGATTTCACCCTGAATCTGTTTCATATGTTTGACTGCCTGGCTGACATCTCCGGTTCCGGCTTCTCCTTTCGTTCGGATCATGGCTGCCCCTTCGTTAATTCTCCGAAGGGCTTCTCCAAGGTTTCTTGCTCCACAGACAAAAGGTACAGTGAACTGCGTTTTGTCTATATGGTAGTATGGATCTGCAGGGGTCAGAACTTCAGACTCATCCACCATGTCAACGCCCAGAGCTTCTAAAATTTCGGCTTCGACAAAGTGTCCTATCCTGGCTTTTGCCATAACAGGAATAGTAACCGTATCAATGATCTGCTGGACAATTTCAGGGTCGGCCATCCGG
>DASXVB010000002.1:0-7502 GCA_036504475.1 Methanosarcina sp.
TAGCCTTTCCAGCAGCTCTCTGAACTTAACCTTGTTCTTAAAAAGTTCGATTTTCTCAGGCAGTCCAGTAAATCCGAGATTTTCCGAAATCCAGCCAATTGAATTTTCTGAATTGCAATAAAGGGAAAATTCATCCTTTTCTTTAATTAATTTGATAAATTCAGCTTCTTCAAAAAGATTTAGCCTTTTTTCAGTTTTCAATCCGGCTGCCATTTCGTTTTTTAAAACATGAATCTGCAATTCCGTAGCAGTGTTTTTTAAAAGTTCGGAGACGTAAGGGTAGTCAAGGATCAACATTTTTCTAACCTATCTATTGTTTTTCAGCTTGGAAACCTGAATCCAGATAATAAAGAGGTTGGTAATATTTGTTGTGGAACTTTAAGTAACACAAATTAATATCAGTTAGAAAACTTTTATTGGAGAACAAGAAAAATGAAAATCCTTCAAACCCTCTCCCGCCTCTACATAAACGACCTGAACTCTGTCCTTGAGTTTTATGAAGAACTCCTAGGCTCACCAGCAGCCATGCGCTTTGAAATTCCACAAATCGGCCTGGAACTGGCTCAAATAGAAAATATTTTGCTAATAGCCGGCTCGGATGAAGCTCTAAAACCCTTCAAAAGCACGCAGGCTACTTTTCTTGTTGATTCTCTTGATGAATTCAAGGCTTATCTGGAAGAAAAGGGTGCAGAAATTCTCCGGGGCCCGAATAAGGTCCTAACCGGCAGGAACATGACAGTAAAGCATCTCGACGGCTCGGTAATAGAATACGTAGAACATTCAAACCCGGCCTGAAAAAGAAATTCTCTTCTACTACAGATTACTGAATATATACTTCTAACAATCCAGATAATTATTTATAACCAATCAGTTCTGTATCTAATGTCAGTTATGTTGAAATTCAAAGAAATAAAAGCTAATGCAAAAAAATACCTAGAACTTGGTAAGCTTATATATAAAGATCCTCGAACTCCCAGAACTGCAAAAATACTATTATGGATCGCCATAGCTTATGCATTATCACCAATAGATTTAATACCGGACTTCATACCTGTAATTGGATATCTGGATGACATGATAATTGTTCCCGTTCTATTGTATATTGCAATGAAAAAAGTACCCAAAAATGTATATATAGAAAATTATGTTCAGATTTTAAACAAATAAGTTTTTTAGCCAGAAAATACTTTGTAATTTTTAAGTTTTCCACTTTTTTAATTTTATCAGCAAAAAGTTTGTAAAATTTCTTGACATATTAACCAAAGATAATTTAAATTTATATTATATAGAACAAAATAAATAAAATAAAAATCATTCCCAACCCTCTTTTTCTGAACATTTTTTTCCTACAAGTATACGCCCATTTGTCAAGTTTCAGCAGGTAATATGGAACATTGCAATTATCTTTCCTTTGCTTCTGTTCCAGAGTTTGATTGCTTTTGGGGTGGGAAGGAGTTTTGTTTTGCAGTCTCTTTCTTTGAAAAATTTTCTGGCTTTTTTTGAAAGTTCAACATACCCGGTCTGTCCAGTACCGATAATTATTTTCTTTGCCCCCTTTTCATAGATGTATTTCGCCTCTGCAAGCGAGATTTTATGAGATGTCCCATAGATTTTTTTCGAAAGCTTTTTCTTACGCTTTTCTATCTGCCTACTCCTACGGATAAGGATATCATAATCGAATATCTTATTTTTGACTGTAATTGAACCGAAACTGGTTGAGTTTATCTTTGGCTTCATGGATTTTCCCCTATACGTTACTTCTTTCTTTACTCATTTCACATTTTTCTGCTAGTTTCTGTTCTTGCTATAAAGAATTATTAAAAACCCTTGATTTCAATGGATTATTTCAATGGATATTTATATATCCTGTATGAAGACCAGCCTAAAATTGGGATTCATCAAAAATCCTCTATAAATTTAATCTAGAGGAGAAACAAAATCTGTTCTCAAGCAGGTGATTCTCGTTTCCATACATCCACTATTTCAAGCAATTCTATAGGTTTTTCAAAAGTGACCTCAACTTTTCCCTCATATACCTTCCCGCTTGCTCCATCCAAACTTATCACATCTCCTTCTAGGAACTCTTTTCCTCCTATGCTACATTTCCTGCCTCCGGGATCAAGTTTGAGTTCTTGACAATTGACAATGCAGACTTTTCCCAGCTGTCGGGCTACGACGGCTGCATGGGCAGTTCTGGCGCCTCTTGCGGTCAGAAAGCCTGCAGAGACATGGATTCCCGAGATGTCGTCAGGTGAGGGAGTTTCCCGAACCAGAATTACAGCTTCTTCAGTGTCAGGAGCATAGCTTTTTGCCTTCTCACTGCTGAATGCTATCTTCCCTATGGCGATCCCAAGTGAGGCAGAGTCACCTTTTGCCAGAGGGAGTTTGTCAGTTTTGATATTCTGCACTGAGATCGAGTTCAGGTCTATCCCTTCAAGCTTTTCCAGAGCTTCACTTGGGGAAATCAGCCCTTCTTTCTCAAGGTCGACTGCTATCTTCAGGGCTGCCAGAGATGAACGTTTTCCGTTGCGGCTCTGGAGGATGTAGAGTTTTTCTTCTTCGACGGTAAATTCGATATCCTGCATGTCCTTAAAATGAAACTCGAGTTTGTCCCCTATTTCCTCAAGTTCCTTATAAATATCAGGAAGGGAAGTTTTCAGTTCAATTCCCAACGTCCCCGCTCTTGAGCCTGAGACCACATCCTCTCCCTGAGCTTCGAACCTGAAATCGACCACGGACAGCTTTTCCCCTGTCCATGGATTCCGGGTAAAATAAATCCCTGCACCTGAGTTCATGCTCATATTTCCGAAAACCATGGCTTGTACCGTAACTGCCGTGCCTCTGATTCCCTTTATATTGTGAACTTTCCGATATTCTTTCGCTCTTGGTCTCATCCAGGAATCAAGCACCGCCCTGACAGCAAGTTCAAGTTGCTCGTATATGTCCTCGGGGAAAGATCGCCTGCTTTCTCCAAAGAAAAGCCGTTCATAATCCCCTGCAAGTTCTCTCAACTCCATGTAATCTAGCTCTCTTTCTTCCAGAACTCCAGCAGCCTCGATTGCGGAGTTCAGCAGACTTTGATAGAGGGTAGGATCTTGGGAAAAAACTACTCTCCCAAATCCCTCTATTAGTCTTCGATACGAGTCCCAGGCGAAACTGGGATTCCCTGTCCTGGCAATAAGAGACCTTACCGCATCTCTGGAAAGCCCCACGTTCAGGAGAGTTTCCATAGAACCTGGCATGGAAGCCGCAGCTCCTGACCTTATCGAAACCATCAGGGGAGGCGAACCTCCAAAAATCTTTCCGGTTATATTTTCGAGAAAAAGAATTCCCTTTCTGAGGAGGCTAGGCAGATCCTCTGGAAGCTGCCTAGAATTTTTGAAATAATCTTCGCATACCGAGACGTTCAGGACAAAACCAGGGGGTACAGGGATACCCATGGAAGACATGGCTATAAGGATCGAACCTTTATCCCCAAAAGCTTCCTTGGGAGCATACTTCTCTTTTCCATCCCCGAATTCAAGCATCCTTGCTTCCATTATCTGCTTTTCAGCGCTCACCTTATTTTCAAACATTTCAGTATCCCTCCCGACTTCAGTGTCCTTCCCAGATATGTACTTCAAAAGCTCTCTCCCTGATTGTGAAAGCTGCAAGCATCAGAGAATTTGATGCTTCCTCCATTTTTTTTGCAATATCGCGGGCAAGCATGGCCTCCTTGAAATCGGTGCTTTCTTCGATTATTACCCTGTTTGCCTCCCTAAAAGCCTCGTCACAGATCCTTTCCAAGTTGATGACCTGAGCTATAGACCCGAAAAACGCTTGCATTTCATTAAGGGTGCAGATTCGAGTACTGCACTGGTAAGCGTAAACAGTTTTCAAAAACTCCCGGCTGCTTTTGAGGACTATCCCTGCCATCTTTTCTAGACTTTCCAGAATATTCCGGGATATATTGGCTGAAGGAATAAGAGTGATAAAAAAGGTAACATCTTCAAGGGCGTCAATAGCATCATCCATATGGAAGATCAGCTTTTCAAAGAACTCCACATTTTCAATCCTTTTTGAAATAGTTCGGATCTTGTTTACAAACTCGTCGGCCTGGCTTTCCCAGACTTTTGCCCTCTTTGAGTTCCTGAGGACAAAACTCGAGTCTCCTGTGTAAGCGATATAGAGAAGAGAGTCTCGAATAACTCCTGCAGTTTCTACGATCAAAGAGGCATGTTCTGAGCAGATCTCCATAATATCCTGCTCTGCGGAATGGAAGTATCTAAGAAGCTCAGCTCTTATCTCGTCCTTAATAAGAAGAAGTGGTTCTCCAGCAAGCAGCCCCTCTGAAGCCCTCTGCAAGACCCACTCGAGATACTCAATTGTCCTTTCTCTTCCAATTATTTGATAAAGCTGCTCTCCATAGGGGATAGGTGCTCTGTAAGCAAGTTCAAGAGCCCCAAAAATAAGTTGTTCTCCCCCCAGTATTAGGAATGCCCTGTGCCCGTACTCCTTTTCAGCTGTCCAGTGGAGAACTTTTATGCAATCTGCATTACGCATGAAATTCCTGAGGCTTTTCCTCGCACGATTCCAGTCGATCAAAAAAACGATTTTAGAGCCCAGAAAAGTCAGAAAGCTCTTTAACTCTTCCCTGTCTTTTGCCCTGAAGCGTCCCACTGAAAGGTGGTAGAGATTGTCCTCAAACCTCTCACCAGCAGGCCTTGAAACCGTATCTGCCCAAGATATCCCTTTCCCCTCAAAAAGACTCTGGAAAAAAAGCAGCCTCTGCAAATGAACATCGGTATAGGTAACTGATGCCTCAAGCTCTCTGACATTGACTACAAGTATATGGGCTTCGGTCTCTCCGATATCGTTTTGGATTACAAGTTTGCCTACTGTGCGGGTTGCGTTTGTCCCAAGCCCTGGGTGTTCGAATTTCAGGGGAAAAGTCCGGTTTACGCCCGACATGAAAGCAATTATCAGCTCCCTATCCTCTTCTGCTACCAGATAGACCTTTGCTCCGTCGAGATTTTCAATCGCAAGCTCCTCCTGCATTCTGTTTAAGGCTTTGTGGACGTCCATGACAAGAATGTGGAGGCTATCACCCTTTTCCCGATCTCCAGAAGTTAGAGACCTTACGAAATCCCCTCTCAAGATTCTGAATCCTCTTGCCGAGATCTCGTTCTCGGTTTCGGGTAGGGGGGACCTTAATCTTTCCAGTCTTGCCTCAAATTCCTTCCCCTCAGCCCTGCCGGTAGCAAGCAGGGGTTTTATCATTTCGTCCATGCAGCTCCAAACTCTGGAGAGAATTTCTTCGGCGAAAGGAATAAAGTAAGTGTCATGCCCCTTTTTCAGGGTTTCAGAAACTGTCCTGTCAAAATTTGCGTTTTCTTCTCCTGCACTTTCCCTCTCGGTTCTTAAGGAATGAAACTCAAGCTGCGGATGTTCTGCTTTATCTCTGGCAGTCTGCAGGAGAGTGAAATAATATTTGATTTTGTCGTTTGCAATGAGAGCAGAGTTCACAAGCTCGGGAAGAAGGAGCTCTTCTTCTCCAAGTTCCCTGACTATCGATTTTTTTTCAACCATGCCACATCCCCAATAGAAGCTCATGGCTTCAGATTCCCTTGTTTATAATCAGGAAAAAAACTTAAAAACCAGTTATGTTTAAAAGGTTCTACGACTACATATTTAAGAATACGTATCTGGAGACTTATAAACGTTGGTAATGACAGGAATCTGTATAAAACAGACCTATATAAAACAAACCTATATGATAAAGTACTTACTTATTAGGTGTGAGTTGGGGTTAATATGACTGTTAAAAAGGCTAATCTTGAGAAAACAGATTATATAGGTGCTAACCTAAAAGGAGCTTACTTTAAAGGATCTAACTTTGAAAAAGCTAACTTTAAAGGATCTGACCTTGAAGAAGCTAACCTTCAAGAAGCCATCCTTCAGGGAGCTAACCTTCAAGAGACTAATCTTCAAATGGCTACACTTTATGGAGCTGACCTTGAAGAGGCTAATCTTATAAAAGCTAACCTTCAAGGGGCTAATCTTCAAGGGGCTGACCTTAGAGGGGCTAACCTTCAAGAAGCTAACCTTCAAGAGGTTAACCTTCAAGAGGTTAACCTCCAAGAGGCTAATCTTGAAAGGGCTAACCTTCAAGGGGCTATATTTTATGGAGCTGATCTTCAAGGAGCTAACCTTGAAGAGGCTAACCTTCAAGGAGTTGACCTTCAAGGAGCTGAACTTGAAAAAGCTAATCTTCAAGGGACTAACTTCCAAGAAGCTAACCTTAAAAAAGCTGAACTTGAAGAAGCTAACCTCCAAAGAGCCAATCTTCAAGGAGCTGATCTTGAAGAGGCTAATCTCCAAGAAGCTGACCTTCAAGGAGTTAATCTTAAAGAGGCTAATCTCCAAAGAACTGACCTTAGAGGGGCCAACCTTGAAGGAGCTGATCTTAGCAAGGCTAACCTTGAAAAGGCTAAACTTAAAGAAACCAATCTTAGAGAGGCTAAATTTGAGAATGCTAACCTTGAAGAGGCAAAACTTAAAGGAGTTAACCTTCAAGGAGCTAATCTTATAAAAGCTAAACTTATAAAGGCCAAACTTCAAAAGGCTAACCTTGAAGAGGCTGACCTTCAAGAAGCCAACCTTATAAAAGCTAAACTTGAGGGTGCTAACCTTCAAAGAGCTAACCTCAATGGGGTTAATTTTAATGGGGCTGACCTTCAAAAGGTTAACTTTAGAAAGGCTAATCTTCAAGGAGCTAAACTTAAAGAGGCAAATCTAGAAGGGGCTCAGAATTTATCAATTGACCAGCTTTCTAATGTAAAAACCCTTTATAATGCAAAATTAGATGAAAAACTTTTCATAAAATTAAAAGAGAAGTATCCTTCTCTCTTTGAAAAAACTGATAAATAATTATCAAATATTGATTTTTGGATAGCCTTTGAGAGAAATAGCTACAGGGTACACAAAAAGACAGAAAATTAAATCAGAGACGATTGGCAAGAATTCTAAACTGCTATCCTGAACAAAAGTCTTACTTTTTTCAACGTTTTTCAAAAATAAACTATCAATGGATAACTATATCGATCAAGACCATAGAAATTCAAGTTTGATGAAAAAAGAATACGAATATCTTAAAAAACCCGAAAAAATAATTGATATTCCAGAACATATTGCAATAATAATTGGTTTTGGAATGGCCTCATGTTTAAAAAATAAAGCACGTACAGTGTTATTACGATTACGTTCTTGGGTAAGTATACTTTATTACAGCAGAAAGTTCACATTTGCTGAAACCGCCAATAATAAACATTAAAAATATATAGATAAATGCTCCCACTGCTGCTATTCCAAACAGTTCATAAACGTTTGAAATCGTAAAGTGAGAAACAAATAGATACATCACAAAAGAGGAGAAGATACTTTTTGCAATGTCATAATAATAATAGTCAAACACAAAATGCTTCATAGATACGTAGATACAGAGTACAATCATTATAAAATAA
>DASXVB010000003.1:0-26359 GCA_036504475.1 Methanosarcina sp.
TATGTAAAAGTGACTAATTTGTGACTGAGCGCCTAATTCACAACTGAGTGACAAATTAACTGATAAGTAATAACTTAACTGGGATTAATAAATTCATTAGTGAGTAATAACTTACTAGAAATAATAAAGATAAAAAGTAACGAGTTCATGTGAAAGTAACGAATTCATGTGAAAGTAACGAGTTCACAGATGTAAAACGAGAAAATTATTTTCAGTTTAAAAAGTCTTTGTTGAGAAGCTGTGCCGAACCTGACTTTTCTGTAACAAAATACCCTGAATGCACAGTTCTGAATAATGATTCAGAAATTATAACTTTCAAGTTATATGTAAGATATGCAAAACTATATCGCGACATAATCATTAAAGTTTGAAGTTAAAAACAATACGGAGTCACCAATTATGCGAATCGGAGTCTACATTTGCCACTGCGGGCTAAATATTGCTGGAGTAATAGATGTATTAGCTCTGCAGGAAATGGCGGCTGAACTGGAAGATGTGGTGCTCGCCCGGGAAGTACAGTTTCTATGTTCCGATTCCGGGCAGGAAGGCATCATAAAGGACATAAAAGATAACAAAATCGATAGGGTAGTAATAGCCGCCTGCTCCCCAAGGCTGCATGAAAAAACCTTCAGACATGTAATGGAAAAAGCCGGGTTGAACCCTTACTTAATGGAAATGGTAAACATACGGGAACAATGCTCCTGGGTACATGCCGACGACCCCCAGATGGCTACCCAGAAAGCTTTTGACCTTATAAGGATGGGAGTTGCAAAGGCAAAATTCCTAAAGGAGCTGAGTGCAACAAGTTCAAAAGCCAGCAGAAATGTCCTGATTATAGGGGGAGGAGTTGCCGGAATCGAGGCCGCCCTGAACCTCGCAGAGGCCGGTTTTCCAGTCACAATGGTAGAAAGGGAATCCACGATCGGAGGCAAAATGGCCCTGATGAACGAGGTTTTTCCCACAAACGACTGCTCCATCTGTGTGCTTGCCCCTAAAATGACGGAAGTTCAGAACCATCCTAATATTACCCTTTACACCTACTCTGAAGTTACCGATATTTCCGGATCTGTCGGCAAATTCCATGTAAAAGTCAAACGCAAACCCAGATTCATACTTGAAGACAAATGCAAAGGCTGTGTTGACCTCTGCTCGGCAGTCTGTCCTGTAGAGATGGAAAACCCTATGAATTACGGAGTCGGAAAAACCAGAGCCATATATATGTCAATTCCCCAGTCCGTTCCGCAGGTAGTGCTTATAGACCCTGACCACTGTATTGGGTGTGGTCTGTGTTTACAGGCCTGCCCTGCCGATGCTGTGGATTATGAGCAAAAACCTGAAGAGATTGAATTTGAAGCCGGAGCAGTTATCGTTTCAACAGGTTACCAGCTCTTTGATGCGTCCAGAAAAAAGGAATATGGATTTGGGAAGTATCCTGATGTTATAACAAATATGCAGCTTGAGCGCATGCTTAACTCTGCAGGGCCTACAGGCGGAAGAGTCCTTGTGCCTTCCACAGGCAAACCCCCAAAAAGTGTGGCATTCATCCAGTGTGTCGGGTCAAGGGATAAAACCGTAGGCAATGAGTACTGCTCAAGGGTTTGCTGCATGGCTGCACTCAAGAATTCCCAGATGATTAAGGAACGCTACCCTGATACTGAAATCACAATTCACTACATTGACATCCGGGCTGCAGGGGAAATGTACGAGGAATACTATACAAGGACGCAGGCTATGGGCGTCGATTTCATCCGGGGAAAAGTAGCTGAAATTTACGCAGGCGAAGACGGTAGGCCTGTACTCCGTTATGAAAATACCCTTGAATCCCGGGTCGAAGAAGAGGTCTGCGACCTTGTTGTGCTTTCAACAGGCTATGAGCCCAGCAAAGCGGCAGAAGGAATAGGCCGGATGCTAAATCTAGCCCGGCGTCCGGACAGATTCTTTGCAAGTGCCCACCCGAAAATGCGTCCTGTAGATGCCCCAGTCAGCGGGGTTTTCCTTGCAGGCTGTGCCTCAGGGCCCAAAGAGATCCAGGTTTCGATTGCCCAGGGGAGCGCATGCGCAGCAAAGGTTATGCAACTTCTGGGAACAGGAGAACTTGAAGCCGATCCAATGGGAGCTCATGTTGATCCTGAAAAATGCATAGGCTGCAGGACCTGTCTTGAGGTCTGCAAGTTCGGGAAAATCAAAATGGAGAATAAAAAAGCTTTGGTCGACGAGGTTTCCTGTTACGGCTGCGGAGACTGTAGTGCTGCGTGCCCAGCAGGGGCGATCCAGATGCGAAACTTCGAAAACGAACAGCTTCTTGCCCAGGTAAGGGAAGCAACTGCTCACAAGTCACAGAGTCCTTTCATTGTAGCTTTCCTCTGCAACTGGTGCAGTTATGCCTGTGCAGACTTGACAGGGATGTCAAGGCTCCATTACCCAACAAACATCAGGGTTATCCGTACAATGTGCTCGGCAAGGGTAAACCCTGAATTCGTGCTTGAAGCCTTGAAAGGTGGAGCCGACGGAGTTCTTGTTGCAGGCTGCAGGATGGACGAGTGCCATTACATCCACGGAAATTATGATGCAAAACAGAGGATGGATGTCTTAAAGGAAGTTATAAAAGAAATCGGACTCGACCCCAGGAGATTGAGAACCTTGTGGATCTCAGCTGCGGAAGGAGAACGTTTCTCAAACACGATTACAGAGTTTGTAAAGGAGCTTGAAGAAATAGGGCCCATAGGAACCGAGCTCAAGCTTGACGAAACCGGAACCGAACTTGAGGAGGTGGCATAATGAGTGAGGAAAACACCGAACAGGAAACTCACGTCTGCAGAGGCTGCTGTGGAACTGACGAGAATGAAGTTCCAGAACCTGAAGTCGGAGTTGAAGTAGAGGAGTTAGAAACCGGTGACCTCGAAGCTGAAGCCCCCGAAACTGCTGAGGAAGAAGCCCAAGAAAAGATCACGGTTACGACCAGCATGGATCTTCAGGATTCCCATTTTCTCTACACCCAGGCAACTGAGAAATCTATCAAGACTCTGGATTATGATTACAAACGCTGTAACGGATGTGGGATCTGTGCAGAAATCTGTCCCACAAAAGCGCTTGAAATGGGACCTCTTCACGAGATTGCAACTGGGCTTGATGCACCTGCGGTTATGATGGATCTTGAGAAATGTACCTTTTGCAGAATGTGCTCAAATCTCTGCCCTGTGCATGCCATCACCTTTGAGGCTGTGGGAGAAGTCCCAGACGAGAAACAGTACCCTAAGTACGATACCTTTGTTAAGATCAACGAAAAGTGCCTCCCTTGTGCGCTCTGTGAGGGGGCCTGCCCGCAGGATGCAATTGAAGTTGAGTTTACCTTCCCGAAAAAAGAAGAGATCGCGCCTTTAAAAGAAGGAGCAGAAGGGGAGATTGAAATTGATACGGAGAAGTGCAATTTCTGCGGAATCTGCGCTCGTTTCTGTGATGCCTTCATCCTACTAGAGCGTGAGCCCACACCTGATAATCCCGTGCCTTTCGAGCAGATCCTTGTGGACGAGGACAAATGCGATTATTGTGTTCTCTGCCAAGACCTCTGCCCTGAAGAAGCAATAAAGGTTAAAGGGGAACGACCCTGCGAGGCTCCGAAAGTTGAAGGGAATGTTAAGGTCGACGAGTTGAAGTGTACACAGTGCGCCCGCTGCAAGACTGTCTGTCCGTATGAAGCAATAGACCTGCAAAAACCTATGGAAGGAGAGCTGAGCCTTATTGAAACGAATCTGAAGGAATGCGATCCTCAGGGCTGTCGCGGTTGTTTTAATGTCTGCCCCTCGAAACTCTGGTATGTACCTACAGGCTCTGAAGACTCACGAAAAATTGCTTTTGCAGAGGATTTCTGTACCTATTGCGGAGCTTGCGTGAAAGCATGTCACTTAGATGCTATCAAAGTAGAAAGGACCGATGTTCACCACACTGAAATTCCTGATACTCCCTGGGCTGCCCAGTGGAGGGATGCAATCGAGTCTCTGAAAACTGGAGTAAGGAAAGGAGTCGACCGTGCAGTTCCCAGGGAAACCGAGACTCTTAAAGCCCAGAAGTTCATGGGCATAACGCCTCCCGGAGTTGACGAGGAAATGCTTGCAGCCGTTCAGGCAAAGCTTGAAGCCGTAATGCCTGCACTCAGGAGTGCTAAAGTCAGGAAACTCTGGGAAACTGATTCTCCGAAAAATGCAGCTGTAGCCGTGAAAAAGAAAATCGAAGGTTGAAGGGTTAAAAGACAAGATTGTGAGAATGAGAATGAAAGTGAAAATTAAAATGAACTTTTACATTACTATTAAACCATTTTTTTGATTTATTGGAAAAGATCGTAGCAGAAAAATCTAACATCTTGACCTAAATATTGATTAAGGTTTCCTATTTAGAATTCATAAACTTATTATCTTGAAAGTGGCATTTATTCTTTAATAGAATAGCTAAGAAAATGCGATGGTAATAAGCATGAAGGAGAACATGAACTTAAAAATCGGAGAAGCCGCAGGAGTGCTGTATCACAGGCTGGAAGAAGGTGAATCCAGTTTAAACCAGATAAAGACTCACCTAAGTGCTAATGGGTTTGATTCTCAATTGGCCTTGATGGCTGTCGGCTGGCTTGCCAGAGAAGACAAGATAAGCCTTGATAAAGAATCAAATCGTTGGTATCTTCGATTGAAATAACCCTCATTGAGTGTTTGCATAATATACTTTATTTACTTCAAAATGGTTTTCTTTATACTTCCCTTAGCTTGCTTTTCCTTTCAGACTTTCATTTTCTCTTACAACCATAACAGGCACCTTTGAGTGTCTGACAACGTTTCCGGTAACGCTACCTAAAAGCAGCCTCTTAATTCCTGTTCTGCCAAGAGTGCCCATAATAATGATATCCATCTCATTTTCTTCTGCGTACCTGATAAGTTCATCTGGGGGATTTCCTTCAAGCAGGACAGGTTCCACAATAACTCCTTCTAATTCTCCTGTTTCCTTTACGTAATTTACAGCCTCGATCCCTTCTTTTTCCAACGCCTCATGTATTCTTTCCCAATCAAAGTCCACAGCCATGGAAGAAAAGTATTCCATGGACACTACATATACTGCATAAACCTTTCCTCCGCTTAATCGGGCAAGTTCTATTCCATTGTTTGCAGCCATCCTTGAGCAGACCGAACCGTCAGTTGCAATCATTATTTTCTTAAAAGTAACGTTCCCCATGCAGAATCCCCATTTACTCTATTCACCTGTAAGAAATATAATGGCATCGGGTTTCGGGAAATTGAAAAGAGAAGTAACTTTTTAATCCGAAAACTCTTTGGTTATTGGAAAAGATGCAAAAGAGGAATTTAAACCAGTTATTTTTTGAAAAAAGTCAAATAAAAACTTATTCTATATGGTAGAAAATTATTGTATAACTGTAGCAGGTTTTCGTGGAAATTCGCTCTCCAGTTTGAAGCAAAAAGCTACGTATTTAAAGACCATAAAGTGAGTTCTGGAATAATTACCCTTCAGTTCGGGAGGGATTTTTTCAAAAAGTGTCGGGATCACCAGGACATCAAAGCTCATCTATGCTCACAAACTCGTCGATACGTTCTTCTACTACTCGTTTGCTGTGTTCAACGAGCTTGTTCCTGTTGTGTTCCCGGATCAGCTTCTCAATGACCGAATTGTAATCGTCGCCCATTGATCCTATAGCACGCAATTCATCCCGCGTTTGTTTTTTTACCTGTATGGTTGTAGTTTCAGTCACATTATTTGCTATAGCGGCTATAATATTTATAGTTAATATATGAACGTGTCTCATTTATATACTTGTCTAGTATAGTCGATAAAATTTGCTGATTTTGTCGTGTAAAAGCGATAAATCTATGAGATTACCTTTTAGATGTAAGCTGCAAGAGAAAAAAACTGAAAAACTACGTCAGTCAATTCTTGCAAAGACTTTTACCAGACAACTTGTGCCGACTGAGGCTGAACTTGCCAGAATAGAAGGCAGGAATTATGAGGCAGCAGAGGTTTTGCTTGAGAGGATAAAGGCAGAAAAAGGAAAAAGGGAAAAAGAAAAACGATAATATTGCTGCTTTTTCGAATTTAAGTTTTATTTTTTCTTTATTTCTTCAGAAAGGCCGCCCGCTTCGCGGTCGTTGAGTGATCGGGGACCCAAAAAATTATACATATCTGCGGTTCAAAAACTCAAAATTAAATGTTTTCTAAACTCTGGTTGCCGGAGTTTCTAAGGTATTAAAAAATCCAGCCACAATTCTACGCTCAGAATCATTTCTATAATCACTTTTACTGATTTCATTAATTATTAAATTAATTAAATTGCTTCACTCTTATATACGGAGATACCTTTATACATTTTATAATACCTTTTACATTCAATTTTCTATTCAATAATTATTCAACAATTACTCAATGATAATTGAAAATTGCCAATTCAGCACCTAAAAGAGCTAAGAGAGGAATCGAGCGCAAAAGAATTTAAAAAGAAAAGAGGAAGTAACGAGCCGAAGGACTTAAAACTGAAGGGAGAGCAAAAGAAGCTAGATTTGAAAGACTAAATTAGAAAGAGAATTAAAAAGAGCTTAAGGGAAATTAAATAGAATTTAAGGAAAAATTAAGGAAAATTTAAAGAAATTAAAGAGAATCAAAGAGAATCAAAGAGAATTAAGGCGCTTCCTGCTTAGATTCGGGTGAAAATATGGAAAAATACGATTATAGTGAACTTGGGCTGAAAGCCGGGCTTGAAATTCACCAGCAGCTGGATTCGAAGGAGAAGCTGTTCTGTAGGTGTCCAACCCTGATAAGGGATGTCAAGGAATCGGATTTTGAATTTTTCAGATATCTCAGGGCTACGGAAAGTGAGATGGGAGAAAAAGATAGGGCTGCGGTGGAGCAGACCAAGATCAGGAGGAAGTACATCTATAAAGCCTATGATACTACCTGCCTTATAGAAAACGATGAAGAGCCTCCAAGAGAACTCGATAAGGAAGCACTTGACATTTCCCTTGGAATTGCAAAACTTTTCAACATGAAGCCTGTAGACCAGATGCACGTTATGAGAAAAATCGTCGTGGATGGATCGAACACAAGCGGGTTCCAGAGAACTGCTTTTCTTGCAAGTGACGGATTTATTGAGACCTCAGAAGGGCGCTGCGGAATTGACAGCCTCTGCGTGGAAGAAGAAGCTGCCCAGAAAATAGAGGAAATCGGGGACTCTATCATTTATTCTCTGGACAGGCTAGGAATCCCGCTTGTAGAGATCGCAACTGCGCCGGATATCAAGTCTCCTCAACACGCAAGAGAGGTTGCCGAACAGATAGGAATGTTCCTTAGATCTACAGGGAAAGTAAAGAGAGGGCTTGGAACGATCAGGCAGGATGTAAATGTCTCAATTGCCGAAGGCGCAAGAGTAGAAATAAAAGGTGTTCAGGCGCTTGACCTCATAGAAGAGATTGTCCGCAGGGAAGTTGAAAGGCAGCTGAATCTTCTTTTTATTAGGCAGGAACTTATGGAGAGAAAAGCCTTCGTCTGTGAAGAAATCTATGACGTAACAGGGCTTTTCATAGACACAAAATCCAAAGTCTTACAAAAAGGCGTAAAAAAAGGCGCAATCCTGGCTGCCCTTCTAAGGAAGTTCGATGGGCTTGTAGGCAAAGAAGTTCAGCCAGGAAGAAGGCTCGGGACCGAATTTTCAGACCGGGCAAAAACAGCAGGTGTTGGAGGAATTTTCCACACCGACGAGCTTCCCAACTATGGGATAACCGAAAAAGAAGTTAAGGCTGTAAGGGATGCAATAGGCGCACACCCTGATGATGCCGTAATAATGGTTGCGGATGATCCAGAAAAAGCAAGGCTTGCAATTGAAGCAGTTATTGAAAGGGCAAAAGAAGTCATAAAAGGAATTCCTGAAGAAACCCGAAGAGCTCTACCCGATGGAAACACCGCCTACATGCGTCCCCTTCCAGGCGCAGCAAGGATGTATCCTGAAACTGATGTGCCTCAAATCGAAATCTCGCAGGATTATTTTGATTCAATTGAGATTCCTGAACTTCTTACTGAGCGGGCTAAGCGTTTTGTTTCCGAAAATGGCCTGAATGAAGAGCTTGCCGGAAAAATAGCTTATTCGAAGTATCTTCCTCTCTTTGAAGACCTGATTGAGATTTACAGGAAAGATGAAAATGTAAACTCAACCCTTATTGCCAGAACACTTATAGGGATCGTTCCGGAAGTTCGGAGAAGCGGAGTTGAGACCGAAAACCTTACAGATGATCATTTCAAAGGACTATTTACAGCGATCTCGAACCAGGAAATCGCAAAAGAAGCTATTCATGACCTTTTAACCGCTCTTGCAAAAGAGCAGGAGCTAAGTGTTCCGGAAGCTATTTCAAAGCTTGGGCTCAGCGCCTTTGACCCCGAAGAGGTCGAAAACTTCATCAAGAAAACAGTAAAGGAAAGGGGAGACTTTATCAGGGAAAAAGGCCCTTCAGCTCTTGGTCCCCTCATGGGTATTGTCATGAAGGAATATAGGGGCGCGGTTGATGGAAAAATCCTTAGCCAAATGCTGAAAAAAGAACTGGATGATTTCATCAATCAGGGGTAACCCTTTCTTTATTTTTCATTTTTATTCTTACTTCTTTGTTCTCTGTTTTTATTTTTTGTGCTCTCAATAAACGTTACTCTCTCCTTTTTCACCAATATTTTCTGTTATGATAGTTTTAGGCTAAGAAGAATGAAGTAGTAAATTCTCATTCTTGAAATACAAAATTCTTATTTCAGAACTGGAAAAACTTCTAATTATGAGACACTGAAGTTAACTTTTTATATTAATTAAGACATTAGTATTAGATGTGGAGTATTAAGTGTGGCTGAGGTCTTGTTACTTCTCAATAGGAGATGATAAGTGGTATAACGATCCGCAAAAAGGTTAAAAAACAATAATCTAAGGAGAAGATCGCCGTGAAAGTGCTGCTTGTAGACGATGACCCTCTGTTTTTGGAGTTATCAAAGACTTTCTTAGAAGTTTTCCATGATATAATTTCGGATACTGTGGACTCTGCGAGGGAAGCCCTTCAGAGCCTGGAGAAAAACTCCTATGATGTTGTAATTTCAGATTACGATATGCCTTACATGGACGGCATTACATTCTTGAAGACTATCCGTGATAAAAGAATTAATATTCCTTTCATTCTGTTCACAGGCGTGGACAAAGAAGAACTTATGCGCCAGGCAATGGAAAATGGTGCAAATTCCTTTATAGAGAAAATAGGAGATCCAAGAGCTCAGTATTCTGAGCTGTCAAATAAAATCTGGCAAGTTACTAGCGGCAGTACAGGCTGCTAAAAAGAGCTTTGAGCCTTAAGGTAGCTTTCAACCAGTCTCTGAGTATTCTATTTAGAGTATTCTATCTACCAATAGCTGTTACTAATCTTGTTTTTGGATATTTTCTTTAAAAGCCATTATGAAACCTGAAGTCTAACATTATTATTAAGACCCTACTCAATAAAAAGTCGAATTATCTAGCTTCCCTGAACATATTTTTTGGAAATATATTTATCTTCTAGTATATTCATGCTTTTAAGGGGATTTTATGGTTCAGGAGTACAAGCTGTTTATAGGGGGAGAATTTAAAGACTCATCAACCGGAGAGGTTTTTGATGATATAAATCCGGCTACTCTGGAAAACCTGGCAACAATACAGATAGCTGGAGTCGAGGATGTTGACAGGGCAGTTGAGGCGGCTGAGGCAGGGTTTAGGCTCTGGAGCAAGATTCCGGCTCCTAAAAGAGCTGAGATACTCTTCAGGGCAGCCCGAATTTTGCAGGAAAGAAAGGAAGAATTTGCTATCCTTATGACGAAAGAGATGGGAAAGGTACTACCTGAGACAAGAGGAGATGTACAGGAAGCCATCGATATAACAAATTATGCCGCAGGGGAAGGAAGGCGGATGCTTGGAGAAACAACGACTTCCGAACTCAAAGAAAAGTTCTGCATGACCGTGATGAGACCGATAGGAGTTGTTGGTCTAATTACGCCCTGGAACTTTCCGACTGCAATTCCCGCCTGGAAAATAATGCCAGCCCTTGTAGCTGGAAACGCAATTGTTTTCAAGCCTGCAAGTGATACGCCCCTGCTTGCACTCAAGCTGGTAAAGGTGCTCATTGAAGCAGGCCTGCCTTCTGGAGTGATAAACCTGGTAACGGGACCCGGAGAGACTGTCGGAAAAGCTGTAGTCCAGCACCCACGCATAAAAGCTATTTCCTTTACAGGCAGCCTTGATACCGGAAAATGGATAATGGAAGAATGTTCAAAAACCATGAAACGGGTTTCTCTGGAACTTGGAGGCAAAAACCCCGTCATTGTCATGGATGACGCTGACCTTGAGCTGGCCCTTGAGGGTGTGCTATGGGGAGCTTTCGGGACTACCGGACAGCGCTGTACTGCTACGAGTAGACTGATTTTGCATGAGAAGAGAAAGGACGAGTTCATAAAAAGGCTGCTTGCAAAAACAAAAGCTCTCAGGATAGGTGATGGGCTTCTACCTGAGACAGATATAGGACCTATAATCAACAAAGCGCAGCTTGAGAAGATCGAGAGATATGTGAAAATAGGAAAAGAAGAAGGAGCAACTCTTCTTATTGGGGGAAACAGAATCGATCCCGGGCTTCCAGGGTATTTCTTCGAGCCCACACTATTTACGGATGTTAGACCGGATATGAGGATTGCACAGGAAGAAATTTTTGGGCCAGTACTAGGGATCTTTACGGTTTCAAACCTTGAGGAAGCAATTGAAATTGCGAATAATACCAAATATGGGCTTTCTTCGGCGATCTATACAGGAAATGTAGGAAATGCTTTCAGGGCAATCGAGAAAATCGAAGCCGGCATTACATATGTTAATGCCCCTACAATAGGAGCTGAAGTCCATCTTCCCTTTGGGGGCGTGAAAGGGACAGGAAACGGCTTCCGGGAAGCCGGGACTGAGGCTATCAAGGAGTTTTCTGAGATAAAAGCTGTGTACATAGACTACAGCGGCAGACTGCAAAAAGCCCAGATTGATTCGGCGGAATGAAATCCGAGAGCTCAGAGAAACCGGGGAGGAATGCATTCTGGCTCAGGAGAATACCAAAGAATTTGAAAAAACGCAACGGATGGAAAAGCCGGGAAAAAATATCTCACAAGATAAGATACAGGATGCGGCATATGATCTTGATTTTTATTGGAGGGAACTCGAACTACTTGATTTTGTCAGCCTTAAAGCCAGGGAGATTATCAGGCAGGACTGCAACATAACGTCGGCCTGCGCAGCCCGCCCATTTCCTCTGGTTGTAGACAGCGCAGAAGGCTCCATAATCAGGGATGTCGATGGAAGAGAATATCTTGACCTTGTTGCCGGGATTGCTGTCATGAATGCAGGCTACTCCAACCCTGAGGTTAAGGCTGCGATTTTAGCCCAGCTCGAAAAGATGATTCACTGCGGATACGGGGATTTTTTTGCTGAGCCTCCAGTGAAGCTTGCAAAAAAGTTAGAAGAGCTTTCAGGTTATTCAAAAGTTTTTTACTGCAACAGTGGAACTGAAGCTGTGGAAGCTGCAATCAAGCTTGCATTCTGGAAAACAAAGCGTCAGGGCCTTATTTCTTTTTATAATGGCTTCCACGGTCGTACTTTGGGTTCCCTCTCCCTTACCTGCTCAAAAGTCAGGCAAAAGGAACATTTTCCTGCTATCCGTACAGCCCATTCCCATTATGCCTACTGTTACCGCTGTCCCTTTAAATTTGAATACCCTTCTTGCGGGATCGAGTGTGCAAAAGAACTTGAAAATTTAATATTCAGGCGGGAACTGAGTCCGAATGATACAGCTGCCGTTTTTGTGGAACCGGTCCAGGGAGAAGGTGGATATATCGTTCCTCCTCCTGAATTTCATAAGGAAATAAGACAAATCTGTACCGATAATGAAGTTCTTCTTGTAGCTGACGAAGTCCAGACAGGTTGCTTCAGGACAGGCCCATTCCTTGCCATGGAAAATTTTGGGGTCAGGACTGAAATCTCGTGCCTTGCAAAAGCTCTTGGAGGTGGCCTTCCAATGGGCGCAATGTTCGCAGACCAAGAGCTTATGGACTGGCCTCCCGGAGTCCATTCAAGCACTTTCGGAGGAAATCTCCTAGCTTCAGCCGCGTCTCTCGCTTCTCTTGAATTTCTGGAAAAGGAAAATACGGAGATCCGGGTAAAAGAGCTTGGTTCCTATATGAGGCAGCGCCTTTGGGAGCTTCAGGAAAACTTCCCCTGCATAGGTGATGTGCGTGGCCTAGGTTTGATGATTGGGGTCGAGATCGTAAAACCTGATAAGTCCATAGACCCCGCCAAAAGAGACAAAATCCTCAGGGAAGCCTTTAAAGAAAGAATCCTGCTCCTTCCCTGTGGGGATTCGGTGATTCGTTTCTCCCCATCACTGGTTATCACAGCTGAAGAACTTGACCTTGGACTCGATAAGTTTCAAAAGGCTCTGAAAAAAGCAGGCACTTAAGCTTCCGATAAATATAATAAAGTTAAAGGGTTTCTAAATATCTGTAAAAAGTGAAAAGAGTTTCTTAGATGACTTTTGCAGTCTCCGGAATAAATTAAAGGCTAGTGAATGATGTTTCTTTATAATTACTTTATAATTAATTACATCAAAATTGTAAAGTTTTTATGTAGATATTGCATATATGATACTATGGAATATAAGAACAATGATCCTTTTGAGAGCAATGGTTCGGGTTTGATTATTTTTATAACTGCTATTTCGATGGTAGTAAGTCTCTTAGGGATAGTCGTTTGTTTTAGTGTAACCAATCTCTAAGAAACGGTAAAAACGACTACTTTTTTTCATTAAATAATTACACGATTTTTCATATAAAATATAAAAAAGAGAAAATATATTTCCTGTCTTTCAGTCCCTTAGTGATTCTCCGTCCTTCTTGACCTCTTTCAGCCCATCTTCAGTCGGCCTGAGCGTTAAAAGCCTGCTTGCAAGAGGAGCCGCCATAGAAAGGTCTGCGCTAAGGGTTAGAGAGCAGATTCTTGCTCCTGTTAGCGTCCTTCCCGGCAAATCAGGCGTGATCTCAAAACCTTTTCCTGCAGGCATCTTTGGACTTTCAAATACTGTTTCTGGAAAAGTAACAGATTTGATTCCGGAACAGGAATTGGAAACAAGCCTTGGAAGAGTATCTGGACTCAGTCGGAGATGTTCAGAAGAAGAAAGTCCCAGATCCCTATTAGGCGAGAGCCGTTTATTGAAATCGGGCATAAGGCCTCTGAACTGGTCAAGGACTGGATTTGAAAAAGTAGCGGATTCGTAAGTAGGAGTAATCTTTCCGGCAAGTGCCTTTTCATGGGCTGCGCGGTCAGTTAAGTGAGAAAGTGAAGCTGAATTCTTGGATTTGCTGCCATTCATAGCAATAAGGATTGTCACGATGGTATATCAATTATACGAAGAAAACATGGCGTGATCAAATGAGGATTTAAATTATATCTTAAAATCCCTAATCTGATTTGACGCCCGTTTCTCTAAAAGCAATCGACTCGGATAGAACAGATTTTGCGAATAGCTAACTTGGAAGAAGCTCTAAAACCTTTCAGAAGTATGTAGACTATATTTCTTATCGATTTCTCGACGAACTCAAGGCTTATTTGGATGAAATCAGTGCAGAAGTTCTCAGGGTTCCGGATAAGGTTCCAATCGGCAGGAATATGATAGTAAATGAGGCGTCCCACCAGCTAGGCAATAGAATAGGTGGAACATTCAAATCCGGCTTGAAAAATAGATTAAAATAACGAAATAATTTTGGGATAAAACAAATCAGTAATCAATCAAGACATTATTAAAGCAGTAATGAACGGAATTGATTCGTTATGTAATATTCCAGTCAAGTTATTTCTGGACTGCTTAATGAAGTTTAATCGAAAAAGAAATCGAGCACTTCGAGCTTGATTCAGAGATATATAAATTTCAAGATATAATCAAAAAAACACAAAATCGGTTAGTAGAGACTATCTACGAGTTTTGCATCAGGACATATCACTACTGATATTTTTTGAACGGATTGACAAAAATGTAATTAAAATAGATGAAATCAAGGATCTTCTTGTGAAATGTGGAAGAAAAATCAGAAATTGATATGAGTAATCACTTGGAACTACAGCAAATCGGAACTACTGGGCTAATTTCCAGATTTAATTGAAGCTTTGTCAGGAGACATAGACAAGATATTTTGAGTGAATTAGCAGAATATTAATATGTTATAAGAATTTACAGATAAAAGACAAAATAATGCTTAAAATAAGCCTGGAATTCAAAATCTGGTATAAACTTTTAATATTGATAAACAATTTCTAATATTAAATAACTTACTAAAAATGAGTGTATGAAATCAGGAACTGGTGGCTCTGACATAAGTCGGAAAGACAGTATAGGTGTGGAAACTGAAGAAAACTGGATGAGAGAATTTCTGTTAAATAGCCCTGGCCCTGTCCTGAGAATAGGAACAGAAGGAGCGATTCTGTACGCAAATGAGGCAGGAAAATCCTTACTTGTAGCTCTTAAAAGTAAGGTTGGAGAAAAAGCGCCTGATGAAATCCTGAAGACTGCCCGGCGAGTAGCAATCCGAAAGAGACTCGTACAGACTGAACTGAAAGCAGGCGAGAAAACTTATTCAATTGTTTTTACCCCTTTGCTTGGCTGCGAAGGTACGGTTATCTCTGCATTCGAGATCACTTCCCTCAAACAAACCGAAGAAAAACTATTTTTAAGAAAAAGAGAGCATGAAGTGCTTTTCCGAATTTCCGAGTTATCTCTCAAAACCCCTGATTTTCAGACTCTGCTTGATCAGGCCCTGCCTCTGGTTGCAACTACTCTTGGTGTAGAGTATTGCAGTGTCCTGAAACTCTTGCCGAATGAAGATTTTGTATTTGAGAAAGGAGTTGGTTGGAAGCCAGAAAACACAGGCAGGATCATTAAAAAAGATTCAGCTTCAAGAACAGGCTGCACTGTACTTTCAAGCCGACCGATCCTGTTGGAGGAACTGAATAGGAAGAACTCTCTTAGGAAAATGGGCCTCGAAGAATCCAAGGAGATAATTAGTGGAATAAGTGTGCTCATAGGAAGTATTGAAAAGCCATATGGAGTGCTGATGGCTCACAGCACGAAAAAGGAAAAATTTACCGATGAAGATGCTTGTTTCCTGAATGCGACTGCACTAATCCTTTCATTTACAATTCAACGAAATGAAGTGGAAGCCGCACTCCAAGACAAAGTGTATTTTCTGGGAACACTACTGGATACTATTCCGGCTCCCGTGTTTTACAAAAATCGGGACGGCATTTATCAAGGCTGCAATGAGCTCTTTGCAAAAATGATTCTTGGAAGTTCAAAAGAAAAAATAGCCGGACATTCCACATATGATCTTTTCCAAGGAACCTCCTCAGAACTCGAGGAAATTTATGAAAGAATGGACAAGCAGTTATTCCAAAGGGGAGGAAGCCATACCTACGAGACCAAAGTAGTGTGCTCTGATGGACTCAAAAGGGACTTCATTTTCAATAAAGCAGTATACAAAAATCTATGCGGGACTGTAGAAGGGCTTATAGGAGTAATGCTTGATATTACGGGACGCAAAAATATAGAAGAGAAGCTGCAAAAAAGTGAGGAGAGATACCGCCTTATTGCAGAACAGACAGGGCAACTGATATATGACATTGACCTGGAAAACGGACATGTTGAGTGGGCAGGAGCAATCACGGAGCTCACAGGCTACAGTAATAAAGAAATAGAGAACCTGAATTTTTACGACTGGCTCGACCATATTCATCCAGAAGATCGCAGAAGAGTTCAGCAGTCATTTAGAAGTTGCTGGAATACAGGAGAAAGATTCGAGGAAGAATTCAGGTTCAAGCGGAAGGACGGAAGCTATTTTTACGTAAAAAATAAAGGAGTATACCTGAGAGATGACGAAGACTATATATCTCGGGCTCTTGGGGTAATGGAAGACGTTACCGAAATTAAGCAGTCTTCAGAAAAACTGAGGGAAAGCGAAGAACTCTACAGGTCATTTTTACAGAATTTCAAAGGAATTTCGTTTAAACTTGACAGGAATTTTAATCTCCTCTTGCTTGAGGGAGCTCTTGAAGAAATAACCGGATATGCCGAGGAAGAATTTATTTCCGGTAGAATAAAGTTTTTTGACCTTGTTGTCCCGGAAGACGGGCCATTGCTACGTCTAATTCGAGATAAAATGGTTTCCTCCCCGAATTCCATTATGGAGTACGACTACAGGCTCAGGCGGAAGGATGGAAGTGCAAGGTGGGTTCATGAATTAATCCACAACTTATGCAGCACTTCAGGAGAAACCGCATTTATCCAGGGGTATGCCTATGATATTACCCAGAAGAAAATCGCTGAGGAAACCCTTGAGAAAGCCGAGAAAATAGGAATGAGAGAGATTCACCATCGGATTAAGAATAATCTTCAGATAGTTTCCTCCCTGCTCAGCCTTCAGGCTGATAAGTTCAAAGATAAGGAGGTTATTGAGGCCTTCAGAGAAAGCGAGAACCGTGTAGTCTCAATGTCTATGATTCATGAAGAACTCTATAAGTCAGAGGATGCGGCAAGTATTGATTTTGCAGCATACCTCCGAAAATTGACTGCGGACATGCTGCACTCTTATAAAGTTGGAGATGAAAAAATCAAGCTTATCCTTGAGGTGGACAATACGCTTCTTGGAGTTGATATCGCAATTCCACTGGGAATTATAATTAATGAACTTTTCTCAAATTCCCTTAAATATGCGTTTCCAAAAGGTGCAGAAGGAAAGATCCAAATTTCCCTTTACCGAAATGAGGCTGAATGTCAAAAAACAGGCAAAGCCACAGAAAAGCAGTTTTCAGAAGTATCTCCTAGTTTTACTCTTACGTACTTGGACAACGGAGCTTGTTTTTCGGAAAAAGTAGATTTCAAAAATCCGAAAACTCTAGGCTTGCAACTTGTAAATGCTCTAGTTGAGCAGATTAACGGAACAATCGAACTTGAACGAGAGAAAGAAACAAAATATACTATCAGCTTCGAAGATAAAAGGTAATTGTCAAGAAGTGGAAATTATTTCTTGTGCTTTATAACCTTCGATTCTATTAATTTTGCTGTCAAAACTGAGATTCATTGGGCTTTCTTTTCATTCTTTCTTAATTTGGCTTTCTTAACTGGTTTTCTTAACTGAGTTTTCTTTTCACTATTCTTAATTTTTTTGCATTTAGTCGGATTGAAAGCATAAAAATCTCCATTTTTCAAAAAATTAGTCGTTGTTTGTGGAAGCATACAGAAATTTTTGTAGATTATAATTTAAATGCACAAAATTTTCAAAATAGTGAATAACTGGAGAACAGGATCAAGCTCATAGGAACTTTTTTTACATATAATTCAATAGATATTTATATCTTATTTATAAATTACAACAGTGTTTGCATATTTCGATATAACTTATTCAATAGCAAAGCGTGTGAGTGTAAACAATTCGTCAGTGTTGAATTCACGACTTTAAATGGTCGATTTAAATGTATGCCCCTGATAAAGCAATAGAATCCTGTAGAGAGGACTTTTTACATAGAACTGATTTTTCCCAAAAATTGGCTCAATCAATAATTTCGTGGAACGAAAAAGAGAGTTTAGTTTTATCTATCTGCGGAGAATGGGGTTATGGTAAAAGTTCCGTTATAAATTTGATGAAAGAATGGTTTGAAATAGAGAACAAGGAAATTACAATTTTTGAATTTAATCCGTGGATTTTTTCTGGGGAAGGAGATCTTAGTAAATACTTTTTTGAAGAACTTGCAAAGGAACTTTCCAATAGTAAAACTGAAAAAGATGAAGAAATAGCGAAAAAGCTTCGTTTGTATTCAAAACTCTTAGATTTGATTCCTGAAAAATCAGGCTATTCATTTATTAAAGACTCATTTACGATTTTAAGTTTAGTTGGAATTGGCGCAAGCATATTAATCGAAACATTTCATTTTCAAACTGTAACCGTATCTTATATCAAAAATATATTTCTCATTGTTAGTTTTATTTGTATTGCGATCACTTTCTCTAAAGATTTTTTAAATAAATTAGCTGATTATTTTGATAGTAGCGAGAAATTAGACAATACATCAGTTTTATCCCTTAAAAAGGATCTTCAAAATACCTTAAAAGAAAGAGACAAAAAACTCTTAGTTATAATTGATGACATTGATCGATTGTCGCAATCAGAAATGAGACAGATATTTAAACTTGTTAAAATCAATACTGATTTTCCCAATACAATTTATGTTCTTTCTTTTGATGAGAAAGTAGTTACATGTAATCTCAGTGAACAGATAGGAGTTTCTGGGAGAGATTACTTAAATAAAATTGTTCAGATTATTTTTAATGTTCCGCATGTGAAACAACATAAAATAAACGAGTTTTTATTAAAAGAAATAGATCGAATTCTTTCAACTTTACCACCATCAAAAAAACATTACTATAATGAAATGTATTATGCAAATATTTATAATTCGGGATTCAAAAATTTTTTCCGAACTATTAGAGATGTAAAAAGATTCTCTAATAGTTTAGAGTTCAACATATCTCTCATGCATAAAGAATACTCTATGGAAGTTAATCCAATCGATTTTATAGCTATAGAGTCAATACGTGTATTCTGTCCTGATTTCTATTATACTATGAAGTCGCGAAAAACTCTTTTTACAAAAGTTAAAATCGATAGAGACGACGGTAGAAAAGAAGAAATTGAAGCAATTTTAAAAGAAGTTGACGAGAAATACCGTAATGATTTAAATTCACTTTTATTTGCTTTATTTCCCCAGATGTCAACCATTTTTGGAAATACAGAGTATGGTTATGAGGTTCAATCTATATGGAATAAGCAACTAAGAGTATGTTCTACTAATTACTTTGATGCATACTTTACATTAATTCCTGGTGGAGATGAGGAAGAATTAAGCCAATATGAATTGGATTCGATTTTAAAGAAGATAAGAAATATGGAACAGTTTGAAAATTTATTGATACAATATATAGATAACAAAAAAATTAATAAAGTTTTGTGGCGACTTCAGGATTATACAAACGATGAGAATCATATGAGTATTGAATATGCAGAGAATGTTGTGCAAGTAATATTTGATATTTCAGACTCACTTCCAAATAAAAAAGAAAAAGGGCAATTTGAAACTATTTTGGATGCTGAGAGAATCATCCTTCAGATACTAAAAAGACAAAAAGATGTTATAAAAAACTATGAAATTTTTAAAAATACTATTCCTCTTTCTAAAGGATTGGCAGGTCCAGTAGAGATAATATCATTCGAATCAGAAGCAACAGAGGAGAACAGATTAGTTCCTGTTGAAAAACTTAATGAATTACAACTTCTTTGTGTAAGCAAAATTAAAGAATTTAGTGATAACGGAAAATTAATTGATAATGACGATTTTGTTTCTATTCTTTATAGGTGGAAAGAATGGGATGACTCTAAAGGCTGGAAGACCTATATTAAAAAATTAATAAGTACAGATGATGGGTTAATAACATTTGTTGAAAAGTTTATATATGAGAACAGCAGGCAAACTGTGTTCAGTTATGATGACCTAAACCAGTTTGCAGAGCCACAAATAGTCAAATATAGGCTACAAAAAATGAAACAAACAAATAACATCCAATATGAAAATAAAAAAGACATTATTGATATTTTTTTAAAGGATTTTAAAGAAAACGTATAAATTTTGATATAAAATCTACGTAACTTATTCTGAAAGCAACCTTTTTTGTAGATTACAGTTTTTTTTCAATTCAGAATGTTTTTGTCATATAAGCTTAAAAATAATATCCTTGTGTATCAGAGACATGACATGTTATAAGTTGAACCAAACTTTTTTTCAAAAAGTTTGAATTTGAAATCAATGGCATTTGATATGAATGTGGAAATAAAAGAATAAAAAACACATATAGCGAGGATAGGCGAATTGTGAATGCTAATAGGAATTGATGTCGGAGGCACTACCACGGATGCAGTGCTTATCCGGAATGGAGAAGTATACAGTACTGCCAAGGTTTCCACTGAGCCCGGAAATCTGCTAAATTCTCTTCTTGAAGCCCTTGATGCTATCAGCAAAGATGTTCCTCCTGAACAGCTGGAAAGGATAGTATTCAGCACAACCGTGATAACAAATCTTATCGCTGAAGGCAAAACTGACCGCGTAGCCTTAGTATTGATTCCAGGACCTGGGGTTAACCCGGCAAGTTATGCTTTTCCTGACAGCTTTTATCTAAAAGGAGCTATGGATTATAGAGGAAGGGAGATTGATACCCTCGATGAGGCCGAGATTAGAAAAACTGTGAGGGTGATCCAAGAATCCGGATTTTCGAGAGCAGCTATAATAAGTAAGTTCGGGCAGAGGAACCCTTCCCATGAACTCAGGATAGGAGAGATCTTCGGGGAAATCTATCCTGGCTGCAAACTGGAACTAGGGCATAAAGTTTCAGGAAAACTGAATTTCCCAAGAAGAATAGCAACTGCCATGCTTGCTTCCGCAACTCGGGAGCACTATCAGGAATTTGTTGAGAAAATCAGGAAAGCCCTTGAGGAGAGAAATATCCGGGCTCCTGTATATATCATGAAAGCTGATGGAGGGACTCTTCCAGTTGAGAAGTCAATAGAATGCCCTGTGGAAACTATCTTCTCAGGCCCTGCTGCCAGCACAATTGGAGCTCTTGCACTTACTCCAGAAGGACAGACCTCAGTAGTAGTAGACATCGGAGGGACTACCACAGACCTTGCATTAATCCTTTCAGGTAAGCCCCTTCTGGCCTCTAAAGGCGCAAAACTTGGAGATTTCCTGACACATGTCAGGGCCTTTGCTGTCCGATCGATAGCTATAGGGGGAGACAGCGTTGTAAGGGTTAAGGATTCGGGCACTGATACAAAGTTAATAACAGTTGGCCCTGACAGGGCAGGTTCTGCTTACTGCATGGGGGGAAAAGAAACTACTCCAACTGATGCCCTGAAGGTTCTTGGCCTCATAGAAATAGGAGATCCCGAGCGTGCGAGCGAGGCGATCAAAACCACGGCTTCTAAGATTGGAAAATCTGAAACTGAGACTGCATCCCTCATTGTTGAAAAGGTTTCAAGGATGATTGCTGATGCAGTTAATGAGATGTTTCTTGAATGGGAACAGGAACCTGCCTATAGAGTGTGGGAAGTCCTGCAAGAGAAGAAGGCACGGCCCGAGAATGTGGTTGGAATTGGAGGAGGAGCAAAAGGTCTCATTACAGAGGTTGCCAAAAAACTTGGTGCAAAGCCTGTTATTCCTGAATATGCCGAGGTGGGAAACGCAATAGGAGCAGCTGTTGCAAGGCCTACGCTTACTCTGAACTTACATATTGATACTGAGCAGAAAGTATACTCTGTCGCCGAGGAAGGAGAAATTGTCAGCCTAAACACAACAAACATTGGGAATCTCAATAAGATACATCTCGACGAAGCTGAAGATCTTGCCGTAAAACTCATGAGAGCACGTGCAAGAGATTTTGGAATTGCTGAATATGCAGGCGAAGCCGAGATTGTTGACAGTGAAGTTTTCAATGTCGTTAATGGCTGGTATACTTCAGGACGGCTTTTTGACGTGAATATGCAAATTCCTGCAGGCCTGATCCCGGAATGGAAAAGGAGGGAAAAAGCATGAAATTGGGGCTTGGAAAACTCAGGGATGTACTGAAAACTGGCTCTGGAACAGGCTCTCAAGAAGACAAAAAAGAGCAGGTAGAAGGGAAAGATAAAGCAGAGAAGGAAGAAATTCTGAAGATAAAGAATGAAGAAATCAAGCCTGAAACATCCGAGGCAAATAAAATGGAATTAAAAAAGATTGGGATGGAGCTAAAAAAAGGACCTTTATCCCCGGCAGACCGTACTGATGCCAAAAAGACAGGCCTTATTTTCTTCCCTGCCTTTGATTGGGCCATTTCGCTTACCCACCCGGAAAGAGAAGAGCGTCTTCTCTATACCAGAGACCAGATATTTGAAGAAGGCTTGATGGACCTGCCAGAGATAGCCGAATATAAACCTCGCCTTGCAGAGTATAGGGACATTGCCAGAGTTCACTTCTGTGTGCCGGATATAAAAGCCCAGGCTACAACTCCTCACCTGATCGCAGCAGGCAGCTGCCTGGTGCTTGGGGATGCCCTGATGAAAGCTGAGGTCAAAAATGCTTTTGCGCTTGTCCGCCCACCTGGCCACCATTCTATGACAGTAGCGCATGGAAACAGAGGGTTTTGCAATATCAATAATGAAGCTATCCTTGTCGAGTACCTGAGGAAAAAATATGGGATTCGCAGGATTGCAATAGTGGATACCGATGTGCATCACGGAGATGGAACCCAGGAGATTTTCTATAATGATCCCGATGTACTGTTTATCTCTTTCCACCAGGATGGAAGGACCCTTTATCCTGGCACGGGTTTTATAAATGAGCTGGGAGGCCCAAAAGCCCTTGGCAGGACAATCAATATTCCGCTGCCGCCAGGAACCCCTGATGAGGGCATACTCTACGTGCTAGATTCTCTGGTACTTCCGATTCTGAAGGATTTCAAACCTGAGCTTGTCCTGAATTCTGCGGGACAGGATAACCATTATACCGATCCTCTAGCAAATATGCGCTTTTCAGCACAGGGATATGCGAAACTAAACGAGAAACTTTCCCCTGATATGGCTGTGCTCGAAGGAGGTTACGCAATTCAGAGTGCACTGCCTTATGTGAACACAGGCATAATCCTTGCAATGGCAGGGCTTGATTATTCCTGCGTAAGGGAACCTGATTTCAAGCCAGGCATGTTTGTCCAGGCCGCAAAGGACAGAAAGACGCTGGAAGAAATAGTTGCAGCTCAACTTGAAAACTGGAAAAACAGAGATAGGCTTGTTGAGGCCGAGGTGGCAAAACATGGAGACTTTTACAGCCAGAAAAAACAGATCTTTTATGACACGGATATGATTCAGGAGTTCCAAGAAGAGACTATCCGGATGTGTCCAAATTGCCAGGGCTACAAGACCATAGACTCCCACGCCCATAGAAGCGGGGACGATACTAGGATCTTCGGAGTTTCTGTTCCAATTTATGCCTGTGAAAATTGTCAGGCTGAAGCTAGAGAAGAGTACAAGAAAAAGCTAAATCGTCCGGAATACGAGTATGTTTACCTGCAGGATAAAAAAGAAGATGAATACAGGGCTTATAATATGAGGACAAAGCGAGAAACGATTTATTGAGGCAAAAAAGTCTTTTTAAGCAGAAAAAGGTTTATTGAAGGTTTATAGATCTTTTTTCTTTTATCCCCATTTACTTTCTTTCATTTTTCTAGCTTCTTAACTCTTTCCCTATTCTTCATCCAGCGAGTTACCTAGTCTAAGATATTTTGAGGTAGTTATCTTCAGTCTGGAGATTTTTCCAATAGCTAGGACAGCAAGTGAGCTACCTTAAGCATTAGGTTTGAAACTATAGCATGTTTTGTGTCAGTATCCTTTTTGAACGAGATTACAGGAAGAATACATATTTATTAATAATTATTTTGTGAAGATAAGATCTTTTTTTGAGGAAACTTACTAAATATATTAATTTTGCCCTTGTAAATCAAGATATTCA
The DNA here is from genome assembly GCA_036504475.1 of Methanosarcina sp. GTDB lineage: Archaea > Halobacteriota > Methanosarcinia > Methanosarcinales > Methanosarcinaceae > Methanosarcina. Next base: position 23,696 of record DASXVB010000003.1, read on the forward strand.
GGTTATTTCAGGCTCGCAGAAGGATTATAAACTGGAATTAGACGGCTGGATGTAGCTGGAAAATAGTTTTTAACTTTTGATGTCAGTGCTCAGGTAAGGATGAGTAAAGAATAAAATGTAGTCAGTGTTAACTTATTTTCATTTTAATCTTATCAAAAAAAGTTTAGGAAATAAAAGGAAGAAACAAGTGAGGATTTCAGTAATCTACGACGTTACTTTGCTGGTGTTTCTTTTTTATTTCCTTATGTACCTGTTAATAAAAACCGATATGTTTATATTGTATTTCGCAATTAGTTTCTAATTAATTTAAAAAAGTTATACTTTTAACTTCTTTTATATGTAGGGAGGAATTTAAAATAAACAGAATAACACTTTTGCTACTAACCTTTTTAATGCTCACACTCAGCTCCGGTATTGGGGCAGCGGCTGAGATTAGGGTTAGTTCAGGTCAATCTATACAGGCCGCAGTGAATAGTGCAAATTCAGGCGATACAATTATTGTAGACCCGGGAACCTATGTCGAAAATATTGCGATAACTAAAACTAGCAATCTGGTACTCATGTCAGCGTCGCAAAATCCTGATGACACGATAATTGTTTCCAATGACACAACCAAAGATGTAATCTCTGCTACAAGCAGAATGAATTTAGTAATTAAAGGATTTACGATTAGTGGTGCCGCAACAGATCACTCAGGAATTCGTCTAAATAGCTGCAGAGACTGTACTATTGAAAAGAATAAATTATTAAACGATGGTATGGGAGTATACGTACAGTCTTGTATTAATACTATTGTACGCAACAACGCAGCTACTAGAACCAGTGACATTGGAACAGGTAGAGGAATTAACATTGAGAAGTCCGTGTCAACCACTCTCTCGAGCAATTCGGTTTCAAATCAAAGATTTGGGATTTATCTTTCTGGATCCCTGCCTAATACTATCTCAGGAAATACTATAAGCCAGAATAACGACACTGGTATAACTTTGGAAAGCTCAGGTAATAGTGTCCTGGAAAGCAATACTGTAAGCTCTAATGGGAAAAAAGGAATCTATCTTAAAGACTCATCCAAAAGCAGCGTGAAAAATAATGTAGTCTCTTCCAACGCAGCAAATGGAATTGATCTGGAGGCATCTTCTGGGAGCACAGTTTTGAATAATAAAGTTTCAGGTAACGCTAAAGATACCAATATCCATGGAATATTCCTTAATACTTGTAAAGATAATTCCGTGCAAAACAACGAAATGTCAAACTGTCAATACGGATATGCTATGAGGTTTTCCGAAAATAACAGTCTTGTAAACAATAATGCGCATGATAATGCCATAGGCTTCTACGTATCCTATACATCCAGTAGAAACACGCTTTCAGGTAACAAAGCAAGTTCTAATGCTAATGGTATTAGGATAGAGATTGGAGCTAATAATAATATTGTGGACAAGAATGAAGCAAATTCAAACTCAGCTGTCGGTATTGCGCTGGACAACGCAACCAACAACAAAATATCCAATAATGACGTGTCCTCAAATAATAGAGGTATTTCTTTACTTTCATTATCCACTAAAAACACAATTTCAGGCAATACTGTAAATTCTAACAGAAACGATGGCATTGTTCTTGAAAACACAACTGAGAATAACATTACCAGTAACATTGCAAATTCGAATACCAGATACGGTATTTTTGTAACAAGCTCCAATAATAGCTACGTGGTCAGCAATACAGCACAGAACAATGTAAGAGGCATCAGTCTGCAGGGGTCAGTAAAGGACATCATTTCTAAAAATACACTTACTGATTGTACCCAATCTGGATTGTTCCTTACGACTTCCAGTGAAAATAACCTTTCTCAGAATATAGTTTGTAACAATGGAGAAGGTATTTCCATCGACTCCTCTCCAAATAACGAAATCTCAAGCAATAATGTTAGTTCAAATGGTAATGGAATTTACATGTGCCCCAGAAGCACTGAAAACAAAGCGTATGATAATTATTTCAATAATACTAACAATGCAAACATTAGAAATAATAAAAGCTTCTGGAATACAGAAAAAACTTCAGGCATAAAAAACATTATGAAGGGACCAACTCTTGGAGGTAATTTCTGGGGAAGTCCATCACTTATGGGTTTCTCCGACACTTATCTTGATAACAACACCGATGGAATTATTGATACCCCCTTCGTTTCCGGTAATGTAACAGACAACTACCCGTTGATACGTATGGTAGTGCCTGTTCCAAGCTTCGATGCTAACCCCACAAAGGGTTTTGTCCCGCTTACGGTTCAGTTTACGGATCACTCACAAAATGCGGATTCGATAAGCTGGGATGTTGATGGTGATGGAAAAACGGACAATACCAATAAAAGCTTTACTTATGTATACACCACTCCTGGAACCTATACTGTCACCCTGTCAGCAAGCAATAAGAACAGTACAGAACCAGCAACTGTGCAAATACTTGCGCAAAAATATGTAATTCTCCCTGTTTCCGACTTCAGCTCCAATCCCACGAGCGGGTATGCTCCTCTTTCTGTCCAGTTCACTGATCTTTCACAAAATGCAGCATCAAGGAACTGGAACTTTGGTGATGGTGTCACTTCAACCGATCAGAATCCATCGCATACTTATTCTACAGCAGGAACTTATACCGTTAGCTTAACCG
>DASXVB010000004.1:0-16287 GCA_036504475.1 Methanosarcina sp.
GATTCCGGATCGAAATCCTGCATAACAATTTCCTGCACATTCTCTTCAGCTGCAAGTTTTTTTGCTTCCGTTTCGGAGACAATTTGAATCCCGAAAGCCTTTACTTTTTCAAGATTATCATTGATAGTCAGAGCAGCCTGTTCAGTAGCATACACCGTAAGACTTGCCTTTAGATGAGACCGAATAGCAAATGTTGAAGGGCCTCCTCCCATTATGTTTCCGGTAAATACTACTGTTTTTCCCTTTTTGGTCGCCTTTCGTACCTTTTTCGCAATTATCTGGGTGGGAGCAGGCATGACCATAAGCAGGCTGTTTTCCACCTCTTTTTCTGAATTGAAGAGCAGAATATCCTGTGTTCCCGTTCCTACATCCACCGCAAGTATAAGCATACCTGTGCATTGGTTAATAAGCTATTAAAACATAGGCCAACAAATAAAAGTGGACAGGAAACTGGATAACAGGAATTTCGAGAACGGAAAACTGAATCAAATGAATACAAAATGGAGGATGTGACTTTCATGAAAGAATCCACACCGGAAATTCATAAAAAAGAAGCAAAAAAATCCTTTTCTTTTGCGTTAATCACAATTTCGACCTCAAGGTATGAAAAATACGGAAATCCCGCCTCACCTGAGGAAGCTGAAGACCTTTCAGGAAAAGCTATGAAGGATCTTCTCGAAGCGGCTGGCCATAAAGTTTATTTGTACAGGCTAGTTTCCGATGAAAAAACCTCAATTACCGATGCTGTTCTTGCCGCCCTCAACAGCCCCGCAGATATTATAATTACAAGCGGAGGCACAGGGCTTGCACCAAAAGACATTACAATTGAGTCGGTGACCCCACTTTTTGAAAAAGAAATCTCAGGCTTTGGAGAACTTTTCAGGTACAAAAGCCTTGAAGATATAGGAACGTCGGTAATCCTTACAAGGGCTGTAGCAGGTGTGATTAAAGGAAAAGCGGTATTCTGCCTACCAGGTTCGCCAAATGCTGTGAAATTGGCGCTTTTTGAGATTATAATTCCTGAAGCCGGGCACATTGTCAGGCATGTAAGGGAATAAACTTGATAAATTTTGGTAGATGGGTTTCTAGTAAGAGAAATAACATTGAAGAAGTAATTAACTAGATACTGCATATTGTACTTTCAAAAATCATTTTTCTTCACCTTTTTCATTCATCTCTGAAATAAGCCCATTATAATTATTGTTTATTTCAGGATACATCATCCTCTGAAGGCTTTCAAAACCCAAAAAAAATATGCAATCAATTACTTACATTAAAAAGATAAGTATGCATATCAACTATCCTGAAATCGGAGTCTGTGGACTTTCTTGCAGACTTTGCCCTATGTACAATACTGAAGCAAAGAGCAGATGCTTAGGATGCAAGAGTCCTACTAGAATGGCTGTTGGTTGCCCATTTATCACCTGTGCATTAAAAAGAAAAGGAATTGAATTTTGCGGGGAGTGCGAAGAAAGCAACACTTGTGAGAAATGGAAGAAACATAGAGAAATCGGTAAAAAATTTGATTCCTTCAAATGTTATCAAACTCTTGAAGAGGATATTTCATTTATATGTAAAAACGGCATTGATAAATTTGAAAAAATACAAAAACAAAGAGAGTATTTACTTAAAGAGATGTTAAAAGACTTTAACGAAGGTCGTTCAAAAAGCTATTATTGTATTGCTGCAACTGTTTTAGAACTTGAAGAATTTAAGAAAGCCCTGAACCAGGCAAAAAAAGAATCTGATGGACTTAATATCAAAGAAAAATCAAAGATTCTTCATTCGATTTTAGACAACATCGCTTTGAAGAAAAAACATTACTTAAAATTAAGAAAATGAATATATGTTGTATCCTGTGGTATCCAAAAATAATTTCGTGTATTTAAGATATTTAGTTCTCCTATAATTTTATTTCTTGCCTTTTAGTCAGGAGGCAAATCAATAGCTAACATAAATATGATTCGCGATTTCTCTATCAACAGCATACCTGGTTTGGTCAACCTCAAAAAGGTATGAAGGGGAACGCCGGAGCAGAGTAATTGGCATGCCAGGCAGGATGCCCATAGCTATTAGTTTTTGTAGAATTCCCGGGTTCTTCGTTTCAAGGTGGTCAATTTTTCCGGTTTTTCTGGGTTCCATCGCGCAGAGAGTTATAGTTTTCAGGGCAAGACTTGAGTTTTTAGTTACCATTTGAAAAACTTCCTTATGGATTGAATTATTTTTGCTTCTTGTACAAGTTCATAACCGCAATTTGGGCAGCACTGCTTGTTGCAGCTGTGGAGTTTTCCGCAGCCAGTGCACTTTGTTTCATTAGCTTTCTCAAACTCGTTTCCGCAGAGTGGGCATTTCACAGGTTAACCCCCAGCAGTTTTAACAGGTTATTCACAATAAAGCCTGTAAAGAATGCAAACGGGAAAATAAAGCCCGAAATTGCAAGGGCTGTTTTAAAACCCCTTTCCTTTATCGTCATCATGAACTGAGCTATACAGGGCATGAAGAGAGTAAGAGTAACGGCTGCAACTAAGAGCTGCACACTTGTCAGTAATCCGGAATCATGCATTTCATAAAGCCCCGCTGCCCCGAAATCTCTTCTGAAGAAGCCGAAAAGGAAGACATCAGCTGCATTTGGAGGTAGGCCTATCCAGACAGTTGGATATTCTATGACTTTCAAAGCAAGGGCAAAAAGCCCTGTTAGCCTACCTATCCAGATTAGAACACTTGCCAGTACAAATAGGGGAAGCACTTCCAGAAAATACCAGTGCATTCTGGAGTAAGTTTTTGCAAGTATGTTCGAAAGTTTCGGTTTTCTGAGAGGAGGCATTTCAAGTATGAATGTGGGAGCTTCTCCTGGCAGGACTTTGGAAGCAAGGAAACCTATCAGGACAAATTCCAGTATTATTACTACAGCCCAGATAAGCAGGCTCTTAGGGTTTCCTGAAAGGATTGAGAGAATAATGCCTAGCTGTGCCGAGCAGGGAATTGCAAGAGCCAGCAGGATATTTGCAATAAGTCTTTCACGCTTTGTCTCAAGAGTTCGGGTAACCACTGTAGCCATTGTAGAGCAGCCAAACCCGAGCACCATTGGAATTACAGCTCTTCCACTGAGCCCGATTTTCTTGAACATACCATCCAGAAGCAGACTCAGCCTTGGAAGATAACCTGTGTCTTCTATAATGGAAAACACAAGGAAAAAAGCTCCCACTATCGGAAGGATAAGGGCAATTGCATATGTTACAGCCTGGGTAAAAATCCCGTATTCTCCTACAAAAAGGTCCTGCAAAGCCGGATAGGGTACAAGAGACATGAACTTTGCAGTTACAAAGGGATTTATAGATCCTCCAAACACCGTATTTTCCAGAAAATCAACAACGGTTCCTGCTGCAAACACGCCTACGAACAGGTAGAGCCCGAAGTACAGGACTAAAAGCAGAACAGGTATCCCAAACACAGGGTGAATGAGAATACTGTCGATTTTATCGGAGAAATCGAGACTTCTATTCTGTGTTTTATTTCTATTTTGTGTTTTTAGCCTTTCGCTCTTTCCTGCTCGATTTATTGCTGGCTCGGATTCTGTTTTTTCCCACAAAGAGCAGGCAGGATTTTCTTTTTCTCCAATGTCTTCCTCTGCTCTTATTTTTCCGGCTTTCTCGTTAATTTTTATATCCGTCCTTTCAGGTATCTTCATTACCTGCTCCACAATTTCGTTTACACGCTCCTGGCGTTTCAGAGTGAAGAGGTAGGAAAGAGGAACTTCAGATATCTTTGAAGCAGCTTCTACAAGTTTCCAAATTTCTTCAGAGCTTTTTTTTCGGCCTTCATTGCAATATTCCGAAGCTTTTTCAACCCTGTGCAGGTATTCAAGGGCTGTCCTGTCTTTCTGGAGCAGCAGGAGCGAGACGGCTCTTTTTGATATCCCAACTTCATTTACAGGACCTATCAAACTTTCAATCGCTTCGATGTATGGCTCAGAAATTGAGCCATAATCGAATTTTTGCTTATTATTTCCAGGGATAAACTCCGAAATTGCAACTTTAAGTTTTTCTATCCCTTTTCCTTCGCTTGAAACCGTTCCGACAATCGGAATTCCCAGGAATCGGCTGAGTTCAGATATATCTATTTCAATTCCTCTTTCTTCAGCCTCATCCATCATGTTCAGGACAAGAATGAGAGGAACCCCAGCTTCAAGAAGCTGCAAGGTGAAGGAAAGCATACGCCTGAGGTTTCGGGTATCTACCACATGGAGGTAAACTAAAGGTTTTTCCTCAAAAAGAAGAAGCTGAGAGACTCGTTCTTCTTCACTTATAGGTAGCAGGGAATACATCCCGGGCGTGTCAATGATTTCATATTCCTTCTCTCCGATCATTGTTTTTCCATGGTTGATTTCAACTGAGGTTCCTGGATAATTAGAAACCAGTGTATAACTTCCAGAGAGAGAATTAAATAAGCTACTTTTTCCCACATTAGGATTTCCTATAAGTACGATCTTAGGGAGCCCTTTTCCGGGAGTACACCCTGTTTTTCCGCAGCAACATTCTCTTTTAGGACAGATAACTGGTAGTTTCATACTTTCGCCTCTGTTTTTTTAGGCAGACCTAATTTTAGATTTATTCGCATTTAGGCATGCCTAATATATAAGGTTACTGAAAGTGGCAAAGTTCTCTCAAAGCTTATTGTCCAAAAATCAGATATTTTAATAACGAGGCCATCCAAAACCAATTTTATTCTCAAATCAATAAGTTTTTAGAATTGTTTTTGTGATTAGAGTTCAAGTGATAATTGAAAATTCGGGATTTGTAGAAGCGATTTTGAGTTTTGGAATTAGCTCAATTTTTAATCAAAAAAAGCATTCAACCTAAATCTTTAATCTAAGTTTTTAACTTGAATCTTTAATGTAAGTCTTAACCAAAATTTAATCAGGATTTAAAATTAGATGAGTCAATGACCTAGGAATCAAGATCTTAAGAGCCGATACATTGGGTTTTACTTAATTGTTACTTCCCTGCTCATATCCCTGTAATATTCGAACAATTCTTCTCCCCATTTTATTGCTTGTGGTTCAAAACTTATCACATACTGGCGGTCAAATCTTCCACTCTCATTAAATAATCCCAGACTTATGATCTTGTTGGAGGCAGCCACAAGCGCAGGAATTTCCATTTCTTTTTTTTCCAGAACATAAAGACTTGAGTTTTCCATGTTGAGAAGTTCTTTTTCCTCTTCTTTGAAATCTTCTACAAGCCGTAAGTATACAGCTTCACTCAAAATAAGGGAAACTTCAATGTTTTTTCTTGCAAGGTTGAGAAAAAGAGTCGGAAACTGAGGATGGAAATAAGAACAAAACATGTGGACATAGCTTGAATTGGAAAGATTTTTTACAAATTCCGGGTTCAGATCAAAAGTATGACTGAGATCCGGTTCTATAAGGTGATAGTTTCCAAGCTCACTAATCCTTTTTATAAGGTGTGGCGGAATAGGGGCAAGCTTTCTATCGGCCCAAAATTCTTCATTTTTCTCAAATATTGACAGAGTATCAAGCATGGGCTGCATTTTTTCTACAACGATTTCCCCTATCGTACTGAGCTGGTACATTCCTTCTTCATGTATTACCAGATCTTCTTCTTTTAACTTCTTTATCTGCGGAAGAAGAGCTGTCCTGGGTACCTGAAGCTCCTCAAGTATTTCATCGATATCCTTAGGGCCTTCCTTTAGGAGCAAGAGAAAATCTTTTCTCTTCTCTGAAAACAGGATAAGATCAAGCAATCCGTGATTCATTTTACAGTCTCCATCCTGAGCTTATGAAAAAGAGCTTAATTCAGAGGTTCCGTTTTTAGGGTTCTGTTTACTATAATATTTAATGAGTGCTAAACTGCTAATAAAGGTGTCGAAATTATTTGAAAACTTCGTCCTGTTTCTTATCAAATTGGGAAAAGAGCCATAATATAGCGAATTTACTGACAAAAAACCTACATAATTCTTATTTTCTTTCATATAGTTAATTATTTTATGGAATAAACCGATAAAGTCAATTGAGTGGAAAAAATAAGTTTGGAATCCTCAACTAAACTTAACTGATAGCCAATACCTCTCTGAAAACTAAAAATACTGTCAAATTATATAAGAAAATAGAACTTATGTATGTTTTTCAGTATTAGACCCGGAAGTTTAACTGACTACTTTTCAGGATACTAGGAAACGTTGATATAGATGATGATAAGAAAAGGGTGAAACCCAGATGAATAGTAACGGTTCCAAACAAACGGCAAACATTTTCCAGAAGCAAATAATTTTTATTCGGAATTGTTAATTTTTTATGTAATAAATTATAATAATATGAATATTTCATAATTGGCAGAATAAGTTTTACACTATCAATATGAGGAAGACCAATGGAGAAAGAAAAGTTATACAGGTTGAAAGCTGAAGCAAACCAGCTTTCCCCTATTCTTAACATAGGGAAAAATGGAGTAACGGACACTCTGCTAGAAGAATTGAATAAGCAAATAAAGGCTAACAGGCTTGTGAAAGTAAGGGTACTGAAAAGTGCTGAAGAAGGTAAGGACTTAAAGGCTATTGCAGAAGAAATTGCAACCGCTACAAAATCCACACTCATAGAAGTACGCGGAAGGACAGTAGTTCTGTATAGATAACAGCGCAAAAATTATCTCGGGCTTAGATGTTTAGTGAGTCTTTTGAATATAAAATCTCTATCTTTTATTTCAATGGAAATAACTTCCTACTTTTTAAAATGAAGAATAAGGTTTTTCTGTAGAATCTCTGTAATAGGTTAAAGACTATAAGTATGGAGTTGCTTTAATAAAAATTATTATATATTTCGTTATGTTGGTAAGTTATTTATGCTGCAAAAGCAACTTCGAGTTGCAAAAATTGTTGCGCAAATTTATGAATGTTTCACTATCTCCGATTAATCCTATGACCTACATAAAAGTCAGATGAATTAATTGAATCATTATACATGATTTAAATTCCAATAATATTACACTAAAGTACCTGGAAGTTTCTTAAAACGGTTGAGTTGGGGTATTCCCCCTTTTGTTTTCAGATAGATCAGGGCAGAGCAAACCCAACCCTCCGGAGAGATTGTTATGCTTGAAGATGAATATCAACTTGAATTTTTCAAAAATAACGGGTTCGTCCGGAAACAATGCCAGTCCTGTGGTAAATTCTTCTGGACACGTGACCCTGACCGAAAGACATGTGGAGATGCGCCCTGCGATCCTTATACCTTTATAGGAAACCCGATTTTTTCCAGGGAATTTGATATCTCACAGATGCGTGAGTATTACCTCTCATTCTTCGAGGAAAAAGGGCATACAAGAGTCAATCGTTATCCTGTAGTTGCCCGCTGGAGGGATGATCTTTATCTTACTATCGCATCCATTGCAGATTTCCAGCCTTTCGTAACCTCAGGACAGGTTCCCCCACCTGCAAATCCCCTTACGATTTCCCAGCCCTGCATTCGTCTGAACGACTTGGACTCAGTGGGTAGGAGTGGACGCCATCTTACAACCTTTGAGATGATGGCACACCATGCCTTCAATAAAAGAGATCACGAAATTTACTGGAAGGAACACACCCTAGAACTTTGTGACGAACTCCTAAGTTCACTTAAGCTGGATCCCTTTGCTGTAAGCTACAAGGAAGAGCCCTGGGCAGGCGGAGGAAATGCTGGGCCCTGTGTTGAGGTTCTTGTACACGGGCTTGAGCTTGCTACCCTTGTTTTCATGGACCTGAAAACCGACAAAATGGGCGATATTCTCATTAAGGGCGATGCTTACTCTAAGATGGATAATTACATCGTTGATACGGGATACGGGCTCGAACGTTTTGTCTGGGCTTCAAAGGGTTCCCCTACAATCTATGACGCGCTTTTCCCTGGCATAGTGAACGAGCTTATGGGGCTTGCAGGACTTGAGCATGAACTGGATAACTCCGAGTATGCAAACATCTTGGCCCAGAACGCAAGGCTTGCAGGGTTTATGGATGTCAGCGAACAGGCAAACATGATGGAACTCAGGAAAAAGGTTGCCTCGAATATCGGAATGACAGTGGAAAAACTCTCGGCTATAATGGAACCCGTAGAGAAGGTTTATGCAATTACTGACCATACACGCTGTTTGACATTCATGCTAGGAGATGGAATTATTCCTTCGAATGTCAAGGCAGGATACCTTGCCAGGCTTGTTCTCAGACGGACTTTACGCATGATGGGCGACCTTGATATACGAATCCCACTTTCCGAAATTATGGATATGCATATAAAGAATATGCCAGAATATCCTGAATTCAAGGATAATTTCCCGGTCATACAAGATATCCTGGAGTCTGAAGAAGAAAAGTTCCATAATACAATGGAGAGAGGCCGCAGGATCATTCAGAAATCGGCAGCTCACTTCAAGAAAAGTGGGGAAAAGATTCCTCTATCCCAGTTAACTGAACTTTACGACTCCCACGGAATTCCACCTGAGATGGCAAAAGAGGTTGCAGCTGAAATTGGTGTGGATGTAGAGTTCCCTGACAATTTCTATTCCATTATTGGTGAACTGCACAACAAGGCCGAAGAAAAGGAAACAAAAATAGTTCCGTTTGCAGACCGGCTTAAACACCTCCCGAAGACGAAGCGTAGCTTCTATGACGAGCCCACACGCATGGAGTTTGAGGCTGTTGTGCTGGATGTCTTTGACAATAACATAATTCTGGACAATACCTTTTTCTACGCTGAGGGTGGAGGGCAGCCTGCAGATATAGGAACAATCACTACCGGGTATGCGGTATACAAGGTGATGGACGTCCAAATATATGACGGCGTAATAGTACACACTGTAGAGAATCCTGATGGGCATCTTGATATCCGCAAGGGTGACATTGTCAATGGTAAAGTGGACGAAAAGCGTAGGATGACCCTTGCCAGGCACCACACGGCAACCCATATAGTAAATGATGCAGCAAGGAAAGTTCTTGGAAAACACATCTGGCAGGCTGGGGCTCAGAAGTTTGAGGATCATTCAAGACTTGACCTTTCTCATTACAAGCATATCTCCCCTGAAGAACTGAAACAAATCGAACTTCTGGCAAACCGTACGGTTATGGAAAATAAACGTGTGATTACGGAATGGATGCCAAGGACTGAAGCCGAACAGGAATATGGCTTTGGACTCTATCAGGGTGGAGTGCCTCCAGGAGAAAAGATTCGGATTGTAAAGGTCGGAGACGATGTTGAAGCTTGTGCAGGTACACATTGTGTCAGTACAGGAGTTATCGGTCCGATCAAGATCCTGAAAACCGAGAGAATTCAGGACGGAGTGGAGAGGGTTGAGTTTGCAGCAGGAGTAGCAGCCGTACGTGCCATGCAAAACATAGACTCTCTCCTGGCTGATTCCGCAAAGACTCTGAGTGTGCCTCCAGAACAGCTTCCAGCAAGTGTAGAACGTTTCTTTGGAGAATGGAAAGACCTCAAAAAAGAAAACGAAAAACTCAAGGAAGAGCTTGCCCGCGCCAAAGTTTACAAACTGCTAGGAGGAGCTTCCGAGGTTGCAGGTCTCAAGGTTATTGCCGAATTCATTCCAGAAGCTGATTCCCTTGAACTCCAGAAGATCGCTACTGAGTTCCTGAAATATGAAGACGTGGTAACTCTTCTTGTAAGCGATGTCGAAGGAGTTAAGCTTGTAGCGTCTGTCGGACAAAAAGCCTTAAACTGTGGAATCAATGCAGGCAGCCTTGTTCGTGAGATGTCAAAGCTTGTAAACGGAGGCGGAGGCGGAAAGCCTGCCCTTGCTATGGGTGGTGGAACGGATCCTTCAAGAATTCAGGATGCGCTTGCCCGTGGACTTGAACTTGTAAAAGAAGCTTGCAAGGAAGTCTGCAAGTAAATCTGAAAAAAGGAAGTCTAAAGGTAAGTCTTAATGTACCGGGTTTTAATGCCTGGCATTTCTTCTTTTATTTTCTCCATTTATCTTTCCTTTTTGCTCTTTTTAAACTTTGACTATATTTCTATCTCTTTCAAACCTTTCCAGCTTCAATCGACCCCTTTTTCAATCGTTAAATATAACTTCGCAAAGGATTGCAGTCCCGTCTTTTACAAAAAGGTGAATAGTTTTATTTCCGTCAAGGCCTTTTTCAACCTCGTTTCGTACTTCCCAGTAATTTTCGGGCTTCACACCTGCCCTAAGCACAACACTCCCAACATTCTGGCTTTTCAGAAATTTGTTGATCTCTTTTGGTTCAAAGGGACAGACTTTCAGCACAAGATAATGATTTTTAATCATGGACTGCTTTATCAGGGAATCCGAGGTCAATAAAAGCCTTTTTTTGTCAACTCTGAAGAGTTCGAAACCCCCCATTAGAGGCCCTGCCATTTGCATCATGGATTCCACAAGCTCAGGCAGCAACCCGGCTGCAACTACCGAAGGTTCAGGTTCATATGCGCAGAGCTTCATTCTTTCAGTTTCCCTTATCTGCAGAAGCAGCCCCTGTTGTGAAACCAATCCTTCCTCTGCAGGCAGAGCCACAGCCATGCGATCATACTGCTTTAACCCACCGAAGTAAAGAGTAAGACGGTTGAGCTGCCCGTCCAGTGAGAGATATTCTTTTTCGCAGTCAAAAGGAATTCTTTCAGGTGGAATCTGGGGTGGAGCTTCAAAAGCGAAATTTCGGGTTTTTTCGCCGTAAGCAGTCATCACATTCGGAATCCCCGGCTCAAGGCTTGAGACATGCCTTTCGCTTTCTTCGGCCGGGCGGAAAGGATCTGAAAATATTACATCAACAGCCGGGATCTGTTCTATGACTTTCGGGTCAAGGGCATCCCCGCAAATGAATTTCACATTGTCAAGCCCGTACATTGCGCAGTTCTGTTTTGCATATTCGATTTTCTTGGGGTCTATTTCCACTGCATATACAAACTCGCACTGCTGCGCAAAAAAGACGGTCTGTCCTCCTATCCCGCAACTAATGTCAGCCAGAGACTTACATCTCAAACGCTGCGCCCTGTAGCGGGCAATAGGCTCAGGGGTTGCAAAGCGCAGGCTTTCCTTATCCCCATGCAGGGGCTTCTCAAATTGTTTTCTCCGTGCCACGTCGATCAGGAAATAGTAGATAGTTTATGGGATTTAAAGGCAACTGAAAAAAGAAGAATGAAGAGCTTCTGCTCGCTACGTAAGTGCTCGCTCGCTTTATCCGCGTTCTGGTCCGGAAAAATGCTGGACTAAAAGCCGGTATTATTACTTTATTTATTCAACTTCGGAAATGATCACGACATAGTTTTTCCCGTATTTTTCAGCACAGACTGGACAGGTAGTATACCACATATACCATTTCTTGATTTCTAGGCCCTGGATTTTTGCGTATTCTTCAAAGTCTTTGCACCATTCTCCTGTATTTTCAAAATTTCCCTCGTAGACTTTACTCAGAAACTTCCCGCTGAGTATTACGTTTTCGGCACCGTCCACTTCTTTATCAACAGCCAGGTAAATATCCATGTTGCTTTCTGAGGTATGGTCCGACAAACAGAGCCAATCCGGCATTTCTGCGCCTGCCCTGGCGACTTTCTCGTTCATCCTCATTATTACCTCTCCAAAATTCAGAGGCATGTAAAACTGCGTGGTGACTGAATCCTTGATGAACCTTTTATTGTTCCATTCAAACAATTTTCCGTCCCAAGGAGCAGGGTCAAATCGAGGACAACATTTCAGAGTTTCGAGTTCATTGATCATGGTTTTCACCCTGTTAAATAATGACTTTACCTATTATTTCAGGATTTTGATTTTAATAGTTATGGAAATTGCACACTGATGACAAATTAAGAAAAAAACCTACACTGTAAATTATAGTAAAAACTATGAAAAAGTCACGTATGACTACCTCATGTCATTTTGTTCACAGATAAATTCGTTTTTCATGCAAAAGGTGAACTACAATAATTTAGGCATGAAACAATGTTCTTTAAAAAAACGAATAATTTATCGCTCATTCAGAAAGCAACGTCTTTTGGATCAAAGTCTTCGGGATCGAAATCTTCTCCCAGCCATTCCACTGTATCTTCATATTCCTCATGTTCAGGATCTTTTAGGATCTCCAGCATATTTTCATAGCCCCATATTCCTCCAATGTCCCCGGGAACGGCTGCTCTTTTTCCTGCAGTGCATACAGGATACTCCACCCCTTCTTTTCTCGGAAGGATTTTCTCAAGCCGGACTTTCACCTCCCAGTTGTCCCCAAAATCGTACCTGTACAGGGCATCCTTATTTTCCAAAGTGAAATATTTGGAGATTCTAGCTTCATCTTCCGGTACAAAAGGCTCACAAAAATTTTCGTGGTCTTCGTCTTCTGTCCGATTCTCTCAAGCGCCCCGAGTTATGAGTTTCGCACTTCGAATTCGTGTAAATGATAGTCTTCCCAACTCATTGAAGCCTGGATAGCCCTATGAAGGTCCAAAAAAGTGTAATTTTCCGGCACCTGGATTCGCCGCCAGATCTGAGGAATAATGCCTTTCATTGAAAGCTTAAACTGATATATATTTTTAAAAGTACTATTCATAAGTTATTCCCCCGAATAAACGTCTACTGATATCCTATAAAATACGCTAATATCTGCTAATATCCAATAAAATCGATGACGATTACCCGAATTTCTGTTATGGCATGAAGTGGGGATATTCCTTGATTATTGTTAAACATTCGTCTACGGATAAGCCTTGAAAGATTTCAAACCACTTTTCCGTATGTCTCATATATGAAAGGTTGAAAAGGCCGTCTCCTGCGTATTCCACACGTGCAAACTTTGGTTCATAAGATGGAGATATAGCCTGCGGGCTTGGGCATGCGTACGTCGCACAGAAGTAAAAGGAGCTGCGGTACCACTTTGTGTAAATGTCCACTATATAGTTATAACGCATATCTTCAGGGGGAAGCTTGATGTATTCCGGCTTTAGAAACGATTCAACAAGTTCCTTTGCTTTCGCTTCGACCTCCACATTTACATCTTATGGAACCTTCGGTTTTGGAAGCTTTTGTGGACAAAAGGCCCAAAATTTTTTTTTCACGGTATTATGTTATATGCGTAGTATCCTGAAATTAGTTCGCATACTGAAAATTTTGGGATCAAGTTCTACTTAGAGCCTATCCAAAAAGTCATTAATGCATGTTGAAATGTCGCAATAGGTCTATAGTATAAAGTATCCGTTCCGGTTTTTGCATATTGAATATTGTAAAAGTATAGCGGGTACCCACTTTTTGGATAGGCTCTTAATACAAGAGCAGGAGGCTCAAAAAATTATCCTTTCCCTTACATCGCCAATGGGCAAAAAAGAAGACCACTGAGAAGTGACATGGAAGAAGCGGGTGCCTTCAATCCTTGTTTAATACATCTCAGCTCGTGAATTTAACACATCATAACTTGCCATTATCAGAGTAATTATATACAGATATAGCACAACAATTAATATCTATTATTTTACTCGGTAGAATCCTGCAAAGGACAATCTTTATCTCTTGAATAGCCCCAAACCTGCTTTTGTAATAATTCGCAAAAGAAGATAGTGCATGATCCAGTAATTTTAGATTGCTTACAACTAAAACAATCTTTAGGCTTCATTATTCCTCCGAGAACGATCTGAATATACCAATCGAAACTGTAATTTTTATGAATCAATTTTCTTATTAGCCAATGTATTATATTTAAATTTCAATGTTTTCCCCAATTCGACAGAGAAATAATATATTATAAAAATATATAAATAAATTTTATGCTTTTAGATAGAGTATTCGTTACCTTCCACATTTTGATGTAATAAAAATAGATCTATAATGTGCTCCAAAGTTTATGAAAATTTTTAAAAATTATGAATTAGTAAAACAAGAAAACAAAAGTTTTGCCAGCAGAATCTTATAAAAGTTCTGTGTTTAATATGTCAGAGTTCTTGCAAAAAATCTTTATAGATCCCACAGTAGCTTTTATCCAATGCCTCTGTACATGTGTAAGAATCATTTTTATATCCATCGCATCTCGATATATATTCACATTTCTTATCAAACAAACTTGTTACCCCATGAACTATATTAAAAATTTTCATATATTAATATACCCTACTAACATATTTAAGTTTATTTGATAGTTTATAATTGTAGAGCTTCTCATACGATATTTTCACTTTTTACGGAAAGATTTTACGAGGCTATCTCAAACTGTTTTATTATAAATCACTCAAGGGAATTATCCTTCTTACCTTCAGAGAATCATATCCCTGATATCTACGTAAAATGGACCAAAAGCCGGTAGATCTTCTTCGAACGATTTTACAAGTATGTTCCAGATTTTCAATCTGCGGATTCAGTTTTTTATTATTGCAAGAAAAATCATCTTCTGGATCTGTTGCAGTCATAAGGTAAAGACGAGTGTAACAATCATTTAAAATTAGTTTAAAAATAGTTAAGAAATTGGACTGTGAGAGTAAGTTACCGAAACCCATAAAAAAGATACTTCTCAAATCTGACCAAAGAAGCAAAATACTCCACTAATCAGACTTGAGTGATGACTCTCACTATCGTTTAACCTTATTAATGTTTAGAATTTAAATTCTCATTACTTTTTCACTATTATATAATTAGATATAGTTTTAGTGTTACTTCCGGCAGCGTTCTTTACTGTTAAGCTGACAGTATATTTTCCTGTTTTTGTGTATTTGTGCGTTGGATTCTGAGCTGTTGAAGTGCTTTTATCTCCAAAATTCCAAGACCATGAAGTTGGTGACCCTGTACTCTTATCTGTAAATTTCACTGCTAATGGAGCTTTTCCTGAGGTTGGAGAAGCAGAGAAAGCAGCAACAGGTGATTTTGATACACTCGAAATAGTACCCATGTAAATATCAGCATTTCCATTGCGCATATCTGTCCATACTATGTTATCGCCATAGATCCTTGGATAGTACTGATCTGATTTATCGGTAGTATGACTTTCCTGGTGAGTAACGAGATCATATACATAGATGTCCCAGTTTCCATTGCGATCATCATCCCACACGATCCTGTTACCATAGATTGCAGGATAATATGAAGCTGATGGATTGGTGGTTATCCTCTTTTCCTTGGAAGTGGAAAGATCATACATGTAAATATCCCAGTTTCCATTGCGATCATCCTGCCACACGATCTTGTTACCGTAGATTGCAGGAAACTGCTGATTAGAGTCATCGGTGGTTATCCTCTTTTCCTTTTTAGTGGAGAGATCGTACATGTAGATATCTCCGTTTCCATTGCGCCAATCTTCCCACACAATATAGTTACCATATATAGCAGGAGAGTAATGGTCATCTGATCCGTCGGTGGTAATCTGAGTTTCCTTTTTAGTGGAAAGGTCGTACATATAAATATTGTACACATCGGAGTCTTCACCATAGGGAGAACCTGTCCAGACAATCTTGTTACCGTAGATTTTAGGAGCGTATGCTGATCCGGTTGTGGTTATTCGAGTTTGTTTTTTAGTGGAAAGATCTTGCAGATAAATATCACTACCTCCATTGCGCTCATCTGCCCACACTATCTTGTTATCATAGATATCAGGAAGGTACTGATTTGATGTATTGAGAGTAGAGATTTCCTTTTTAGTAGAAAGGTCAAATACGTAGACATCCCAGTTTCCATTACGATTGTCTTGCCACGCAATCTTGTTACCATAAATAACAGGATTCCACTGCTCTAAGGCATTGCTGGTAATCCTTGTTTCAGTAATCTTTGGTGCAGCAGCTTGTAGAGGTTCTGTAGCTGTAGCATTTCCGTCTGTAGATAACTCATCGGATATAACTTGGTCATCTGAGGAGTCCCCTACTCCACTTGTGATCTGCGGTAAGTTGGTACTGTGAAGATCTCTTATTGGAGATGCCGATGCCGCAGATGAAACAAAAACTAGAGATATAATAAATATTGAAGCTAAAGCTATTGAATACGCTTTCTTTTTCATTTCTTATTCCTCTTTTCCATTTCTTTTAGTGCTTATTATTCCCTGAAATCATAGAAATTGAGTATTGATTTCACTTGCAATTGGCTACCATCGCTAAAAACCTGAATAAAACATTAAAAATTTAGTTCAGTTAAATTATAACTATTTGCAATGGTTACTAAAATAAAGAATTGTCCCAATATATAATACTATTGAGGTTTTTTTATATTTTTAGAAAGTAGTTAAAATTTGACACCAATTACGTGAGCATTTGGCTCAATGGATCAAAAAGTTAGAACATGAAAAAATTTTATTATTTTTTATACTTCTCAAATTATG
>DASXVB010000005.1:0-10416 GCA_036504475.1 Methanosarcina sp.
CCCAATGAAATCAGTTTTTTATCTGCTGGACATAGCCCCATACGGTAGTGAAAAAGCTTTTGGAGCATTGAATGCGGCGGCTGTAAGCCTTAGCGAGATGGATGTCACTCTCGGACTTTATGGAGATGGAGTTTATCTTGCAGTTGCAGGTCAAGATAGTAAAAATCTTGGATTACCAAATCTTGCGGATATTCTTTATGCATACGGAGAGTTAAGAGTGCTGGTGCACGAACCCTCACTGATGGAGAGGTGCCTTTTCGGGGAAACTTTTATAGAAACCCTGGAACTGACAGATGAAAAAGAATTTTTCGAAGCGATGGAAAGCTCAGACTGTGTTATCTCGTTTTAATGCTAGCTGATTCAGGATTATTCGGGTGATAATATGAAGCAAGAAAAATTGGATATATTCCTGCTAACAAAGCCTCCCTTCAGTCCGAGATCGGAGCTATGCCTCAAATTGGCTGTCCGCGCTGGAAAAGCCAGACTCTACCTTGCAGGAGACGGAGTATATCACCTACTTGGCGGAATAGAACAACTGCCAGAGTGCGAAATTTATGCATGTAAAGAAGACCTTGAGGCCAGAGGTATTAAGGCAGGGGAAAAAATGACAGTATTGGATAACTTTTACTCTGATTTTATAGAGGATATAATGGAGCATTGTAGGCACGAGTATACATTTTAAATGTCTGACGTTACTAATTTTGAGACTCATTTTTTACTTTTCAGTTAGGAACGCCAGATTTTACTCCACCAAATATACTTTGTACTTTCAACAATTCCTATCTTTATTGAAAATGAATGTTGAGCTGGATCGATTTTTATGGTCGAAGATATCCCAAGCGAGATAATAAAGGATCTGCAGTCTGTCTGCCAGTTACATGAGCAGGCAGTCTGTAACCATGATAAATGCAGGGAATTTAGTGAAAGCTTATCAGGACTTTTAGTCAGACTTGAGGATATGAAGTTTTATCGAATCGCTGACAGACTTATGAGTATTCTCCTAAACTGCAAACCAAAAGAAGCTTCTCATTGTGAAAAAGCAAACCTTGTTGGAGAGATGATGAAGGAGATTGTAAAAGAGGCGCAAAAGGTTGCCCGAAAATGAGGACTAAAACCAACGAAATCTTCTGGCATATCGAACATCCTAAAATCCAAATACACTAACAATCACAATGTTGATTTATCATCACGGGTGATAATAGAAAAATGGTAACAAACATGAGACCACAAGAAAAGAAGAAGATCCTTTTTCTGTGCACCCATAACTCAGCTAGGTCACAGATGGCAGAAGGTCTTTTAAGAGCTATTTATGGAGATCGGTACGAGGCTTACAGTGCCGGCGTTGAAGCAACAACCGTTAATCCTCTTGCAGTTATAGCTATGAAGGAAATCGGAATCGATATCTCCGGTCAGTACTCCAAAACTCCCCAGGAGTTTCAGGATATCATATTTGATGTGGCGATCACTGTCTGCGACAATGCTAAAACGGCCTGCCCAATTTGCAGCACGAATCTGGAGCACCCAAGCAAATTTCCCAGAGCAAGGCAAGTAATTCACAAAAGTTTTGAGGATCCTGCTGCGTCTATGGGATCGGAAGAAGAACGGTTAAGAGTCTTCAGGAGAGTCAGGGATGAAATAAAAGACTGGATCTTGCAGACATTTGAAAAAACACCCTGAATTTGAAAAGTATAAATATGCTTATTCTATTAGCCTGAATAACTGTGAAAATCAAAATAATCTTTATTTTCTACTTACAAGCAATAAATCTATTTCCTATTTCGAAAAATATATATAACTTCAAAGATTCAATGATTATTGATATGATTAATGAAGAAAATACACAGCTTTTCAAAGCCCTGAGCGAAGATACCAGGTATAGAATCATTAAGGCTTTAATCGAATCTGAGAATAAATGCAGAGAAAATAAATACGGTAACAAGGGAGAACTATGCGCCTGTGAGATTCCGGAACTCATTGGTAGAACTCAGTCCAATACTTCAATGCACCTTGCAAAGTTGCAGGACTGGGGAATAATTAAGGTAAGAAAAGAAGGAAAGATGAGGCTTTATTCCATAGAAAACGATAAAATCAGGAAGATCCTCAAAGTTGTCGAAGAATAATTTTGTACTTATTTTTTGAATTAAGGTCAAATATTTTAAGTTTATGTTTTAGTAAAATCCCTTGAATTCTTTTGGAATTTAGATGTGTAAGTTTCCAGTATTAGACAGGAAACCGAATCAACCATTTTCGTTACTTTTATATCCTATAAACGTTATATCAATGTATATTGATATGATCAATAATTAATGTATCTAAAAATAGGTTGAAAACTTAAAGAAGGACTCCAAAATGGTTGATGTATTCTATCCCCTTCAATGGATTGCTGATAAACTGACATATGAAGTGTTAGGGATTGCACCTGAAACACACCTTGCAGCCAGTGTTAACTTTATCATTTATGATGTGTTGAAAATCTTAATTCTGCTAGTTGTGATGATTTTCGCTGTTTCCTACATCAGAACCTATGTGACCCCAGAAAAAACCCGAAAATATCTTGGAGGCAAAACAGGGCTGCAGTATCATCTATTAGCCTCCATGTTTGGAGCAGTGACGCCCTTTTGTTCTTGTTCATCAGTGCCTCTTTTTATTGGTTTCGTGGAAGCTGGAATTCCTCTTGGAGTGACGTTCTCCTTCCTTATTACCTCTCCCCTAGTAAACGAAGCCGCAGTTGCTGCACTGTGGGCTACTATTGGCCTTAAAGCAACCTTGATTTATACAGTGTCAGGCATTTTGCTTGGTGTTATTGGTGGATATATTATAGGCCTCCTGAAAATGGAAAAATATGTAGCTGATTTCGTTTACAAAATCAAAGTGGGGGATCAGAACAAAAAGCCAGAAGCTCTAAGTATAAAAGAACGGGCCGCTATTGCTTTTGACAATGTTAAAGACATCGTGGAAAAAGTATGGCTCTATGTGATTATCGGAGTTACTTTGGGAGGAATCTTTCACGGATATGCTCCCGAAGGCATCCTTGCACAATATGCAGGGAAGGACAATTTGCTTGCTGTTCCAATTGCGGTCGTTATAGGGGTGCCCTTATACTCAAACGTTATGGGCATGATTCCGATTGTGGAAAGTCTTATTGGAAAAGGGCTTCCAGTAGGCACTGCTCTAGCCTTCCTTATGGCAGTTACTGCACTTTCGCTTCCTGAAATGATTATCCTGAAAAAGGTACTTAAAAACGAGTTGATCGGAGCCTTTGTTTTAATTGTTACGGTATCAATCATATTTACAGGATATCTATTTAACATTATTCTCTAAGATTAAAGTATTCTGAAATTACCAAAGGCAAAAATAAACGAAAATAAAGTATGAGGCTAAAACATGAAAATTGAAGTTCTTGGAACTGGCTGTTCAAAGTGCAAGAAAACAAAAGAAGCTATTGAAAAAGTATTGAAGAATGATGGTATTGAAGCCGAAGTTGTTAAGATTGAAGATGTTGAAAAAATCTTGAATTACGGCGTTATGATCACACCTGCAGTCGTCATTGATGGGAAAGTAAAAATAGTGGGTAAAGTTCCGGACGAAAAAGAGATTAGAAAATGGATTTCTCAATAAAAAGAATATGCCTAGTCTACATCAAGAAATACTAAATTCTAATAAGAATCAGAAAGGAGAATAAATTATGGCAGAAGATACAAAATGTGCATGCGGTTCAGCAAATGTAGCAATTTTTCCATGTGTAGGGGCTTCAAATGTTGGTCAGCTCTCAAATAAAATTGCAATTGAACTTGAAAAACAGAATATTGGAAACCTTATGTGTACTGCAGGAATTGGTGCAAGAGCTCCAGGGCTTATGAAGTCTGCCGAAGCCTGTGACCGGATAATCGCAATTGATGGCTGTCCGGTGAACTGTGCAAGTAAAACTCTCGAACTTGCAGGCTTCAAAGTAGATCGTCAGATTGTTATCTCTGAATTTGGGATCAAAAAAACCAAAGAGAAAGAACTCAAAGAGGATGAATTCTTCAAAGCTCTTGAAAATACCTTTAAGACCCTACAGTCCGAGTAATCTCGGACTCGAAAAAACGTGCATAACCAAAAAATAGAGGGTGACATGTTGACTGAATTTACTGTAAATTCCACACTCTGCGATTTTGTTCACAAAATCCATGGAAACAAAAAAGGAAACAAAATCATTGTTGACATTGAAACTCCATGTGAAAAGATAAAGAAATTTTCTCACATGGAAGTTCCCATGATGGAAATTTTGGACATTAAAAACAATTATGTTATTGATAGAGCACAGGAAGCAAAGTGCTGCTCAAATTGCCTTGTACCCTGCGCAGTACTCAACCTTTGTAGAATGGAAAGCGGTTTCCTTGCAAAATCTTTGGTAAAAAAAGCAGGCAGCATCAGCATTGAGTTTCAATGAAATTTAAAAAGGAAAAATTTACCTACTTTTTTTATTTTTAGTCTAATGTTTCAAGAGGCAAGCTCCACTTAAGGGGAGAGAAAGTTAAAATATTATTCACTTGGGACAAAATTAATTTTAGGAAGGCTTATCTTTTTTAATTTTGGACATTACATTCTTCTTTACTTCAGATTCGTATTTCTTCCAGCTGTGCTCATCGATTTTGGGCATGGAAAACTCCGGAGCTTCTCTTCTTTCTTTTCCGCTACAGGAATCGATTGCCTGCTGGATGACAAAAGAGTCGGTTGTCCCTACAAGGTCAATGACTTCGATTTCCCGGAGAAAACGGGAGATTGCAGTCGCTGGGATTTCATCAAGGTAAGGAATCACTCCGTCGGATCCGACAATCTTTTTCGACCCTCCGAAAGTCGAAACCCCATTTTTGGCAAGTGCTAGTAGGGACTGCCCAGCAAAATGTTCACTCTCCTGCCCACAGATAATCAGGCAGCTGATGCAAGGGTTCGAAAGCACATTAACTATTATCTTCTCAATCCCGAAATTTTCCGTAAAACAAGTTCCGCAGATGGCATAGTTTTTCAAGTTCAGGCTTCGATAGTCAGAAGCCAGGGTTACTACTGCCACAGGAGATTTGGGATCTCCTACTGCATAATCGCCAGAAGTTACAGGCCATCCCATATACAAGCTCCTTTTCTTAGTAATTCTTCATATTAAACGGTTTTTAGTTCATTTTTTGATTTTTGTCTATCAAGTTTCGAGTCACAAGGTAAAGAAGTAAGAAAACTTTTATTTCCAAGCTTTAAGTTTCAAGCTCTCAGCAGGCAACCCATTATACTGCCTTTTGCTTATACCTAGATCTTCATTCAAAATTTCAACTGAAAATCCTGCTTCACTTAAAATCCTGAGATACTCTTCTTTAAGCAAAGCACCTGCAATGCAACTTGTGAGTAAGTCTTTGTCATTTTTCAGGTCTTCAGGAAGCTCGGCCAGAAGAACCATGTCCGAAATATACATTGCACCGCCTGGTTTCAAAACCCGGAAGGCTTCCTTAAAAACTTTTTCTTTATCTGGAGCAAGGTTGATAACGCAATTACTGATAATAACGTCTACTGATTCACTCTCAACCGGAAGAGCTTCGATATCTCCCAAACGAAACTCAACATTTGGATAACCATATTTCAGGGAATTGGCCTGTGCTTTTTCGACCATAGCCTGGGTCATATCAACTCCAATAACTTTCCCTGACTTTCCTACCTTCTGTGCAGCAAGGAAACAGTCAAACCCTGCTCCTGATCCAAGATCTAATACAACATCGCTTGGTTTTAATTCTGCAAAAGCTGTTGGATTTCCACAGCCAAGACCCAGATTTGCATCTGGAACAGCGTTGATGTCATTCTCGGAATAACCAATAAATTTTGACAGATCTGCCGTACTTGAATCTCCACAGCATCCACTAGAACAACACGAGCCGCCTATCGTTGCAATCTTTCCATATCTCTTTTTAATTACGTCTTTTTTCTCATTTGCGTCCACTGTTTCACCCTCTCATATACTCACTAGATCTTCACTAACCTTTACCCCATTCTGATTCAGATATGTATTAACGGAGATAACTGCCCCATGTAAGGTTAGATAATTTGCTACAGAACTAAGCTGTATGAACTTTAAACAGTTATTTTATTGTATTAAGTCCAGTAACTTTTCACCTTTGATTTCATCTGCTTTCCACTCTACAACCGCAAGATTACCATCTGAATGTTTGTTAACTTTGTTTATCCATTCAATCTCATTGCTGGCTTTCGCCTTGAGAGTTTTATTCGTTGTTTTGGTTGCATATAAGCTTGCATTGATTATCCACCATTTGCTATTAATTCCTGCACGCTTCAAGTCAGCTTCAAGCCTGATTGCCTCATAAACAGGTGTAGCTTCTGCTAATGTAATGATTAGAACCTCGGTTTCGTTAGCATTCCTCAACCTGGGTAACAAATTTTTAACCGATTCTGGGATATCACTTTGCAAGCGACTGACTTCTCTGTGATAACTTTGGGTTGAATCAAGAAGTAAAAGAGTATGCCCAGTAGGTGCCGTGTCAATAATAACAATCTCATCTTTAGCTTTCTCTACAATTTGAGCAAAAGCTCTAAAAACAGCAATTTCCTGCGTACAGGGTGACCTTAAATCTTCTTCGACATAGGCAATATCATCTTCACCCATTGTTTTCCTTGCTTTGGCAAGCACCTCTTCTTTGTATTTAGCAAGTTCCGCCTCTTCGTCAATCCTACTTACTGTTATGTCATTACTTTCTTGTATAACGAATTCGATATTCGCTGCAGGATCTGTTGTTGTAAGGTGAACTTTAGCACCCTTTCGGGCAATACCTAGTGCAATTGCTGCTGCAATAGTTGTTTTTCCAACACCGCCTTTACCCATGGTGAATATTACTTTTTTGCCAGAGGCATACAGGTCATCTATAACATCTTTGAGTTTAGAAATTCGCTTAGAATTGATCTTTTCATCGCTAATTTTATCGTTATCCATGTGTAAGAATGCTCTTACATTCTCTATACCGGTAATATTATACGCTCTAAGAGGAATTTCATAGGTCCTGAAATCTTTTAAACCAATAGGTATGTTTTTCAAAGCTTCTTGTTGCTTATCAAAAAGGCTTTGAGATACAATATCATCATAGCCTTGCAGCATACCATTAATTATAAGTATTTGATTATTAACACCTAAATCTTGAAGCTCCTGTGAAGCCCTTTCAGCCTCTTGAAGTGGTTCTTTTTCCGAGCGAGAAACAAGAATAAGAGTAGTCATATCCTTATTAGACAAGGTTTCTACGGCTTGCTTATAAATCTCTTTTTTACTTTCAAGCCCGGAAAGTTGACCTAAGCAAGATGCTCCATGTGTACTTTCGCTTATGAAATTACTCCAGGCTGAAGGCAATTGCATCAATCGAAGAGTGTGCCCGGTAGGAGCTGTATCAAAAATGATATAATCATATTCTTGCTCTGTCTTTTTATCAGTTATAAATGCTGAAAATTCATTAAAAGCAGCGATTTCAACAGTACATGAACCGGAAAGCTGTTCTTCCATATTTTTAATTACCACCTCAGGCAGCTTTCCTCTATATGGTGCTACAACACTTTCTTTATATTCCTGGGCAGCTTGTTCGGGGTCAAGATTGGTCACAATCAAATTGGGCACATCTTTTATAGAAACTCCTTTATTATTTAGTTCGGTGTTAAATACATCCTGCAGATTTGAAGCAGGATCAGTACTGATTAGCAAAACTTTTTTCCCTTCATCCGCCAGAGTTACAGCAGTAGCACAGGCAGTGGAAGTTTTTCCAACTCCACCTTTACCTGTAAAAAATAAGTATTTAGTAAGTCTCATTTGTTTGGGATTAAATGCTTCAAACAATATACTCACCTAAATGGCTTAATCTGAGCAACATTTGTCGCCACAACCGCAATCCTTCACTTCAAGCGTTTTCTTTGCTTTTAGGTAATTTTCTGGTACATTCAAAAATTTAAGAAACTCATCGTTTGTAGGATATTTTTTAGTCTTGACCACTTTACCTTCAACAATAGTCACAGGTAAAACATCAATCCCATCTCGGTTCAGTATTTCGTTTATAACTATGTTATCTACAAAGGCCTGGGGGTTATTATTTAGATTGTATCTTTCAACCTTCACACCATTTTTTCCCAGATTATTCAGAACTGTTGATACCCTTAAAAGCTCCATGTCAATTACAGGTCCACATAAGCCAGTAGAACAGCACATTGCAGGGTCAAAAATTATCATTTTCACCATAAACTTCTCTCCTTATATTCAAAAACTGTTTATCCTTTATATTTTCTAAAAAAACTTCCATTCAGTTAATCCAAATCATTTATTTTATAGTTCAAAATTTCAGTATTTTCTTATACCAGTTTATGAAATCATTTTTCTTCCTTTATGAAATCATTTTTCTTCCTTATACATCGAACAATATGCCCTTTGAACATATTACAATCCTTAACTTGGATTCGCCCAAGCAGATCTTTCCCTCATCCCTACTCCCATAACTAGAAGGCTTGTTTCCATAGGAGGATGATTCCAGCCGTTAGGAGAGATGGTCTTTTTCTCGATTGAGATTTCAACCTGATTTCCGCTAAGGCCGCAGTCTTGCATGTAATCCGCAACAAGCTCTTTCCCAAGTTTGGTTGCGGTTTCAAGCGCTTCCGAATACGTATCGAACTTCAGCCTGTTGCTTGGAGTAAAAACTAGGAAATCATTGTCTGGAGACATTAAGCTTGCTGGTCTTATCAGGATTTCAACTCTTTTAATTCCTCTTCCTACAAGAGCACCGACAGCATTTCCTACCTCAGCGTGTTCGGGAACAAGGATTTCAGCATCAACAAAGCTCTCCAATTCTTTCCTGTGCGCTCGGACAGGTCCTCCGAGCAAAACAACCGGAACTCCCAATTTGAATTTTGCAGGATAGTTTTCGTCAAGTATCTTTGCAATGGCTGCTTCCGGAACTCCTGCCAGGATGTACGAGAGAAGATGAAGCGCCATGTTCCTGACAACTCTCTTTTTCACAGCAGTGCAGAATTCCACTGGTGTCATACGCATTAGCCTTGCAAGCCTTTCTGCACCTATCCTAGAAGCCTCCTGGTTCCACGCGGTATATTCTCCCAGCACATGCAGAGCGTCAGTAGGAGTGAAACCAATTGCCTGCACAAGGCGTTTTATGATAAGGGAATCTAAAGTCTGAGGATGAAAATTTTTTCGGATTAGGGTTTTGATTTCAGGTACTGAAACGGGTTCTTCTCCGATAACCTTCAGCACTTCAGCTTCAGCCCTGCTCAATTCTCCTGTTGGATAACCATTCCTTACAAAGAACTTTGTGGGCTGAATATTTTCCCCTAGATCTTCTCCGATATACAAGGGAGTCCTTTTAAAATTATTCAAAAAACTTGGATATTTTACTGCAGCTACTGCCAGGGGCATAACTCGTCTTGGCCCGAGGAAGAGTTCTCGGTCTACAATCCAGATATGGCTGTCCCCGCCTGTAGCCGTTGTTTCCATCCGAATAGCTTTAACTCTAGTCTTCCAGCCACCAACGACTGCGCCTTCTTCGCTCAGGTCAGGGACACCCATGCAGATCGAGGAAATATCTGTGCTCGTTCCGCCAACATCAATTACAGCACAGGTATCAAGTCCAGAGAGATACGAGGCTCCAACCAAGCTTGCTGCAGGACCGGAAAAGATCGTTTCAATAGGCTTTTTCAGGGCATCTTTGATTCCGACCACGGAGCCATCGCATTTGAGCATAAGGAGTCTGGCATTAATTCCCCGCTCTTGTATATCCTTGATGATGGACTTGACAAACTGCCTTGTTATCGGGATCAACTGAGCATTGAGGAAAGCTGTAACTGCTCTTTCATAGGCTCCGAGTTGTTGGGAAAGTTCATGCCCACAAACAGCAGGAAGGCCTGTAAGTTCAAGAACTCGATCTTTTACTCTGAGTTCATGCTCCGGGTTTCTTGTGCTGAAATAGGAAGAAACAGCAAAAGCAGAAACCTTATCCTTTACGCGCAGGGTGAACTTCTCAATAGCTCCCAGATCAAGAGGAGTCTCTTCTTCTCCATTTTGATCATGTCCACCGGATGCAAAAAGCATATATTTTGTAGGCAATTGCTTTTCAAAAGGATGGGCTCCAATAAGGATCAGAGCTACTGGAAACCCAGTTCCTTCCAAAATAGTGTTGGTGGAAAGGGTTGTGGAAACCGAAACAAGCTTTATATTTTTCAAGTATTCAGGGTCTAGGCCGTCTATTGCGTTTTTGATGCCGGGATGGAGGTCTGGATAGGTGGTAAGCGACTTATTTGAGTCAACAATGACACCGTCCGTATCCCTTACAAGCACCGCATCGGTGTATGTGCCTCCTGCATCAATCCCAAGGCTGTATTGCATACTGAAAACTACTCCTTTTT
>DASXVB010000006.1:0-10450 GCA_036504475.1 Methanosarcina sp.
AGTATCTCAAGAGAACTTATTGAAAGAGCAAGGCTAGATCCGGAATCCTTTATAGAGGTATCTTCAAGTGGAGCTACTGTCCTGCAAATCCGGAATATGCGAATTGCAATTGCTAACCCGCCTTTTTCCGATGATATGGAAATTACGGTTGTCAGACCAACTGTAATTGTAGATCTTGAGCATTACCGGCTGAGCGATAAACTCAAAGAACGGATTGCAAGCCAGCGTGGTATTCTTATCGCCGGTCCTCCAGGGGCTGGAAAATCTACTTTTGCCGCTGGAGTTGCTCGATACCTGAATGATCATGGGCAGGTGGTCAAAACTATGGAATCCCCAAGAGACCTCCAGGTACCTCCTGAAATTACCCAGTATTCACCTCTGAACGGCAGGATGGAAAACACTGCGGATCTTCTGCTTCTGGTCAGGCCGGATTATACAATTTATGATGAAGTCCGGAAAACCGGTGATTTCCTAATTTTTGCCGATATGAGGCTTGCAGGCGTAGGGATGATTGGAGTCGTGCATGCAACCAGGGCAGTGGATGCAATTCAACGTCTGATCGGAAGGGTTGAACTGGGCGTAATCCCCCAGGTAGTGGATACCGTTATTTTCATTGATAAAGGAGAAGTGGCAAAGGTTCTGGTACTTGAGTTTACTGTCAAAGTTCCTCATGGAATGACCGAACAGGATCTTGCAAGACCGGTAATTGTTATTGCCGATTTTGAGACCCGAAAAGTCGAATATGAAATCTATACCTATGGGGAGCAGGTTGTTGTTATGCCAGTAGGGCTTCCTACCGAACTAAGGAAACCTGCCTGGAAGCTTGCTGAAGAGGAAATAAGAAATGTTATTGGCAGGTACGCCTCCGGCCCGGTTGAAGTTGAAGTGACATCAGATGACAGTGCAATTGTAAAGGTTCGGGAAGACGAAGTGCGAAAAGTTATTGGCAAAGGTGGGAATGTCATTGACCGGATCGAAAATATCCTTGGGCTGCATATTGATGTAAGAGAACTGGAGATCGAAGCTTCAAGATCTGCAAAAGGACGGAAATACGGAGCTGAAAGCAGAGTTCCCAGAGAAAAGCGAAAAACACTTAGCTTTGAAGAGGTACCTAGCATTTCTTCTGTTCATCCTTTCATTGAGAGAGATAAAAAACACCTTATTCTTGGGGCGCCGGAGCTTGCAGGAAAGGACGTAGAAATCTATCTCGAAGACCAGTACCTGTTCAGTGCAACCGTAAGCCGACATGGAGATGTGAAACTCAGGGCGAACTCAAACCTTGCATCCGATATTCTGGAAGCTCAAGATAAGGGAGAAACGATTGAGATCAGGCTGATCTAACCTTTCTTTATTTCTCTTTTAGAGAGATTTTTTCCTTCTTTGATATTATTCTTTTTTTCACCCCCAATTTTCCTATTTTATATCTTATTTTTCCCCTTTCCACTATTCTCTTTTTTCAGTTCTTATTTTCTCTTTCTTTTTTGTATTCTTCTCTTTTGCTTCGGAATTCATTTTATTAATTTTAACAGAGCCACAACTCAAAAATTTTATATAGTCTCAAATCGGATTCTGTAGTAGAGAATTACAAGGGTATGGTCCACTTGAATAAATTACATCAGATAAAGCCAGAAGTCAGGGAGAATTTGCAGGTAAGAATTGAGGTTTTTGATCAGAACTAATTTCAAATTCTTATGTTTGTGTATTCAGTCGTAATTGATGTTTACAAAATAGGGGGGAGTTTAGAAGATGAATGATGACCTAGTTGGGATAATAGAGTCATGCCCTTTACAACAACAGATTCTTTGTTTTATAGAAAGTGTAGGATTTGCAACAAGTACTGACTTATCTAGAACATTTGGGAAGGGAGAATATACTCTGTCTGACCCTGAACAACGAAATGTTTTACATGCTTTTGGACTTTCGGAATCATTATGCATGGCGTTAAGTGCATTACTTAAAAAGAGAGAACTTATCCCAGTGCCTTGCATGAGTATTCTTTTCGAACACTTCTCAGGTAGTATTCCAGACTTGCCACTTGCTTGGGATATTTCTGAAGGTGATATTCAAACTAAGTGTTGGCTCCCGGTGATCTTTGTAACCGTTGATGAGTTCAAAAAGTTTGCAGATAAAGTATTTTCAGATAAAACTGAAGCTGAAGCTCTAATAACTGAAATAACATCGGAACAACAAGACTACAACCTTAACAAAGCATATCGTGAATGCATATTAAAGGTGCATTCTTCCGATCTCGTCGTTTTGCAAGTCCCTTACGAACACTTTGATAAAGCAAGTAATAAATTAAAATCAGGAGGGGTAAACTACAGTATACATAAAGGCTGTGTACGTTTTGATAATAGAGAATTGTTTGTTGTGAAGAATACCGATGTGCCAATAATAGCCAAGTTGTTTACATCGGGGCGTTTAAACGAAAATTGTATGTATGCATAAATGATATCTGTACTTGAATTTGTCATACTTATTTTCGTCAAGGTTAAACGGTTCAGAATAACCATAGAATAGCGAATACCGACATTCTTTCGGTTGTTAACTTCTGCTCAAACTAAGTTGTTTAGGGTTATTGTCTCCTTTAACGGAATTTCCAACGGTGGCGCGAACGTCCTCCGTTGCTTGCAGCGGGGTGCGCCAGCACAACTTTGATTTTTGAGCAAACTTAAAAATGAATCATTCTTGGTTATTTAGTTCATGTTACTTTTTTTCAGATTTCCTTTATGCTGTTTCCTAGCCTTTTGTCTTGCTTCTATGAAGCTAAAACGTCAAAATTGATGTTATCTAACTAATTTTTAATGGTTAATAGTTGCCAAAAAGATATAAATACTATATTATCTACCGATATATCACTTGCCGATATGTCGGGGCACGAACCATGGAAGAAAACACCGATAATAAAATGTGTACAGAAGTCAGGCGAGCTTTTCTCAAGTACATTGTGCTGAAAATTATTAAAGAGAAGCCTACTCATGGCTATGACATCATCAAGACGGTCGAACTTCGCTCGAATGGACGCTGGACTCCAAGTGCAGGCTCGATTTATCCAATATTGGAGAAACTTGAGTCGAAAGGTTTCATCCAGAGCGAGGAAATCGAACGCAGAAAAGTATACACTATCACCCCCAAGGGAATATCAGGGCTTGATCGCATGACGCAGGAAAAACTGGAACTCCTGAACGAAATGTCTCGGATCGTCAACACTGTAATTGAAGGTGACGATATTATTGATGCTGGCGATACCCAGGATGTTATACCGAACTCTGAGGCGGTGCACGACTGTAATTCTCAAAACCAAAAAAACGAAACAGATAAAAATGGAAGGTAATATAAATTGAGTGAAAATCGCAATTTAACAGACAAAGTAGCCGCGGGAGGGTCTGGGAAGAATATTGCTTACAAATGGGTTGCACTGTTCAATGTTACCCTAGCATCATTAATGGGTTCTGTCAACGGCAGCATCATCCTGATTTCGCTGCCCGCGATATTCAAAGGCATCCAGATGGACCCAACGGATCCGGGTGCATTCCAATACCTGCTGTGGCTCCTTATGGGCTTTGGCCTAATCACATCTACACTGCTCCTCACTATTGGTCGGCTGGCGGACATGTATGGACGAATAAAACTCTTCCGGCTGGGCTTCCTTATATTTGCTATCGGTTCAACCATGCTCTACCTGACACCTGGCACTGGCAATACTGGTGCGCTGGAGCTAATTATTTTCAGGCTCATACAGGCCGTGGGCAGCGCGTTCACCATAGCAAACGGCTCAGCCATCATTACTGATGCGTTTCCTGTCAGCGAGAGGGGAAAGGCACTAGGGATAAACATGGTTGCCTTCATGTCAGGTCAGTTCATTGGTTTGCTGCTCGGTGGCGTACTGGCGACGTACAACTGGCGTTATGTGTTCCTGGTCAATATCCCCTTTGCCGTTCTTGGAACGGTATGGTCTTATTGGAAGATGAAAGATATTTCGTTCCGGGCGTCCAAGACCAGTCTCGATATTGTCGGAAACTTACTTTTTGTTGGCGGGCTGACTTCTCTTCTGGTCGGTGTCACTTATGGCCTGATGCCTTACAACCATAATGGTGTCACCGATGCAATGGGTTGGAACAATCCCTTGGTGATCGCAGCTCTCAGTATCGGAATTTTATTGCTGATTGCTTTCCCATTTGTCGAGAGCAAGGTGAAAAACCCAATGTTTAAGCTGGAGTTTTTCAGGATCAGGGCTTTTGCCTACGGGTGTCTTGCTAGCTTCACTGCAGCTATTGCCCGAGGAGGGGCCATGTTCATGCTTATTCTTCTGCTGCAAGGGATCTGGCTACCGCTCCACGGTTACCGTTTTGAGGATACGCCTTTATGGGCAGGTATCTACATGTTGCCCATGACTCTTGGCTTCATGATTATGGGCCCGATTTCCGGGATGCTTTCAGACAAGTATGGGCCTAGATGGATAGCCACTATCGGAATGACCATTGTTGCACTGGTCTTTGTCGGGCTCTCGCTACTTCCCTATAACTTCGACTACTGGGAGTTGGGAATACTGATCTTATTCATGGGTATTGGCAACGGTATGTTCGCTTCTCCTAACAGCTCATCAATAATGAACTCTGTGCCTCCTCAGAATCGGGGTGTTGCTTCGGGCATGTTGTCCACACTGGGGAACTCGGCCAGTACGCTGAGCATGTCCGTATTCTTCACCATCGTGATAATAGGTATCCAAAAAGCGTTTCCGGGTGCTGTACACAACTCGTTTGCCAGCCTTGGATCTTCACAGATTGCCCCTGCTTTGCAACAACTGGCGAATCAGCTAGCAACAATGTCGCCTACAAATGCGTTGTTCTCTGCTTTTCTGGGCTATAATCCAATGATCTCGATTCTGAAATCTATGGGTTCGAGTATCGTCAGCTCAATACCGCAACAAATCGTAACCACATTGACGAGCAACTACTGGTTTCCGCAGACACTACAGCAGGCGTTCATGCCAGCGTTGCGGATTTCTTTCATAATTGGAGCTGTACTCTGTGGCATAGCCGCAGTGCTATCGGCAATGAGGGGACAAAGATACGTCTATGAGGCTTACAATTCTGTAAGCGAGATAGGCAAAAATGATCTTCTAGAAGGAGGAGAAGAAACGCGGACCTAATATTGGCGTACGTGGTAACAGCCATTGCAATGCAGCATACGGGAAAAAAGAAAATACAGAAAGCCTACATGGAAACACAGCAGGTATCTTTTGAGAAGTGGTTCCTGAAGGGAACCAGAAAATGCGAAAAGGTGGCGCAAAATTTAAACTGCTTGAGTCTGCATGGTTAAAGTTATGTAGCCTGAGAAACCTGCAATTCTCGGGACAAAAGAAGAATTTAAGAGATAGTATGAAAGAAGACTATTCTCTAAATTCTCCCTTTGATTCTTTCAATAATTGAGATATGTTGCGTTCTTGTAATCACTGAAAATCTAAGGAGTTAAAAAACAATGGTAGATAACGAATTTGAAGATTCTAGGTCTCTAGATCCTAATACTCTCAACTATCTAAGAATAAAAATGTTAGAGCGGATAAGGCATGCAGTCGATGAAGGATTCGTAAATACTTCTGATTCTCATTTAACTGAAGTTATGATTGATCTCAAAACCTTGCTTGAAGATGTAGAAACTGAAATGATTAGCAGAGGTATAGAGTTTAAAAAGTGAGTTCAAAATCTAGAGATTCTGGACTTCTCTAAACTCTCACAGTCCTTTCTTTGAAGTATCAAAAGAGAACTCGCCTGTATAACTGACTCATAGAGGTTGCTGCTCTCTTTGTTCTGGCTGTATATCTAAATCGCATCTTATCTTTTCTACAATCTCATGTACAGAAATCAAAAGAGTTAAGGTGTATAAGATGTAAAAGGAAGACTGCTTCAAAACGATGATAGGTATACAGGTGGTAAGATGTTAAAAAATCGAATAGTTGTTATCTTTTTGGCTATGTGTTTAATCTTAGGCACTCTTCCTTCTGTTTTAGGTGCAACAGCTAAGAGTAGTTCCAGCAACTCAGTTTATATCAGTGCCTTGGATGTTGGCGTTCCTGGTGAAAAGCCGAATCAAGAGTATGTTCAGATTACAAATAAAGGAACGACGTTAGTAAATCTAAAAGGTTGGAAAATCAAAGACCAGGGTGCGAAGCATACCTATACTTTTTCCTCATACACATTAAAAGCTAAATCTACAGTAACTCTCAGAAGTGGAAGTGGCAAAAACACTGTAAGTACGCTATATTGGAATAAGTATTCATTCATTTGGAATAATCATGATCCAGACCATAATGAATACGGAGACACAGCCTACTTGTATAATGTTCAAGGTAAACTTGTTTCTTCGAAAAATGGATAAGTGAAAGGAGGCAACCTCCATTTTTCTTTTTTGGTAATTATTCAAATAAATATAGCTCCAGAACTTCCACTATGGTTTTTTATTTCTTGGTGACTAGATTACCTTTTGATTGATGATTATTTGAGCTTGCGGGAAAATTTCGTTAAAGTCTCAATAAATTCTATTGACATTCCGTTACTATGTTTTTGTTCTTTTATTTTTAGTCAGAGGGCGTTCTTTCACAGAAAAGCTTCTCTCTATTTTATGTGGTAACTAATATTTATATAGTGCTTTTACACATACTCTCTTTATTGTTGTAGAATAACCTTATCAATCAGAAACAAGGGGAAACAATTTTTTGACTCAAGAATGCTCTGATGAATCAGGCGAATCGGACCGTGATCGTAGTTTCTTGTGTTTTTTTGGACTGCATAAATGGAAGCGAAAAAGCGGCTCAGTGTGCTTTTTGCCAACAGTGATGGGAAAACGCTATGAATGCATGCATTGTGGCAAATACAAGGTGATTTTTGAAAGGGAGAAAAGTTCTTACACACTTCCTGCTGGCAGGTCTTAACTGCAAAGAATTTACAGGCTTCTTTATTTTTTGTCTTATTTTTCTTTCTTCTAATTATTTCCCTGCTGTCTTTTTCCTTGCTCGTAAAGTTAATCTATTTTAACTTTGTTTGTTAAAGTTATGAAAAGAATTGTAATTCTCGATTACGGGCTTGGAAACCTCCGTAGTGTCCAAAAGGGGCTAGAACGCGTCGGATCCAGTCACGCAATCTCCGGGGACCCTGAGGAGATT
Organism: Methanosarcina sp.; assembly: GCA_036504475.1. Classification (GTDB taxonomy): domain Archaea; phylum Halobacteriota; class Methanosarcinia; order Methanosarcinales; family Methanosarcinaceae; genus Methanosarcina. Next base: position 7,163 of record DASXVB010000006.1, read on the forward strand.
CTTGCCGCAGACGGTTTAATTCTTCCTGGTGTCGGCGCTTTTGTAGATGCGATGAAGCGCCTTGCCCCCATCAAAGGAACTATCGAAGAATACGCACGGTCAGGCAAGCCGATGCTTGGAATCTGCCTTGGCCAGCAGGTTCTCATGAGTTCTTCGGAGGAAGGAAAGCTTACTGATGGGCTTGACCTTATCTCTGGCAAAGTACTGCGCTTTCCAAAATCCGAATTAAAGGTGCCTCATATTGGCTGGAACAATATTAAAATCAAGCAGGATCACCCTCTGTTTAAAGGCATTCCTGATAACTCCTTCGTATATTTCGTGCATTCCTATTACGTGGACACAGAGCCTGAAAACACCCTCGCATCCTGCAATTATGGACTGGATTTTTCAGCGTCTGTCGTAAACTCTAACGGAAATGTCATGGGTACGCAGTTTCACCCTGAGAAAAGCGGAGCTATCGGGTTGAAGATTTTAAAAAACTTTGTAGAAATGTGCTAAATATCTGCATTCCTTTAATTGATTTATCCAAGGAATTTACCCCCGTGTTCAAAGTTTATTTTTTCATTTTTGTCCAGATTTGTCCAGATAATTGAATTCTGATTTCTAAGTACTTTACACTAAAATTCCAAATATTTTTTCACTAAAGTATCTGAAATCAACAAAAATACCTAAAATCAATAGATTGACACTTGAATGCCAAATTATCCTGCCCTTGCACACTTTTCAGGGCAGAAAGATCCACAAGAGATGGTTATAATATGGATATAGAAGGCTATGCAAAACGGGCTCTCAGGGAGAACCCTTCAAATGAAGCAGGGCTTGAGGCAAAACTGGCTTCAAGAATTCTTGAAATTAAGCACATAAGCCCGGAGAGGGCTCACGAAATCGCGGCTGCGGTAGTTTGTGAGGCAAAAGCAACACTTAATGTTAAAGGAGATGTGTTAAGTTCGACTCTCTCAGGCGTTTCAATGGGAGAATTCGGTGTAGGCTCAAGGGGCATAGGGGACTTTTACGTTCACTCCAAGCTTGGGGAAGTTATAGGTAAGACCGGTGCAGTTGTGGATAGCTCCCAGCTTGACGACTCAGGGGTTGTCAAAATCGGTGAAGACTACCTTGTGATCACGATTGATGGTATTCATTCTCGCCTGAGCGACTTTCCTTTCCTTTCGGGTTTTCATGTAGCTCGGGCAGCTCTGCGTGATATATACGCTATGGGGGCTCGCCCTCTGGCAATGCTTTCTGACATTCACGTAGCAGACGATGGAGATGTAGCAAAGATCTTTGACCATATTGCAGGAATAACCACGGTCTCTGAACTTACCGGAATCCCTCTTATTACAGGAAGCACGCTTCGAATCGGTGGGGACATGGTTATAGGTGAACGCATGACAGGCGGCGTTGGAGCTGTAGGAATAACCTCTTCACTTACCTCAAGGAACCGGACAGAAGTGGGAGACCTTATTCTTATGACCGAAGGAGCAGGTGGAGGCACGATTTCGACAACTGCGCTTTACTACGATATGCATGACGTTGTCGAGGAAACCATTAACATCCGTTTCCTCGAAGCCTGTGAGGTCCTGCTACAGTCTGGCCTGTACAAAAAGGTCCATTCAATGACTGATGTTACCAATGGTGGAATTCGGGGCGATGCAAAGGAAATCTCAAAGACCGCAGGCGTAAAACTGGTTTTTGAAGAGGAAAAGATAAGGGCTCTTGTGAATCCAAAGGTTTTTTCAATGCTTGAGAGCCTGAAAGTTGACTATCTTGGAGTCTCTCTCGATGCTTTGCTTGTAATTGTCCCTCCCGCATACGTTGATGAAATCCTTGATACTGTCCGGGCCGCAGGTATTGAAATTGATGTTATAGGGCGTGTTGAGGAAGGAAGCGGGGCTGAAATCATCTTAAATGGCGAACGCAAGGACTTTACACCAAGATTTAGAGAATCTGCCTACACACCTGTGAAAAAAGTCCACGGCGAAGAGAATCCTAGGGACTTTGAAGAAATGAGAGCAGCAATTGATAAGGCTGCGCTTGACGCTATTGAAAAAAAACAGAAAGTCCTCGAAAAAATCAGAAATAAGTAATAATTGGCCTAACTTGAAAACCTTTTTAAAGAGGCTATAAAGCACAATTAAAAAGAGATTGAGCCGGAGAAGAGGGAATAATTAAATTTTTCTTTTTACTAAGAGCATTTCTCTTTCTTTTCCAGTAATTTCAACTTCTGTCTTCGGTTCGATTTCCTCTTCTGAGCGAGCTTTCCAGTATTCGCCTTTATAGCGAACAAAGCCTGTTTTTCCAGGTCCCAGTGGGTCTATGGTTTGCGCAGTATCACCTATAAACTCTCCTATAACCGGTTTTTTCTTTCTGATCTCGGTTACTTTGTAGATTGCAAAAACTAGGAAAAGCCCGAAAATAATAGTGGGGGCAACAACTGTAAGGGTAAGAACTTTTTGAAATTCAGGGGTGTAAATGTTTTCGCTTCCCATGGGTACAAGGAGTATACTTCCTATTATGAGGCTAATGAGACCTGCAATTCCGAATATCCCAAATCCAGGTACCTTAATTTCAATGATCAGCAGTCCTATTCCTAAGAGAATGAGGAAGATTGCCCCTATATTGATATCAAATCCTGTGCCAATTAGCCCGAGTGCGATTGAAATGATTCCGAAAACCTCTGCTCCGGCTCCTGGACTTGAGATCCCAAAAATTAGCCCATAAATTCCCAGGGTCAAAAGAAGGGAGGAGATGATCGGATTTGAGATAAGCCTTAAGAGGGAGAGAGAAAGGGGAGGTTCATAGTTTTCTATCTCTGCATTTTCGGTTTGCAGGTTTTTTCCCTTTACTTGCTGCCCATTAATCTGTACTAGCAGGTTTGGGATAGAAGGAGCTACATATTCTATTACGCCGGCTTGCAGGGCTTCCTGAGCGTCAAGATTTTTGTTCTTCGTTATAACCTCTTCTGCAAAGGTCTCGTTTCTCCCGTGCCTATTTGCTGTTGCAACCGAAAATTTGACAAGAGCGTTTATTATTTTCTCGTCTGTTATGGGTTTTGTCCCTTCTGCCGATATTTGAACAGGTTGAGCTGAGCCAATGACTGTGAAAGGTGCCATTGTGGCAATATCTGTTCCCATAAGGATAAGAGTGCCAGCTGACCAGGCTCTCCCACTGTCAGGCACATACCCGATAACAGGCACGCTCGCATTCTCAATTGTGCTTATGATTGTTTGAGTTTCATCCAGTCCTCCGCCTGGGGTATTCAAGCTGATTACGAGAGCCTCAAAATTTTCA
>DASXVB010000007.1:0-18759 GCA_036504475.1 Methanosarcina sp.
CCTGCCTTTTGGAATCGGAAAAAGCAAGTAGTTCGGAACAGGGTTTTTCATGGATCAGTTTTCGGATTGCAGAGAGAGCCAGAACCAGATTGTCCATTTTTCCTAGCAATATGAATACAGCATTGTTCTCTCCTTCACGAAGCCCTATTGAAAAACTCTTCTCAATCTGTCTTTCTCCGGATGCATACCGCATAATCTCAATTCCGGGGTCTTTTGCTATGTTCCTGCCCGCAGCAATTGCCCGAAGAGCTTTTCCTACTGCAAAATGAAGATGCCTTTCACCTGCGATCAGATCTGCGTTTAAGCCCTGAATAAGTACTTCATTTTCGGAAGCAATAGAATTTATCGTATTTAGAAAGTCAGAAAGCTTCGGGATACTTACATTCCCGCAAATCACCTGGATTTCCCTTTGCATTTCCATACTCCTGCCATAGCGTGGGCTTTACAATAAGGATTTCGGTTGTATGAAGAGCTTCAATGACTTTAAGGCCAGCACCATCGTTTCCCATTAATGGGCTTCCACAGCCAAGGATGCGTACAGGAGCATTTGGTATAGACATGTTTTCGCTCAAACAAAAAAGGAGTTAAAAAGGTGTACAGGCTTTTCAAAAATTCCTATACTACCTTAAATTTAATAATTTTCATTCAGAGATTCTCAGGGCCTTTCCTTTGTAGGGAAATACTTTGTTTCAGCTTTGATAACCTCGGAATAATGAGTATCTGAAAGATCTTCTTTTCCTGACCAAAAAATTGCCTTGTGATATTTCCATACATCAGGATCAAGTTCAATAATTCCTACATGGACCACAATTTCAAAGATAAACCAGTAAGCTGCAAGCAGATGCAATACGCGAAGTAACCCCAAGGCATTGATATTGAAAAAGGACGCAAAATACCAGGTTACGGAAAGTATCCATGATGAGACAGGAATTCCAAAAGGAGCCCATTCAAGGTTGTAAAGCACCACTCCTGTAATTGCTACAATGACAATTGCTATACTCTCAAGGACAATCAGTATCTTCATCATAGGATGGAGTTTAGTCTCGTAGTGACCAGTAGTTTCATCATAGATACTAAATGCCGGATACCTGCCTTTTCCAAAAAAGTTCTTTATTATGTCAATGAGACGCTCTGCATCAGCTTTTCCGAAAACGTAAGAGTTCTTAAAATGCACTATTCTGTCTTTGACGCTGCATCTTTCTCCTTTGCAAGTAAAAAGGTTGTATGGAACCAAAATCCAGTTTGCAGCCAGGAAAAAAGGTACAGCAATCATATGCAAGGTTCGAGCCGTTTGAAAAGCCATGAACTCCCAACCAAAATAGATTTTTAATCCTGTAATAAGTAGGATAAACATGCTAATAAGATGCACCAGATGAGTAACCCTCTCAAACCAGGTATAGCGTTCAACAATTACTTTCCTGAAGGCGGGTCTCTGAGCAGATTGTACCATACTTCCAACCTCCTTCAAAGTATCTTGATTGTATAATCCGGGTGCTTTCCTGTTTTATCAATTGTATGCACCGCACATGCCAGGCAGGGATCATAAGAGCGGGCTGTATGCAGTATGCCGAGAGGATTCGAATAATCCACTCCAAGTGCATTTTCGGCAGCCGAAATTTTGGTGCCTATGAGAGCCTGCTCAACAGGACTTGGAATATCCTGAGAATTCCTGGGAGCAAGATTCCAGGTACTCGGAACCACAGCCTGATAAAGGGTTACCATAGAATCCGGTCCTGTGGCAACCCAGTGCCCCAATGCCCCCCGCGGAGCTTCCCATAAACCCATTCCTGCAGAACTCTTTGCCATGGAAAGCTCGGTATGCACAGCAACCTTTCCACCGGCCTCAAGATCCTGTGTCAGCCATTTCAGAAGTTCTGAGTATAACACAAGAATTTCCTGCATCCTTGCAACCATGCGAGTATAGTTATTGACAGGATAGTAGCCGTGATCTTGGAAAGTTTTTACCAAGCCAGTGACAAGGGGTTCTCCCATAATTATCATACGAGCAAGAGGGCCAACCTCACATGGAATACCATTATAATTAGGAGCCTTTGACCATGAATAACGGCTCGCCGATCCTTTAGTGTAATCGATTTTTCCAGGATCCTCTTCTGGAACCGTAACCCCGTTCCAGGGAGGACGGTCTTCTACATTGTCAATGTAAAAGGCGTGATGAGTGCTTTCTGAGATCTTTTTGTAATCGAATTTTTCAAGCTTGAAATTTCCATTCATGTAACCAGAAGGAATAACCCTACTGTCTGCAGGACTTGTGGGATCGTATCCATCTCCTTTCTCAGGCTTGAAGAAAACTCCGTAAGAAAGAAATCCGATTTTATTAGGGTCTTTGTAAGCCCCGGCAAGATCCATTTTCATACTAATAGGCAGACCAAGAAGCTTTTCTCCTATCAATTCCGAGCCAAAAGCCGCAAAGAGTGGGACGTCTCCCCAGCCAGCAGAGTGCGAGAAGTCTTTGCTGGTAAGAGATTTATTTAGAAGTTCTTGCAGGTGATTAAGAACAAAATTAGCAGCCTTTTGAGGAGAAGAAGCTTTGTAAGTATTTGCAACCCAGGTATCAGGAGAAACCCCAAGAGTAAATGCCTCAACAAACTCCATCGTCTTTGATAGATAGCCTACAATTTGACCGATATCAGCAACCGTTGGAGAATAAACTACTCCTCCAACATGTTGAAGGACCTGATGAGGCATTTTGCCAGCTATTAGAGCAATGGCTTCATGCAAGCGGCGAAATTCCGCTATAGCACCGACATAGGACGAGCCAGCCGGATAACTAGTCCCATTCAGTTGATAAATCAAAGGCGCAAAACGTCCGGAGAGTTCTTTCCATACCGCGTTTCCAACATCCCCATATTTTGCTAGAATATCACGGTAAGCCGGGTTTGCGAGATCAGGACCCCAAAGTACATAGATATGTGCCGCATGACTGGCTATGTAATTCAGCCCCTGTTCAATGTTTCGCATTACAAGAGCATTTTTGGGAACCTGACCTGCAACCCCAAAAAGTTGATCTAGGGCATTTGCTGCAGATATGCTATGGCAAATCGGACAGACTCCACAGATTCTCTGCGCCAAAAGTGCAGCATCTCTTGGATCCTGATGCTGTAGGAGACGTTCAAAACCCCGTAACTGTAAGCCATTACTCTGGGCATCAGTAATCACGCCTTCCCCGTTAACTTCGGTGTTAACCCTGTAGTGTCCCTCAATCCTAGTGAGAGGATCAACAGTGACCTGTACCATTATTTCTCACCCCCGGTTTCTTCAGAAGTTGTTTCTTCGGCAACTTCTCCCTCGTCCTCAGGTCTTTTCATAACAGTTCTTCTGACAGCGTGAGCCCCTGCAGCAAGTAGTGCGCCTCCTATTGCCACGCCTGCTATAGTATTAATATTCGTACCTACAATTCCTGTTTTTTCAAATTCCACAAAAAAAGGCCTAGTGCTATCCGGAAAGCCCGATTGAACGCAGCCAATACATGGAGAACCTGCCTGAGGGCAGTAATTGAGGTGGCCGTTCCAGTGGCGGGTGGCACAATCTGCATGAGTATAAGGCCCCTTGCATCCCAGTTTCCAGAGGCACTTAGGTCCACCTACTGTCAGCTCAAACTCTCCACGGTCATAGTATCCGCGACGAGAACAGTTATCATGAATAACATGGTCAGGCGGGAAGAAAACCTTTGGACGTTTCCAGTGATCCAGTACAGAAGGCAAATCATCGGGTACTTTTATCTTACCCAAAACAACTGCGCCTATTGTCAAAAAAACCCAGTCTGGATGAGTAGGGCAACCAGTAAGATTAATTACAGGCTTTTCGACGCCAAGAAGATCTAAAATCCCCTTTGAGGAATCTTCCATAGTAAAGGCAATCCCACGGGGATCCATAAGTTCAACTATATCACTCTTAGCAGCGTTCACCCCACTATTAGTCGCACAATTCCCAATTGCAACAATTGCTAAAGCGTTTTTAGCAGCTTTCGCGTAAATTTCCTTATAGGGTCTACCCCCTAACATAAGATATTTCCCGGAGCCTTGTGGTCCGTTAGCGACTGCTCCTTCAGAAACTAGAACGTAGCCTTTTTCTTTTTCTAAAATTTCATCCAGCAGAATCTCAGAATTAAGATCATTGGTATTTGCAGGCTTTCCGTCCACAAAAATTCCCTGCTGCATCATTAGAACTTCATGATAGAGAAGTTTGAGATTATAAACCTGAAGAAACTCTACAATATCAGGTGATCCTCCGTCCAGCATTGATATGGTACAACCACTATCCATTACCCCATGAAGCCACACTACTTTAGTTTCCGATAGTTGAAGGGCTTTAGCTATATCGCTTTTATATGTTTGTAAAAAAAGTGAGGCTCCCAATGCCCCAACCGCCTTTATAAAAGTTCGGCGATCCATTTTCATGAAATCGAGATTTTTAAACTTTTCAAGTAATCCTTCATTATCCGTTCCACTCCCCCCATGTTGCAAATAATTTTATATAATGATATATAAAAAAAAGGAATCCAATATATTAAATACTATCACATCACCAATAATCCGCTTCGTAAGTAACTTTTTATGTCGCAACAGCAGGATAGATGCTATTCACATTCAGTATTAAAAAGAAAAAAGATGAAAGTCTGTTTCTATCAGGTTTCTATTTTTCGATCAGATTTATATTAATATAATGATCACAGTAAGCTGAGGTCTGGATAATTTATATCTGGATAAGTTATAAGTTCTCTGATAAAAACTCTGACATCTCCGGAAAAATCACAAAGAGATTAGGAAAAGAACTCAGAAACGTCTGGATAAATTGTAGACATATTATGAAGACGTTTTTAATGTTTTTAATAGTGAGTAAAATAATTCGAGTACATTTAATAAATATAATTTTTCTAAAAACTTATATATTTAAATACCAGTATTTTATTTACTGAAATTTTAAAGCTTGTAATATATAGTGATAAGCTTGCATATTTGAAGAAAGGATTGTGCAGCAAAATATAGGGGATATAATATGACTATTGGGGATGGTCACGACTTAAGATCGTCAAGATTTGCAGGCGATGAAGTTCTGGAGGCTTGTTATGACAATGAAAAAGTTCTCCAAAGAGGGGATAAGGGCTCTGCAGTGAGAAAAATTCAGCAGGCACTGATATTTTTGGGTTTTCCGGTGCCTAAAGTTGGAGCCAATGGTATTTTTGGTGATGAAACCGTACTGGCTGTTAGAAGCTACCAGGAGGCACGAGGACTGAATGTTGATGGTGTAGTAGGACCGGAAACTATAGAAAGCCTTGATTTAGAATTTTTCACGGGCGTTCTGGAACCCTCTTTTTCAGGACCTGAACCACATGTATCTGAAGTTCGAACTCCATTATTTCCGGAATCTCCAGTTCGAACACCAAGGGCTTCTCCAATTACTCCGATAGCACCTGAAGCCCCACCAGTAAAAGTACCTAGGGCCCCCCAAGTAAAGGCATCTGGAGTTAAAAGACCTAAACCTTCAGTCACACCAGCAGGGGAATCTCCAATCCTAACAACACAGACAGTTTCGCCTGAACAAACCCCAATTGATATGCCCAAGTCCATAATTTCACCTGTGACAGGACTATCGATTGATAGCCAGGGACGCAAATTCCATACTGCAGGAACATCGAGTGGGAATAATTCTTCCTTTGAAGCTGAAGCTGGAAAATCTGTACATCTTGAGATAAGTAACCTAAATGTCAAGGAGTCAAGCGTCACGATAAAGACAAACACAGGGGAAGCAAAAGAGTCTGTACTTTTACCTGACACCATTGTAGATTTTGAATTCTCTGCGATAGAAGAGCCCTTTATATGGAGATTTTACATTGAGACCGATAGTAAGGATTCTTTAATCGAGTGGAAACTCTATAGCAACTGGGTGCCGGAAAAATCCAAGTAACCATTTAAGAGAAAAAAGCCGAATTAACAGCAAACGGACTTCAAATGAAAGTTTAAGTAAAAATAGCTGTATTAACCTTAAAAGATATTTAAACGGGGATCTTTCCTGAAAAACAGAAACTTAATTTTCCTCATTCAAGAAAAATAGCAAATTAACAAAAATGGTTAAAGTGAGGACGAAATCTCTTCCCTGATGAGCTTTATGGCTTCATCCACACCTTTAAGAACATCTGGAGTTATTTCCTGCGTAGCTTCAGTAACAATCTCTCCGATTTCAATCCCAATGACCACGATATTAGGAAGCTGTTGAACCTGTTCGCCTATTTTCAATACATCTGTAATTGTCAGATCGTGTACCGAAACTAAGGGGTGAAACTCGGCGCCACACAGTAAGGCTTTCCCTTCTATACGATGGACGGAACCTGGAGGACTATTTGCAAGAATAGCATCTACTATGATGACCTTCCTGGCACCATCGAGAAGATTTAAAAGATCAAGCCCGCAGACCCCTGCATCCACGATATCGATATCTTTGAGATCTTTAAGTTCGGTTTTGTGAAGAGCTTCAATGACTTTGAGGCCAACACCATCGTTTCCCATTAATGGGCTTCCGCAGCCAAGGATGCGTATAGGAGCATTTAGTATAGACATATTTTCACTCAAAAAAGGAGTTAAAAAGGTGTACAGGCTTTTCAAACGTGCCTATACTACCTTAAATTTAATATTTTTCATTCAGAGATTCTCAGGGTCTTTCCTCTGTAGGGAAATACTTTGTGAGACTCTCGGAGTAATGAGTATCTGAGAAATCTTCTTTTCCTGTCACGAAGATAGCTTTGTAGTACTTCCAGACATGTGGATCGAACTCCAGGATACCAACATGCAATACAATTTCAAAGATAAACCAGAAGGTCATCAACAGGTGAAGATTCCTGAGGAACTCAAGGGCAGACAGGTTGAACACAGGCGAAATAAAGCCTGCTGCAGTCAGGATCCATGAAGCTATTGGAAGGCCAAAAAGCGACCAGTCGAGCTTGTACAGAACAACACCCGAAATCGCAATTAAGACGAGGGCCAGGCCTTCAATTGGAATCAGGAACTTCATTAAGGGGTGAAGTTTGTTTTTGTAGTGGCCTGCTTCTTCATCATAGATACTGAACGCTGGATACTTGTGGCCTTTGCTGAAGAAATTACCAATTCCTCCAGCCAGACGCGCTGCATCTTTAGGCAAAAACATATAAGTGTCTATAAAATGGGTTATTTTTCCCGTAAACCCGTGGCCTTCGGAGAAAATGTTGTAAGGGATAAGGATCCAGTTCACTGCAAGTAGGAACGGGACCATTATCATATGAAGACCGCGAGCTGTATGGAAACTCATAAAGCTCCATCCCAGGTATATCTTTAACCCAGTGATGATGAGCACCAGCATCGTTATGACATGGACAGTATGAGCTATCCTATCAGTAACGGTATAGCGCTCAACCACTGGTGGGTTGCTCTTAGATTTCATCGTCGGTCATCTCCTTATACTATTTTAGAGTATTCTTAGAGTATTTGGAGTGTTTTTCCCGGTCAGGTCAATGGTGTGGACTGCACATGAAATGCAAGGATCATAGGACCTGCCCATATGGAAGATGCCAACTGGATTGGTATAATCAACAGATCCTACTGGGCTGATTTTTGAACCAATGAGAGACTGTTCGAGCGGACCAGGAATGCCTTTGCTGTCTCTTGGGGACATTAACCAGGTACCTGGAACTATAGCCTGATAGTTGGAAACCTTTCCATCGCTGCCAGCAGAGATCCAGTGACCAAGAGCTCCACGAGGTGCTTCCCATAGACCCATTCCCTGATTATTTTTAGCTGCATTAAGGTCTATAGGCACGGAAATCTTGCCTCCTGGTGTATAGTCGACTGTTACCCAGTTGAGAAGTTCATATGCGAGAATTGCCATTTCCTGCATACGAGCTAACATTCTGGTGTAAACGTTAGCTGCAGAGTAGCCTTTTTCATTGAAGGTCTGAGCCAGACCGGTTACAAGCGGCTCTTTTATATTTAGCATACGTGCAAGAGGCCCGACTTCACCTGGAATTCCGTTGTATCTCGGAGCCTTGTCCCAGCTGTACTGGCTGTTAGAACCTCCTGTGAAGACAATTTTATTTGCATCCGTAAACGGAGCGGTTTCACCTTTTGTTGGTGCGAGGTCGTTGGCACTGTTTTGGTAGAAGGAGTGAGCAGTACTCTCTGTAATCTTATCAGAATCGAATTTCTGATATTCGAGTTTTCCTGTTACTACACCAGAGGTGAAAATACGGTCGCCTGCAGGACTCTTTGGATCGTATCCGTCTTTATACTGATAGTATCCACCATATGAAACGAAGCAGATCTTTGAGGGATCCTTGTACCCACCGATTGTATCATGTTTAAGGCTTGCTGGAAGGCCAAGAAGTTTTTCTCCTACAAGTTCTGAACCAAAAGCTGCATAGAATTCTACATCTCCCCAACCTGAGTCTTTGGAGAAGTCATTTGAACCCTTTGTTTTGTTAATAAGGTCAGTCAGGTGTTCAGTAACAAAGCTTACTGCTTTTTGAGGAGAGGTTGCCTTATAGGTATTTTCGATCCAGGTGTTGAAATCAACTTTCAGAGTATGTTTGGATACGAAGTCCATAACCTGCAGATAGTAAGAAGCAAGTTTGGTTATATCTCCAACAGTAGCCGGGTAGGTATATCCGCCTGGATAAAGAGCTGACGGACCAGGCATTCTACCGGCAATGAGTGCGATAGCTTCCTGAAGACGTTTCTTTTCAGGAATTGCTGCAAGATAGGAACTTCCCACAGGTACAGCCGCGCCGTCCATCTTGTAGCTGATTGGAGCAAATCTTCCAACCATTTCTTTCCAGACTGCGTTTCCGGTGTCTCCAAGTGTTGTAAGGACATTTCTGTATGCAGGGTTTGCAAGGTCAGGGCCAAAGAGGACATATATGTGGGTCGCATGGCTTGCAACCATGTTCAAGCCCTGGAAAATATTCCTCATCATAAGAGCGTCTTTAGGAACGCTCTCAGCCACGCCATAAAGATCATCAAGAGCATTTGTGGCTGTCATTCCATGAGCAATAGGGCAGACACCACAAATTCTCTGGGTAAGAAAAGCTGCGTCTCTTGGATCTTGGTTCTGCAGAATGCGTTCAAAACCCCTGAATATAAGGGAAGATGACTGGGCATCGGTAATAACACCATTAGCGTCTACTTCAGTGGATATGCGTTGGTGGCCTTCAATTCTGGTTAAGGGATCTACTGTAACGTTTACCATTTTTCACTCACTCTCCTTTTCCCATTCTCCTAACGGCATGTACGCCCGCAGCAACTACAGCTGCACCGACTGCTACCTTAGCCACGGTATCAATGTTCGCTCCGAGAATTGCACCTTTATCTTCAGCTTCGACAAATAGGGGTCTTGACGAATCTGGAAATCCCGGATCCACACAATTAATACATGGACCGCCTGCCTGGGTACACATGCTTACTGAACCATTCCACTTACGAATCGCACAGTCTGCGTGAGCATAAGGAGCTTTACAGCCTAATTTCCACAGACAACCTGGTCCGCCAACTTCAGTATCGAGCTCTCCACGGTCATAGTATCCACGGCGGGGACAGTTGTCATGGATAACATGGTCTGGGGGATAGAAGACCTTAGGTCTGCCATATTCATCCAGAAGGTTTCCAAGATCGTCAGGAATTTTGATTTTTCCAAGAATTACCGCACCAAGGGTCAGAAGGATCCAGTCAGGATGAGCAGGACAACCAGGGATATTAATTACCGGCCTATCGATGCCAAGTTCCTTAAGCATGCCTTTTGAAGAATCGGTCTTTGCAAAAGCAACTCCTCTGTAATCCGTATCCTTAGCAACAGCACTGTCCGCAGAGGTAATTCCCCCATATGCGGCACAAGCACCGACTGCAACGATAGCAACTGCGTTCTTTGCAGCTTCTCCAAGAGTCTCCTTGAAAGTCTTGTTTCCAATAACCAGATAGCGTCCTGAACCATTTGGACCGTTCGGAATTGAGCCTTCAACGACCAGGATATACTTACCTTCTTTGTAAAGGTCTTCAAGGAGAATTTCGGAGTTAAGCTCGGAGGTGTTTACAAGCTTACCATCATTCCAGATTCCCTGCTGTGCACAAAGAGTCTCATGGAAAGCAAGATTGACATTGAGCTTTTGTAGCGCCTGTACAAGGTCAGGATTGCCTGCATTTAAGACCGATTCGGAGCAGCCAGTGCATTCAGAACCGTGCAGCCAGACAAGCTTGGTCTCTGCAAATTCAAGCGCACTTACCATATCAGCTCGGTAGGTGTTCAGCATTGCAGCTGCACCAACTGCACCTACAGCTTTCATAAAAGTGCGCCGATCCATTTTTAAGAAGTCCACACTATCCAGTGTGCGGGCAAGGTTTTTGATTCCAGTACTCATCTCTACCACATCTTGATTTTACCCAAATTTATACATTTAAAAGAATGTTAATAATTGTCCACCGTAATTATATAAATGTATACATAAATTTACATTTAATGTTTTCAATGAGGGAATAGTATATAAGGTTTTTTACACGATCCAATAAATATATTAATTGGCTGCATTGAAATCACACTATCCAGTGATAAATATAATTAGCTTTTTAAATAAATAAATTCATTGAATGTACGATATTATACAACATAGTACAAATTAGGAAAAAATAGTTGTTTTGGAAGAGAAGAAATAATCAGACGATCGGAGATAATTTCAAAAGTTGAAAGTTCTCAATAAAGTAGTAATTCATAATTAGAAATTTATTTATATAATGACAAAACGCATAAAAATAAGATAAAATGCAGAAAAGTTTTGAAAAGCAAGAACAAAAATCATTTGTCCTAAGGGATATTTAATAGATTGAGCTTTCTAAACCAGACTGGTATTTCGTGATAGGAAGATACAGTATCCCCATCGATCCCATTTGATGTCTCAGTGGGTTTGGATTATTTAATTTCTGCTAAAAGGTGGCGAGCTTTTATGTCGAATTTGCTCTATTTTTCTGGTCTACAGGGATTTGTAAATAACTTTTAGAGAACTCAAGATGGAAAAGAAATAACAAAAAACTGTTTATTTGCGTGAAAGTGCAGAACAAATATTACTTAAGCTTCTTTTACTTAATACATTTTAGGGTTTAGGACATTCATACTAATAAAGCAATATTTGGAGCTATTTCCAAAAATCTCTAAGACAAGTTCAAGATTAGAGCAAAAACACCTTTAAATTATGCAAGTGAAATAAGAAAACAAAAAGAATATAAAATAGAACTATAAAGTTTTAAAAAACAATTTTTGATAATATATTTACTCAAAAACATAGAATCCAGTTCTTGTTCACGATATCTTCATTTTTTTAATTGCGGCAACTAAATAAAGAAAAAGTGAGTAATCAGAAAAAGGAACGGAAGAACACATAAACAGGTAAAGGGATAAAAACTGTTTAATCAGTTATGGAAGTAGAACTGGAAGGGTTTTTTGCTCAGTTAATACCTGTAGGTATATATACCTTACAAATATATATCTCTTGTAAAATAATTCTTGTAGAAACCTTAATACAGGAATATAATCTCATGGTCATGGAAATATAATTAATAGGATTTTGAAAGAAAAGAGTTAGAGGAAACATGTGTATAGCTATTCCTGGGAAAGTAAAATCCATAGTAAATGAGAATACTGCGACGATTGACATGGGCGGAATCTGCAGAGAAATCAATATGGACTTGATGGGAGGCGCCAATGAGTCCATGATTGGAAAACATTTTCTTGTCCATGTTGGATATGCGATAGCGGAAATCTCGGAAGAAGAAAGCGAAGAAACAATGCACCTTCTCAAACAGATTGCTGGACTTGAGGACATAGATACCGTTGAAAACTAATCCTCCTGAAAACGGATGCTGATAAAATGGAAAACGGAAATATTCCTTCAAAGCCATTGGTTCCTGAATTTGAAAAAAAGCTTTTGGAAAGAATCAGAGGCTCGAAGATCCCACTCCGTATTATGCATGTTTGCGGAACGCACGAGCGAACTATAGCAAAATATGGATTAAGGAGCGTCCTTCCGGAAAATATCGAAGTAATAAGTGGTCCAGGATGCCCTGTCTGTGTTACTCCTGAAGAGGATATAAATGTTGCAATCGCCCTTGCAAAAAGTGGAGTAACTGTTGTCACCTTTGGGGATATGATGCGGGTTCCCGGTTCGGCAGAAAGTTTACTGGACGCAAAGTCCGAAGGAGCAGATGTGAGGATGGTCTACAGCATTGACGATGCGATTGCCCTTGCCGAAAAGAAGCCAGAACTTAAAGTAGTCTTTTTTGGAATAGGCTTTGAGACCACAGTTCCTACAAATGCAGCTGCTCTTTTAAGAAATACCCCTGAAAACTTTAGCTTTCTTGCCTCGCAAAAACAAACACCTCCTGCAATTGAACTCCTTGCCAGTGATGCCAACGTTGATGCCTTTATAGCTCCAGGGCATGTGGCAACTATAATAGGCTCAAAACCATTTGAACCTCTTGCAGAAAAAGGCTTTCCTGTTGTCGTAAGCGGGTTTGAACCAGGAGACATACTTCTAGGGATAAACCTGTTGCAAATGCAGGTAGAGGAAGGTATCTCGAGAGTAGACAACGGGTATCCAAGAGCTGTAAAACCCGAAGGAAACCAGATTGCTCTGAAAATAATGGACAAGGTGTTCGAAACTTCGGATTCGGAATGGAGAGGCATAGGAAGAATAGAGAATTCAGGACTTGCACTCAGGAAAGAGTTTGAGGAAAAAAACGCTGCAAAAAAGTACGAAGGCTTATATGCCTCTGCTCTTGAAGACGTCAGAAAGAAAACAGGAAGAAAAGACAAAAAACGTTGTATTTGTGCATCTATCCTTACAGGAAAAGCAAAGCCTTCACAATGTCCGAATTTTGGGGCGGACTGTACCCCGAAAAATCCTGCAGGCCCTTGTATGGTAAGCCAGGAAGGCATGTGTTATAACTGGTTCAGATACTCAAGATAAGGAGGAAGCAGACTTGCATGAACTTTCCATTGCGTGTGAAATTTTTGAGCAGGTAATGGCCACGGCTAAAGAGCATGGAGCTACTGAAGTTAAGCACTTAACCCTTCAGGTGGGAAGACTATCTCATACTAATCCAGAACAACTTAGCTTCTGTTTCAAAGCCATTGCAGAGGATAGTATTGCCAAAGATGCGGATTTTATTGTGGAAATGGTGCCTCCCTCGCTTGAATGCGAATGCGGATACAAGGGAACAATAGATGAAAAACAGATAAGAGAAAGTTGTCAGTTCAAAAGCGAACTTCTAGCTTATGTAGCAGCCATGGAATGCCCAATCTGTGGAAAGGATGCCAATATTACAGGTGGCAGAGAACTAATAATTAAAAGTATCGAGATAGAAACTGAAAATCAGGATTGAACCGCAGACAGGTAAAAACAAAAAGAATCTCCAAGTGATGTATATGTTAATGCACGTAATCAGTATGGAACACGATGTCTACAAAGCAAATGACAAAGTTGCTGAAAAAAACAAAAAGAAACTTGACAAAAATCAGGTTTTCTCAGTAAATGTTATGGGAGCTATTGGCTCAGGAAAAACAACTCTTATTGAAGAGGCAATCAGGCAACTCAAAGAAAAATATAAAATAGCTGTGATTGCAGGGGACGTAATTGCAGAGATGGACTCATCTCGTTTCAGGAAGCTCGATGTCCCTACGATTCCTGTGAATACCGGAAAAGAATGCCATTTGGATGCAAAGCTTGTGGAAAAAGCTCTGGATGAAATCGACCTTAATAACACGGATCTCCTGTTAATTGAGAACGTAGGCAACCTCATTTGTCCTGTGGACTTCAAATTGGGAGAGCATCTGAGAGTTGTAATCGTTAGTGTGACCGAGGGAGACGACATTATCCTAAAGCACCCAATGATTTTCAAGACTGCAGATCTTGCGGTTATAAATAAAGTTGACATTGCACATGCAGTGGATGTTGAAGCTGAGAAAATGCGAGATGACATCCTGTCTTTAAATCCGAAAGTGCCGGTAATCCTAACTTCGAAGCATGATTGGGAAAGCCTGGAAACTTGGATTAGTTTTATCGAGCTTGGAATTAAAGAAGCTCAGAATAGATAAGACAGGTTAAAGAGAATTAAAAAAGCAGGTTAAAGAAAATTAAATTAAGTTGAGAAGATCTAGAGGGTTTAGAAGACGGAAAAAAGGAGACTTATATGAAATCTAATACCATTTCTCTTGAACATGGTGCAGGCGGAGAGGTAATGCAGGCACTTATAGGAGAAATAATTCTTAAAAACTTTCACAATAAAAGTGCAGGCTCGATAGGGCTCGAATGCCTTGATGATGGGTCCACGGTCAGGCTTGAAAGCTTCGAGAAGGGATGCGAGCTCGTGCTGACCACTGACAGCCATGTAATAACACCTGCTTTTTTTCCAAATACTAATATAGGAAGGCTTGCAGTATCAGGCACTGTTAATGACCTTACAGTTATGGGAGCAAAACCCCTTGCCCTTACCTGTGCGATCATAGTCCCGGAAGGTTTTCCACTCAAGGAATTTGAGGAAATAATTAAAACAATGGACGAAACGGCTGCAGAGGTTGGCGTGCCAATAATAACAGGCGATACGAAAACTGTGGAGAAAACAGCACTTGACTCTATTATCCTGAACACCGCAGGTTTGGGGGTTACGGATAGTCCTGTGAGAGATTCGGGACTTCATCCAGGAGACAAAATTCTGGTGACAGGTACTATTGGCGATCATGGAATCTCGCTCATGGCTCACAGGGAAGGTTTTGACTTTGATACCGACCTTGCCTCGGATTCAGCACCACTATGGAAACTCATAGAACCCCTCTTGAAACTCAGAACTCCGCAGGGTGAACCCGTAATCACGGCAATGAAAGACCCGACACGCGGAGGGCTTGCAAATGCCCTGAACGAGATGGCAGCAAAATCCGGAGCAGGCATTCTTATTGAAGAAGATTTGATTCCATTCAAGCCAGCTGTTTCCGCAGCCTGCGAGATGCTGGGCCTCGACCCTCTGGAGGTTGCAAACGAAGGAAAAGCAGTTATCGGGGTCAAACCCGGTTTTGAAGAAGAAGTGCTTTCAATCCTGAGACAGCACCCTTACGGCAAGGATGCAGCTGTTATAGGAGAAGTAACTCCAGACAACAAAGAAGTAATCCTGAAAAACCGTTTCGGCGGTATGCGTTATGTCGATGTGCCTTCTGGAGATCCGATTCCACGCGTGTGTTGAAAGATCGCAAAGCGCCAGCAAAGTTCAGCTTCCCATTACCTTTTAAATAGTGTCTCGGGAATCTGCTGGCCTTTTCGCTCCACTTCGTTTCTTTTAAATGGATTTATTTTTTAACTTATTTTGTTTTTCTTTGGACATAATGCCAAATTCAAGTGATCAATGTAAAATTAAAAATCACCATATTTTGTAATTGGTTACTATCTTTGTGATTATACTTATGGGTTAAAGGCTTTACATATCGAATGTTAATTCCGATTGAAAACTTAACTCTTTGTATGAATTAAGATTCTCGATCCAGAAATACAAAAGTCATTATATTTTGAAAAAAGATATTCTTTTGAGTAAACATTTTTTCATTTAATCTAATCGTTTAGCTTTCTTTTATATGTACTTAAGTTTCTAAATATGCTTTCTCTGATTTTTATATATTATATTATTTTGCATATAATATGAGAATTATAAAAATATAATTATACGATAGAGGAGAGGATATTGATCCTAAAAAATGGGTTACAAAAAGGCGAATAATTTTTAGATAATTTGAGAATGAATCAAAACCGGGAGTGAGAACAGCTATGGCTAAGAAAGTAATCGTTGAACTGAGAACGCCTTTTGGTTTTTCCATGGAATCGATTCGAGCAACGAATGTTGCTACAATATCAGGGTTTGAAATGGACTTTGAGTATAAGCCAGTACCAATAAATCCTCCTGCAGAGATTGTAAGGTCTCTCGCGTCTGCAAATGAGGAAACTATCCTTGTAAGAGGAGAACTGGACGAATCGAAAGAAATAGAGCTAAAAGCTCTTCCCAATGTGGTAAACATATGGACTGATGCCCGAATAGAAACTTTTGGAATAGACTGCGAATACACAATTCCCAAGGGAACAATTGAGGATGTTGCAAAATATCTAGGTTGTGACCAACTCTGGGCAAAGGGTGTGAAAGGAAAGGGGATTGTGATAGGAATCTGTGATACGGGGGTTGACAACTCAAAAGTTTCTGCTGTTATAGATGGCTTTTCTTCCAATTCTATGTATCCCCCAGGCACTGATCCTGGAGGACATGGCTCCATGTGTGCTACTGACGCGCTTGGTATGTGTCCCGAGGCAAAAATATATGACCTCGGAATTTTGAAGAGTAACATGGTTTCTGGTGTGATTTCTGATGCTATCAGTGCTTACCAGTGGGCGATAGAAAAGTACGGAACTGACGGTACTCCACAGATATTGTCCAACAGCTGGGGGATGTACCAGAAGGCCTGGGCACCTGATTATGCTGAGAATCCTGATCATCCCTTCACCCGAAAAGTCGTGGAAGCGATTGATACAGGAATTATTGTAACCTTTGCGGCTGGAAACTGTGGCTCACAGTGTCTTCCAGCTAGTAACAAGTGTAGGCTCGATGTCGGGCCTGGAAAGAGTATATGGGGAGCAAACGGACATCCAAAAGTAATAACTGTCGGCGCGGCCAATATCTGCGAGCAATGGATAGGATATACCAGTCAAGGACCTGCAGCTCTTGATTCCAAAAAACCAGATTTCTGCGCCCCTAGCCACTTCAAGGGATACACCGACTGTGATAATGGCACCTCAGCAGCCAATCCCGTATGTGCAGGAGTTATAGGGCTTCTGAAATCTTATGACCCAACGTTAACCCTGGAGGTTATCAAAGATGCGCTTCAGAAAACTGCCAAGGACCTATGTGACAGCGGCTGGGATCCACACTCAGGCTATGGAATAATTCAGGCAGAGGCTGCCTTTAACAAAATAGTTAGCAGTTCTGTATCCGTTGCTCATCCAATGTGACAATCCAGATAATGAGAAATTATAAGCCGAAATTTCAAAGTTTGCTTTATTTTTCTTGCAAATTTCAAATTTTCAACTTCAGTTAGGAACTGTGCAAAATTCATTTTCTGTTAGCAGGTTAGAGACCAATTAAGCTAAAAGGAAATAAGTTATGGCTAAAAGAGTTATTGTTGAGCTGAGAGCACCGAGTAATTTTTCCATGCAGGCAGCACTTGATTCAGATTTGGCAAAGCTTCCTGGATTCAAGATAGACCAGGACTATGAACCAGTTCCTATTAGCCCGCCGAAGGAGATGATTGAAAGCATAGAAGCTGCAAATGAAAAGGTATTTTTGATCAGGGGAATCGTTGAAGACGAACAAGAGGAGGAACTGAAGTCGCTTCCGAATGTGCTCAAAGTCTGGAGCGATGCTAGAATAGAACCTTTTTGAAAAGTTTTATTTTCTGTTTTATCTGTTATTGATTCTTATAATTCCATTTTGGATTCCTTATCATATCCTATAGTATGCTTTTTTCTGGAAGCAGATGTATTTAATAGCACTGAGGAATCTGATTATTTAGCAACTTCTATGCTTTTTCAGACTTTATCAGGCGTTTATGAGCAAATCAAAGTTGCGGTGGCGCACCCCGCTGCAAGCAACGAGGTATTTTCGCGCCACCGCTCGAAATTCCGTTAAAGGAAATAATAATCCTAAACAGTTTAGTTTGAGCAGAAGTTAACAACCGAAAAATGGAATTGATAAATTATATAATTATCAACGGGTATGCTCTCGCTCCAGCAACATTTATAGAGAATACACGAATTCTTCAGGGAGATGAAAAGAAAATGAAAAATATAAACATCTTATATTATGGAAAAGTAAGATCAGTAGACGTATATGAAAGCATGTTTGAGTATGTAAAAAGTTCCGGCACTGTAGATTACGATAAAGATTACATTGAGGGCCAGCCTGAATATTTTGTAGAGGAGTGGCAGGCAGCACTGGACAGCGAGATTTATTTTGAATATGACCCGATGAAAGACGCAGGAGAAATCGAGATTGACGGGCAAAATTATACCCGTATAGGCAGGGAGATAACCGAGTTAAGTTATGTCCCCACTGACAGCCTTTCCGACACTCTGTATATTATTTATCACTGCGACCATGATATGCGAAAATGTGACTGCACCAATGAAATATTCCAGACAAAAGAAGAAGCAGAAAAGAGAGCAAATGAACTTATAAGAAAAAGTAATTGTTCCTGATTTTCATGCTGCCAGAAGTATTGAAAAACCTAAAACAAAAGGTTCACTTTTACAGGCAGGATTACCTGATCCGCTATATATAGGCGATTTACCGTGTGTGCCGGAAGCAATAAAACAAAACATCCATTTTAACAATAACCGAAAGCTTCCAAAGGTTTCAGTGATGCTAAGAGGAGAATTTGCATACCAGAACCTAACATAGGACATAAGACAAGAACTAAAAATAAAACAAAAGCTATTGAAATTAGAGCTATTGAATACAATTTTTAAGGTTTTGTACTTATTAATTTAGGGTCCTTCCAAATCAGTAATAAAACTAAGGGTATATAATGCTTATTTTGGATAATAGGTATGTATTTAGAGTTTCCCCAATTAAGGTACACTCTAAAAACCAATTTTTTAGATAAATAATCTATAATACTCTTTTAGATCAAGAAGAAAGCAAGATAAAT
>DASXVB010000008.1:0-2602 GCA_036504475.1 Methanosarcina sp.
AGTGAGACAGCCTGATAGATTAATTCTTTTTTTCACTGGGTTTTATTCTAAAAACGATTTTCGTCAATATACAATACGCACCTAAACAAAAAATAGCAACAGCATTTATAATTAAAACTATGACTAATGTTCATGTCCAGATACCTTCCACAGTAAATTTGATTTAAATCTTCTGACACAGTCCAGTGAAAATATGGAATTTCTCGGGAGTTTCATTGAGTGTTACTGCAGGAGGTATGTGGACATGAACACTAATTATACGCTGCAAAATACTAAAAACATGGCACTTTGAAGCTATAATTGGTGCCTTTATGTACTATTTTTCTGGGTGAGGAAAATGATTAACTTTCCTAATTGTGAAGGTTTTCACCGGTTTTGTAAAATAGTCAGATTTTTGCAGTGGGACCACATATATAAATATTTAAAAGCGTTAACAGAAAATTATGCTTTTTCTGCATTTTTCATCTTTTTCACAGCTATCTGATTCGTAGGAAATGATCTTTGGCAGTTTTCGCACCGATAATTACGCTTTTTCGTGTTTTTAGTAATATTCTGCGAATTGCAAAATGGACATACGAATATTTTTCTTTGTTCAACCATTTCAGACACTTCCTTCATTAGTTGTGAATTTATTTGCATTCATTTTTTCCCGGTAGTTAATCTAATTCGATTAAATTATGATTAAGCCTATCCCAAAACTCAAAATTTGTTTCTCTATATTTCGTATTTTATGTGACTAACAGAGCTTCTAATCGTGGAAGTAATCCTGATAATTGAGAACAAAAACGGGTTTTGGGATGAGCTCATTTAATAATAAGGCTACAACCTCATTTAATGTCAATTTAAGTTCTGACTCTCCCTTAAATAACTCATCGTGGATCGCAATTAAGTATCTTTTATTTGGCGGGATATACCAATAAGTGTTCCGTTGCAAAAATAATTTTTATGTACTTTGGGGTTATTATTATTCCCTTTAAATGTTATTTTAACCCAATTTTAGTTATAGAAAGAAGTTATTCTTTTAAGTGTGCTTAGAATCAACATTCAATTATTTGTGCCGATTCTTGGTGCTTGTTTTTTTATAGGTGCTGCATTTGTTGGTTTTATCTTAGATTCACTTGATAAAATGCAAAGCTTGTTTGAGAAATAGATAAAACACCTGATCAATCCATAAACCTGACCCACAATGCATATACGCATGTGAGCAGACACAACCTGCTTTACGGAGGAATTATATTGAATCTACTAGGATCACAGGCTTAGCCAGGTGAGTTGTGATATTAAGTAGAGGTGTAGATTCAGAGGACAGGCATGGCAGGCCAGAGAAAGCATGGGGCACAATATGCCGGTAAGGACAGCTGAAGACTTGGAGAAAGAATATAACGAATCCCTCTCACACTTATAAATTCTCTTTTTTCCGAAAGTATATATGTGACGCTCTTTACTATGACAGAGACCATGATAAAAAAGAAGAGAAATAAATGCAATCTCATAAATAATGGAATAAAGATCACAGTCGCGTGTAAAAACGGAGGGGTGTGTATTAAGAACCCAAAAACTACGGTGGATGTAAATTGCACAGGCTGTGAGAAAAACATCAATTAAGGGGATTAAAATGACCAAAAAGAAGAGAAGACAAGGGCAGCAGGTGGCAACTCCTAAACCATTATGTCCGAAATGTGGGGAATACCTAATTAGGAATTACATACACCAATCAATCGACGGTAAACAGGCTTTTATAGGCTCTGGCTGGACCTGTTCCTCTGCTACCTGTGATTACATTGTAAAAGATTTCGTGGAGCTAGACGAAAGTGAAAACGTGGAAAAAGTAAAAGACTTTGCAGAAGCTTGTTGCGATCAGAAAAGCTTAAAAGAGCTTAAAGCAGCTTTTGAGGGAAAAGCAGACGAAACTGATATGAAAAAATGGAACTTAACCGATGATCAATGGCATGAAGCTCTGGAAGTCGCTATAATTGCAATGGAGAATAATCTCAGTGCAGATGAAGCAATTAAATGTATTTCCTAATGTTCATGTCCACATACCTCCTGCAGTAACACTCAATTAAACTCCCGATGAATTCCATATTTCCACTGGACTATGTCAGAAGATTTAAATCAAATTTACTGCGAAAGGTCTGTGGACATGAACATTAGGCATCTGAGAAATGGGGAGTAGGGGGTATGGGGGGGTTATAAAAAAGAGTTATTAAGGTCTTTAATAACCTTCTCAGATGCCAGATCACAGTCTGCTTTCTGATATATAAAATTAATGATTTATCGTATGTTTTGGAAGTCTCTCTCGTTATACCTGCCGAACTCAGGTTTTAGGGCCACTTATGGATATTTTTAGTATCTAGTAGTTCAGGTTCTTCGAGTTAACAATATCAATACAATTCATGGTTTCTCCTTTCCATCAATTACTATTCTTATGAACTCTTTTAAAATTTCCTGTTTTCTTTCATCTCCTTGGAATCTTTTCGTAATATAAGATCCCATGTCATCGTCTGTCATTTTGATAAGAGAATTCATATCATCATTTGAAATTGATACAATTCGTCCTAACCTGCGTATTATGAACCCTTTTATATTACTGCTGTATTCA
>DASXVB010000009.1:0-14120 GCA_036504475.1 Methanosarcina sp.
TGACGAATATATGCAGGTATACGACGGAGCAAGAAAGAAGCTAGAAGAACTAGGACTTGAGTTCTGAGTTGAAAGTTGAACCTGAAGCCTAATATCAAAATACAAAGCTAGCGAGTGTCTCGCTGGCTAATTTTTTTTAAAGTTCAGGTAAACTGTTATAAACATAATTTTTGATTTGGATGGAAATGTGCATGGAGTAATTACTGTTTTCTGGGAAGAAAGAAGGCTAGAATAGGCTTGTCTAGAATCCTGGTGGTTTATTCAATTTCTTGCTGTTTATGGTTGCTTTCTTTGTTATGACTCTTCATCATTCAATAAAGCACTATAAGTACTAAAAAATTGAAAAAAGCTTAATTTAATGCCTGAAGGAGAACTTTAGGCAAATAATTTTTAAAAATGAGGCAGAATATTACCTTGTACCTTTTTCAAACGTTTTAACTATATTCTGCCTTATGAGCATGGTCTCCCTGAAAAGAGGGAGTTTTATTCAGGGAGCAATGGAGGGATATATTTGTGGATTTGTTAAAAAGGCCCGAATCCTACTTCTACTCAAGGAAGTCCAGGCTCTGAACCGTCTTAAAAAGTGCAGGTGCATCCAGAAGGATGTATCCTGATATCCAGGTTCATATCTTAATTAGAAAGTATGCTAGAGCCCCTTAACTCCTGAGAAACCTGAGCTTCTGGCCTATCTACAATAAAAGATAAAAGCTACAAGTATATATATTTTACTGTAATAATTTTGAATAACTAGTTATACTATATATATTTTTGTACATTTAGCTAGCTACAAATAGAAGCGTATATAAGAGAATAAAAGCTTAAAGATTCAAGAGAAATATAGGTGCCCAAGGTCGAAAAAAAATTAAGAGAAAGTAGAGATCAGTTTTTCGAGCTGGATTCTGTCATTGGCAGCATCTTTAAGGCGAGCGTCAGTTTCGGAAATCTTCACAACAAGGCGAGCAATATCCGAATCAGTTTCTCCTGAGTCTGCCAGAGCTTCGGAAAGCCCTTCAAGAATCTCAACCCCTAGAAGTCCTTTCTCAACTATCATCTCATCGATAAGTTGCCGTCCTCTGGAAAAATCTCCCGCAAGAGCCACATAAAGCAATTCGTCTACAGTTTCATCCCTGCTTTTCATAGTAGCCTGGTATACCATTTCTTCAGTAATGGCTGCACCATGTGCAAGCAAAGAAACAAGTTGTAGCGTCTGGACAGCTCTCGCAACATTTCCTTTGGCAGAATAAAGGATTGCGTCGAGTGCGCCCTCCGATAATTTCAAATTTTCAGCACAGCTAATTTTCTCAAGATGAGATTTCAGAACAGAATCAGAAACGTATGTGAAGAAAACTTGAAGGCCCCTTGAGCGGAGTGGAGCAATAAGTTTAGAAGGTTTAGTAGTTGAAAGGATAAACCTGCACGTTTCACTGTATTTTTCCATAATTCGCCTGAGTGCGTGCTGTGCATCTGAATTAAGTGACTCGGCATTATCAATGTAGATTAACTTGTAATCGGCATCAATTGAAGCCATTCCTGCATACTCATTGATGATTGACTTAAAAATATCAATTACACTTTTATAAATTTTTTTAGGATCATCGGTACCCAGGAAACGCACAAAACGCTTATCTCGAACAAGATAACGCTTCCCCTGGTCAAAAAAATCCGAGGCATTGAAGTACACAAAGTTGTTCTTCCAAGTACTTCCATAGAGCTGCTTAGCGAGAGCAAGAGAAGCTGTTGTTTTTCCGGAATTTTCAGGACCGTATAAAATAAGGTGAGGCAAGGTTCTGGATTGAGCAAGTTCGGAAAGCGTGGCTACAGCATGCTCATTTCCAAGCATTTCCTTTAAGGTACCTGCCCTATATTTCAAAGTCCAGAGATCCTGCATCTATTTCACCTTGATTTTTCGTGTTTGAATACTCCAATTAAGGAAAACTTTATTTTTTACTTTCCTTCAATATTTAATCAACTGAGCCTCTTCTTTTTCTCGAATCAACTGAATCTTTATTTCTCGACTCTATTTCTCCTTTTGATTCAAGCAGCGCCTTGATCACCACACCATAGACAGGTCTTGCAACAGCCACACCAATGATTGTACCAATAATAGTGGTAATGGCAAAACCCTTCAGAGTTCCAAAGCCCATAACGACCAGAGGAGACAGTGCAATAATATTTGTGGCAGCCGCCCCTAAAATGATTATGAAAGCTTTACCTACCCTAGAGGAGAAGACCTTTTTTGTTGAAGGGAGTTTGCCTTCATAAAGCACTTCGTCTGTGATGATAATTAGGTGGTCAATTCCGGTACCTATGGAAGCAATAATAGCTGCAATTGACGGCAGGTCAAGCTGCCAGTTAATAATTGCCGCAACTCCAAGAATCATAATGACCTCACTGATAGAAGTCCCAACCATGGGTATCAGAATCTCAGGCCTTTTGTACCTGAAATAAACTACCGCAGCTACCGCAAACAGTGCGATCAGACCTGTTATTACAGCTTCAGTTTTAAACTTCGATCCGAGACCTGCGTCCACGTGTCCTGAGCCTACAAGCTGTACATTGACAGGAAGAGCCCCTGCCCTGAGGTGGACCTGAAGAGCCGTTGCTTCAGTTTTGGCAGCATCATCACTACCTGTGGAAGCTTCCCAGGAATATATTGGACTTTCTCGCAGTTTTTCGGCTGCAGACTGACTCAAAGGAGCTCCATAGATCTTGACTCCATCAAGATACATATTCAGGTAATGTTCATCTGGATTATCAATTGCCCCGGTTTGGAGTGCAATTTTCTGGAGTGCCCTAGCTCCGTCATCATTCAAGGTGAAAGAAGTATGCCACTGCTGATCATGGAAGGTTGGAACTCCAACACTAGCGATAGACTCACCGTAAAGCACATGTTCAGTTTCGTTTCCAGTTGTCTGGATCCTAATCTCAAACTTTCCTGGCTTTTCAGCAATTTCCTTAGCAGTTGCCAAGTCAATGCCTGCAAAGTCAATCATAATATAGTCTTCCCCTACAGTCCTGACAGGAATATCTTTCAGGCCAAAGGAGTTGAGCTTGTCACTAAGGATTTTCTTTGTGAGATCCCTTGTCTCAGTGCTGACTCCTTCCTTATAAGTTGAAGTTCCATCATCGTTTTTATGGATAGAAGCTCCAATTTTTCCCAAAAGAGTCTCAAGCTGTTGTTCAGAGACTGCCGTCCTGATTTCATAGACTGCTCCATTACTACTACTGGTACTTACTTGAACTACCTCTGCATTAAGAGCTTTTGAGAGGTAAGACTCAATTAGGGATTCCTTAGTGATAGAGGAGATAGTTACCTGAGTTTTGTTTACGCCTAGTTTGTTCACGCTTATTGTACCCAGATAATCAAGCTGAGATGAGCTAACAGAAGCAGATGTGGTAAAAGTAACAGACTTATTCTCAGTACCACCAGCCTGGAGATCATTATTTGTAATCTCAATAGGGGCACCAATTATAGGTTCAACTATTCCACTGACTAGCTTTCCGGGATCTGCATCTATTTGTGCAAGTGCTCCCTGCAACTTAATCTGAAGCCAAGATCCACCTTCTAGGTCAAGTCCAAAATTCAGGTGAGAAGTTGTTCCTTCTCCAGGAGTATAGCCAGGGTGAATAGCCACGATAGCGATAAGAACTGCTAGGGTGAAAATAATAATTCTTGGATTTTTAAAAAGGTTTTTTATGTCACTCATCTGTCATACCTCCCCCTGAATTCGGGCTTCATCGCATACCAGCGCAAAATTCCCGTATTCAAAAGCCAGGTATTCATAATATCTGCAATAAGTCCTGCAATCAACACGCTCGAAATCTGCGAAAGCAAAGAAATCTCTGCGAATGAAGGAATGATCAGATAAAGGTAAGTCGAGACTATGTGCATGACCAAAAGTGCTACAAGGGCTGTACTGGTCATTGTAACTCCTGTCTCTATGGCTCTAGAAACTTTTTCTTTTACTGTGCCCCGACGTTTAAGTACTCTATTAGTAAGTAGGATGTCACTGTCTACAGAATAACCAATGAGCATAAGCAGGGCGGCAAGTGTGCCTAAGGAAAGCTCGATACCTGCAACTCGCATGAAAGCAGCAGCAATCATGATGTCCGAAAAGGCAGATAGTATTACTGCAAAGGAAGGTACAGCACTCCTAAAAAGCAGAAATACTATTATAGACATCCCTATAAAAGAGATTATAACGGCTTGAATAGCCTGCTTCTGCAGATCTGCTCCGTAGGTGGCACCTACCTGTTGGATCTGCACATTAGTATATTTGTGGCTCGCGATATCCTTCTCGAGCTGGGTCAGTTGCTTATCTTCCATGACCCCAAAATCCATGATAACCCTGCCTCCGGTCTGTCGGGCATCGATTATGGGGTAGGAAGAAAAAGTTTCTTTAAGCACAGCAGGAGAATCAGTTGTCTCTACCGAAATCTGGGTACCGCCCTGGAATTCCATTCCCAGGATTACCGGCGACCCGCTACTTACAAAGGAAACTAGCAGTATTGCTAAAGAAACTGCGAGTAATGCAAGGGGGAATGCCAGCAACTGGCGATCATCGTGATTTTTCACGAAATTATCTAAAAATTCGGTCAAACCTGTTGCCATAATTTAATACTCCGGATGCATGCATCTATTATTTTATTAAACTTATCCGAACAGCTGTTTACATCCAGACAGAATCCAGATGTATAATCCAGAACACGAGATTTACAATCAGATTTGTCTGAGAATCTAGAGCTTGCTCTGGATTTTCGGATTCAGCTAAGGGGGTAATGTTCTGGATGCACTAATTATATAAATAAGTTAATATTATAAATAAGTTGATTTGTTTTAACTCTGTATTCTCACAGATTATATTAATTCTTCCCCAAAAAGTAACTTTTCTCTATATACCGTTATCCATTCCACTTATAATTAACTCTTAAAAATGGTACAAGTTCTAATGTCACAACTCTAATATACCACTTACTGTTCATTAGAAACAATGACCCAAAGACCTTCCCTTGATGAATACTTTCTTGAAATCGCCTTTGTTGTAGGCAAACGGGCTACATGTCTCCGTAGGAATGTTGGAGCTGTGATCGTTCGAGATAAACGAATTCTTTCAACCGGATATAATGGGGCACCCAGTGGCATGGAACACTGTCTTGAAATCGGATGTATTCGGGAGATGGAAAAAATCCCATCAGGCACAAGACACGAAAAATGCAGGGCAGTACATGCGGAACAAAATGCAATTATTCAGGCCGCAATTCATGGGGTAAGCATAGCAGGAGCAACCCTCTACTGCACACACCAGCCCTGTATTCTTTGCACGAAAATGATTATCAACTCAAACATCAAAAGAGTTGTATATGCAACTCTCTATCCTGACACCGATTCACTGAATATTTTCAAGGATGCGGGTGTGGAAGTAGAACATATACCTTTTGAACTAAAATATGGAACTTCAGGCGGGAACTGAACTTACTGGATTTAGCAGTATCCTTCAATGATTTGCAAAGAAAAACCGTTCAGAAGGGCACTTCCGTAAGGGTAAGTAAATTACATTCGGAGCAGAATTGAGTAATCTAATTAATAATGAGTTCTTGCAAAAAGATGCCACAAATTGCGGAGTTATAAAGATAAGAGGTGAAGCAATGTCTGAAGAATTAAAAGCCAGAACGTTAAAGGTAGAAGATTTGATTGAATATCAGGAAGGAGCCGTTGTAAGCAAGGAAATTATTCGTAAGGCTACCGGAACCGTGACAATATTCGCTTTTGATAAGGGAGAAGGGTTGAGCGAGCATACTGCCCCCTTCGATGCCATGGTTCAGGTGATAGATGGGAAAGCAGAAATTGCTATTTCCGGGAACAAAAACGTTCTGGAGAAAGGGGACATGATTATAATGCCTGCTAGTGAGCCCCATTCACTCCATGCCCTCGAAAGGTTCAAAATGATTTTAACAATGATCCGGTCTTAATAATATCGAGTTTCGTTTTAAGTTGCGGTAAATTGTTTCAGGAAGGAATCGAAACCATCCCGATACTCGTAAGGTTTTCTAAAATAGAAGTTCTGAAATTTTTAAATTGATGTCTGAGCTTTAAAGCCATGTATTTTTAGTTCAATTCTTTTTTTGCAGACAGCGAAGCCCCTTTTTAATAATATCCTGTTTTTCAGGGCGGTACATTTCCTTTATGAAAGTTCCTTCTTCACAATAATGATCGAATCCACGAATTACAACTACAGGAATTCCACCCGCACCTTCACCCATCAGAAGGTTTGCGGCACCTGCAAGTTCATCTGCAACTGCTTCCTCTGTAATCTCAAGGACTTTTCCGAAGAGGTCTTTTTCCCCTATCCAGCGCTTTATAGGCTTTATTTTGTAAATTCCTATAGCAGCGCCGGTCTGTCCTATTTTGAAAGCTCTCCCGTTCGTATCTGTAACAATAACACTTAACTTTTTCCCGCTAAGGCTTTCGAGTTCCTGCCCGAGTCTTGAGGCACTGGAATCCGGGTTTCTAGGCGGATAGAGCAAAAATCCGTCTTCAATATTTGACTCATCAATCCCCGCGTTTACACAGGTGTGTCCTGCGAGTGTTGTTACGAGCATAAAAGGTTTTTCTACAAGAACTTCCTTGCTCCGGGAAAGCACAGCCTGGATAAATCTTGCATCTTTCCCGTTCCGGACTGCAATCTCAAGTGCCATCTTCCCTGGAGTGATATCCTCGAGCCTGAAGATCTCCCCTTCAGCCTTAGCAACAACAGTCGAGGCAACGATAACAATATCCCTGTCCTGAAGTTCGATATTCTCACAGATAATCGAGGGCAGGTCATCCCCAGCATGTATAAGGGGAATATTCTCAACAGCTATGGCTTCGAATTTCAAGTGTTTTCCTCAAAGATCTTTAAAATCCATAATAAGCAATGAATTTTCCATTAGATATAGGAATAATCAATTAAATCAATAATTTGCAGCAGTAAAGGCAGTAACCATAAATAAGACCACCGATATACTGGATCTTGCGGCGATGATGAGAGTTACCCCAACTGAGCAAAAGATGATGAGAATAATTTCCTGATGCCGCGCTTTTAATCTATTTTTCGAGATTATCTTATTTTTTTAGTTTACTTCATTTTCAGTTTACTTCGTGTTCATATTATTTACTTTCAGTTTACATTATTTCTCAACTTGCTATTTTTAAATTTACTTATTCCTCAGTTCATTTTATTAACTTACTTTAGTTCAGAATTATTCAATTTATTTAGAGTATTCAACTCTCCGAGCAGATTTAAGAGCTTTTATCTGCCTGCAAACCAAATTCAAGAGGGGTGTTAAATATGAGCCA
This sequence comes from Methanosarcina sp., assembly GCA_036504475.1. Lineage (GTDB taxonomy): Archaea > Halobacteriota > Methanosarcinia > Methanosarcinales > Methanosarcinaceae > Methanosarcina. Next base: position 7,337 of record DASXVB010000009.1, read on the forward strand.
GTATGATCTGAACGAAATTATAAAAAAAATAAAGGATAAAAACCCTTTCAAGTTAAAGGACAACAAACGAAGCCGAACCTGGAGTCTAAGAGTTATCATAAGCAAGCTATATTACTCCCTGGACTTTGAGAACGAGCCTCAAGCCACCAGGCAAAAAGTAACTCAGCTTCTTCTTTACCATGGGCAATTTAACAAAGAAGAGATTGACGAGATTTTTCAATTGTCAGCAAAGGAAACTACTGAATATTCAATGGAATTTCTAAAGCAGCATCCTGAAATTGCACAAGCTGAAGCCCTGAAAAATAAAGAGTTTCCTGATGAGATCAAAGAAGAGGAAGAGAAAAAACCCAAGGAAATAAAATATATTTTTCCACACTACTGCTAAATGTCTGCTGAAGATATTTTTTTCAATATCGAGAAAGGTATAAAGAGTAACATAAAAATAGATTACCAGATCGACAAATAGATTAATAGAGGAATTAAAAGACAAGATTTCCATATGTTCTTGTGTGAAAGATGCTAATGTTTATGGGAATCCTTAGGACATATCAGTAAGAGAAAAAATATCACTATTTTTAAATTAATTCTTGATATTAGAGTCAAATTAATCCTCAAAAAGCAGTACAATGCCATATAAACTCCTCAACCAACGAAAGATAATCTTATATCTATTGACCGCGAATTTCTATGCTCTGGTCTAATTGTATAATAATATATATCAAAATATAAAATCTCAAATCCATTCAAATAATTAAGCTGATATGAGAAATTATGGAAGGTACTGGAGATACAAACAAAGAGACTCTTTTTAGTTATGAGGAAAATGATGATACCCGATACTCTCGGGCGGCTCATGTAACAAAAGTCTCGATGCTTTTAAATTTTTTACTGACGAGTGTTAAGTTTGCGGCTGGGATTCTGGGAACTAGTACGGCAATGGTTGCTGATGCAGCTCATTCACTGTCCGATTTAATAACTGATATCGCGGTGATTGTGGGTTTAAGAGTTGCAAAAAAACCAAAAGACAGCACACATAATTACGGACACGGAAAAATCGAAACCTTAGCTGCAGCGTTTACAGGGCTTGTACTTATTGCAGCTGCTTTTGGAATTTTCTGGGGCGGCCTTCAGAAAATTATTAGTTATTATAATGGGGAAGGACTTCCAGAACCAAACAAAATTACTCTTGTTGTAGCACTCATTTCAATTGTGTCAAAAGAGTGGCTGTACCGTTATACCATAGTTTGTGGCCGAGAAATTAATAGTGATGCAGTAATTGCAAATGCCTGGGATCACCGTTCAGATGCCCTCTCTTCTCTAGGAACCATGCTAGGGATAGGAGGCGCGATCTTTCTTGGAGGTAAATGGGTAGTACTTGACCCATTAACTGCGATTGTAATAAGTTTCCTTATCTTTAAAGTGGCATTTGATATCTCTTATAAAAACCTGAATGAACTGCTGGAAGCTTCACTTGATTTGGAGACTTACAAAAGTATTGAAGAGATTCTGAGTTCTACTGAAGGTGTTTTAGGTTTTCACGAACTAAAAACTAGAAAAATAGGAAATGCCATGGCTGCAGATGTCCATATTGAGGTTGACCGTGACTTGAACATTGTGGATGCGCATGAAATCTCAACGCAGATCGAAAACAGATTAAAAAAAGTCTGCGGTAACAATGGCCATTTTTCAATTCATGTAGAGCCTTGCTCTGATTCCGAGTATTATAATAAGGATACATCCAGAAAAAATAACAGAATGAGAGTATGAAAATTGAGAATAAGATTGAAAATCTCTATGTAGTAAAAATTTCTTTGCACTAAATAGGAAAATCAAAAGGAAGAAAATTCAAAAAATACAGGCTGCGGTTTTCGTTCGCAGTCTGAGATTACATTCAAGGTTAGTTTTCCACTCCGAAACGCTTACTCAATAGCTATTTTCTTTGTTGGCTCTTCAAGCTGCATTTTTGGAAGCGTTATTGTCAGAACACCGTTTTCCATTTTTGCAGTGCTCCCCTCTTCTTTAACACTTGCAGGCAAGCGGACTGACCTATAAAATTGAGTATATGCTCTCTCCCGACGCAGGTATCCTTCTTCTTCAGTCTCTTTTTCCTTCCCGGTCTTTGCACTGATCTCAAGCATATCTTCTTTAAGGTTAATTTGAACATCCTCTTTATTAATACCAGGCAAGTCGGTAGTGACTACAAGCTTATCTTCTTCTTCCTTAATATCAATGGCAGGAGTGTAGACCTTTCCGCCTCCCCACTCTTCCATTGGCATAAAATCTTCAAACAGCTGGTTTAAGCGTTCCTGCGTCCTTTTGATCTCTTCAAAAGGATCCCAGCGTGCAGGTCCTGAAAATGATCTTCTCATAGGCCATCTCATATCAAATTCCCCCTAAATTAAAAAACATAACACAGCTATTATGTGTTATTCTAAATATATTGAGAAAAGATATATACATTTTCCTGGGCAATTTCACAAAAATGTAATATGAAGAAAAAACTCAATAGTAAAAGAGAAAAGCTCCGAAAACCCGATGCAGAGAGGTTTTCAGAAAATTAAAGATGCCTGAAAAACAAAGCATCAAATGGAGAGCAAAAAATCGCAATTATTTAGCTTTTACAAGCATTCCAATAAGATCCGAAGCTTTTACGAGGCCCAGAGAACCTTTTTTAGCTGACTCCTCGTCAAAAGTCTCTACTCCATCAGAATCCGTTTTGTCAGTCCTGTAGACTGCAAAGGGAATCGGGTCTGGAGTGTGGGTTTTTAAGGAGATAGGAGTTGGATGATCAGGCAGTACAAGAATTGTAAAGGACTCATCTGAAGCTTCAGCATGTTTAAGAATGGGGGCTACTATTCGACTATCGAAATCTTCAACAGCCTTTAATTTTTTATCAATACTCCCTTCGTGCCCGGCTTCATCTGGAGCTTCCACATGAACAATAACAAGATCCTTAGTTTTCAGAACCTCGATGGCAGCATTAGCTTTTCCTTCATAATTGGTATCCAGATAACCGGTTGCTCCCGGAACTTCAATTACATCCAGGCCTGCATAAACTCCAATACCTTTCAAAAGATCAACAGCCGAAATAATTGCCCCGGTTTTCCCATATAATTCTTGAAACGGCGTAAACTTTGGAGCATATCCCTGGCCCCAGACCCAGATTGAATTTGCGGGATTTTTATCCTCTTCAATCCTTTTCAGATTAACAGGATGGAGCTCTAAAACAACCATAGATGCTTTGATCAAGTTGGAAAAGAAATCTCCAGATTTTCCGCTGGGTAGATATTCCTCAATTCTCTTTCCCGTAATATCATGAGGAGGAGTACACACCGTTTCAGATCCCAAATTCTTTCTGGCAACCATCAGGTGTCTGTAGCTGATTCCCGGATAAAAGCTCAGTTCTTCGTTACTGAGTTCCTCATCAAGGGTTTCGATGAGAATCTTGGCTTCTTCACTGCTAATATGCCCTGCGCTGTAATCTTTTATTCTCCCTTGCTCAATAGTTATAAGATTGCATCTGAAAGCCACATCATCGGATGAAAGAGCTACCCCCATGCTGGCAGCTTCCAGAGGAGCCCGGCCAGAATAATAGACTGCAGGATCATACCCAATAATGGACATATTTGCGACATCGCTTCCAGGAGAAAATCCATCAGGTATAGTTTTTGCAAGCCCGGTTTTTCCGTGGGCTGTGATATAATCCATAGCAGGGGTTTGGGCTGCCTGGAGAATGGTCTTTCCACCCAGTTTTTCTATAGGGTAATCAGCCATTCCATCTCCTATAAGTACAGCGTATTTCATTGCTTCACCTGTCTCCAAACATTTTACTCTTTCATCTCAGGAATTAAATATATTATTTTCTACCAGACATTGATTACCGGCATTTATTTGGCATTTACCAGCAGGTATTTCTGCGGTTTAGATATTTTAAATTCTAAACTCATTTTACACAAACATTATAATATAGTATCCATATCCTATACAGAACAAGCTCCCAGCATAAAACATATCTAAGTAGAAAAAGAGCCTACACATAGCTTTCTCTTCAAAGAATTATTTTGCTGAGAGATATTCTGCAACTCTGCAGAGTTCCTGGATTATTATTCATTGTCATCCAGAATATTTAGAGGTCAATTAAAAGCATATAAACAACTTTAAGAAAATGGTGAGAGAATAATCAGTTAACGCCAAAACGTGATCCGATCATGAAAATTGTAATGAAATTTGGAGGAACTTCCGTTGGGGACGGAAAAAAAATCCGTCATGTTGCCCAGCTTCTGAAGAGGTATCATCAAGAAGGCAACCAGGTCGTGGTAGTAACTTCGGCGCTCAGTGGAGTAACCGATGGGCTTCTGGAAAATGCACGCTTTGCCTCAACAAAAGGCAAAGTCGCCCTTGTGAAGGAGTTTAAAACAGAAATTACAAATAAACACCACGAAGCCGTAAATGATGCCATTGATGATCCTGCAGTCGCAAAAGAAGTTCTCCAGACTCTTGACTTCCGCATTGATGAACTCGAAAAAGCCCTTGTCGGGATCTGCTATCTTGGTGAGCTTACTCCAAGGTCACTTGACTACATTTGCTCTTATGGAGAACGCCTGGCTGCTCCGATTGTGTCAGGAGCTATCCGTTCCCTTGGAATCTCATCAACCGAATTCACAGGTGGAGAAGCAGGGATTATAACATCATCGGATTACGGAAATGCCAAGCCACTGGAAAAAACATATGGACTTGTGAAAAAAAGGCTTGGGTGCAGACTTGGATCCCAAATTATAGTGGTTACGGGATTTATAGGAGAAAATGAGGATGGAATCATTACCACTCTCGGAAGAAGTGGATCTGACTTTTCAGCTTCTATTCTGGGTGCAGCCCTGAAAGCCGATGAGATCTGGCTCTGGAAAGAGGTAAATGGGATTATGACAACTGACCCGAGAATAGTTCCAGAGGCAAAAACTATCCCGCAAATCTCTTATGCCGAAGCCATGGAACTTTCTTATTTCGGAGCAAACGTGCTGCACCCGCGTACGATTGAACCGGCAATGCGCGAGCACATTCCTGTACGTGTCAAAAATACTTTTGAACCTGAATTACCTGGCACACTCGTGGTCTCTGAAAAGTTTCAATGCAAGCATGTTGTAAAAGCTGTAAGCCTGATTAAAAACGTGGCTCTCATCAATATTGAAGGCGCAGAGATGGTGGGAACGGTCGGAATTGTAGCAAGACTCTTTACAGCGCTTGCTAAAGCCGGCGTTAATGTTGTTATGATCAGCCAGGGCTCTTCCGAGTCTAACATATCTTTCGTGATCAGTGAGGCCCATGTAGAGCCCGCTTTAAAGGCTCTCCATGAAGAATTCAACCGGGAAATCATAAGAGAGATAACTTCGGACAGAAATGTTTGCGTAGTCGCAGTCGTGGGTGCAGGTATGGCAGGGACTCCAGGCGTGGCAAAACGGGTCTTTGGAGCGCTTGGAAACGCAATGATTAATATTATCATGATCAGCCAGGGCTCTTCCCAGTACAATATTTCTTTCGTAGTAAGGGAAGATGATGCGTTTGCCGCAGTCAAAACCCTGCATGATGAATTCAAACTATATAACGGAAATGGAATTGAAAAACAGTTATAAAGCAAGGTAGGGAGGGGCAAAAATGAGCGAAAAGCACTTAACTTATGCGGATTCAGGCGTAGATATCAAAAAGGAAGAAAAAACCGTAAAAACCCTTATCGAAAAACTCAGTTACGTTCGAAAAGGTATAGGAGCTCCCCTTACAGGAATAGGTCATTATGCAGGGCTTCTGGACTTTGGAGAATATGCCCTTGCCCTGACAACGGATGGGGTAGGCTCAAAAGTTCTTATTGCGAACGAAATGCAGAGATGGAACACAGTAGGCATAGACTGTATCGCAATGAATGTCAATGACCTTCTGGCCATAGGAGCCGAACCTGTAGCCTTTGTAGATTATCTTGCCCTAGAAAAGCATGAAGAAGGCTTTGCCGCCCAGATAGGAGAAGGGCTGGTAAAAGGCGCGGAAATATCCAAGATGTCCATTGTTGGTGGAGAAACCGCAACCCTGCCCGAAATAATTAAAGGTTTTGACCTTGCAGGTACGTGCCTTGGAATTGTCAGGAAAGATCAAATTGTCGAGGGAGAAAAAGTAAGAATAGGTGACGTGATTGTAGGTATCCCAAGTACAGGTATTCACAGCAATGGTTACACCCTTGTAAGAAAAATTGTTGAGGAATCCGGATACTCTTACCATGACCCCTGCCCTTATGACAGTTCAAAAACAATCGGAGACGAACTCCTGACTCCAACAAGGATTTATATTGAGATTCTTGATGTCCTGAAAGCATGCGAAGTCCATGGGCTTGCCCACATCACAGGCAGCGGACTTTTGAAACTCAGAAGAGTGACAAAACTAGGCTTTGATTTTTATGATCCCCTCGAGCCTCAGGAAATATTCAAATTCCTCCAGAAGGAAGGCGGAGTCGAGGATCTCGAAATGTATAGAACCTTCAATATGGGTATGGGCTTTCTTGTTATCCTGCCTGAAAAAGATGCTGCAAAAGCTGCAGAAATTACCGGTGGAAAAATTGTAGGAAAAATTGTAGAAAGCGGAATCAGAGTCAAAGACCTAGTAATAGAGTGAAAAGCACAGAATATGATTTTTAGACTTAGAGAAAAGTAATAGAAAACCTCTTTTCCTCTATTTTTGAAACTACTTTTTGAGATATTCTACTCTTTTCCCTATGTTTAAATTTCTAATCTGCTTTCTATGAAAT
>DASXVB010000010.1:0-9914 GCA_036504475.1 Methanosarcina sp.
ATTTATCTTGCTTTCTTCTTGATCTAAAAGAGTATTATAGATTATTTATCTAAAAAATTGGTTTTTAGAGTGTACCTTAATTGGGGAAACTCTAAATACATACCTATTATCCAAAATAAGCATTATATACCCTTAGTTTTAGTACTGATCTGGAAGGACCCTATATATTTTGTAATTGGTCACAATCCTTGCGATTATACTTATGGATTGAAGTCTTTACATATTGAATCTTAATTTTAATTGGAGATTAAATTCTTTTTACGAATTCAGATTTTCAATCAAGAAATTAAAAAAATCACTAGATTTTGGAACAGAGTAGTTCTTTGTTTTGACTTATGGTAATTTATGGTAACTTCTGGCAAGCTTACATATATGCTCCGAAAACTCGAGAAGAGCTTTCTCCACAAGAATACTCACCGACTCTTTTCCAATCTCATCTGTTTCATAAAAGATCCTGGGCTTTCCTTCCCAGCCGAAATTGTCTCCTTAGCCTTCCATGAAATGGCCTGTCTTTCTATATAACGAGTTATTTGCAAAGCATAGAATAGATCTTAACTTAGTCAGGAAGACTAAACGAAAATTAAAAAATGAGTACGCAAAAAATCCAAAAAATATTGAGGTAAAAACCTCAAAAACCTTGATTCATATTGTACTTGATCAAATTGTGCAAAAATCATATTTTTACAAACATGATTATACAAAAAAATACTTTTTTACACAGAAAAGCATTTTCTACTCCGAAGATTTTTGCTTAGAAAGCAAGAGACTGGTTTACAGGCCTTTTTATGTCGTAAAGGCTCTGGCGTGAATCAAGGAAATAAAAGCGTTCCATCAGAATCTTTTCTTCCTTTAGTCTGTTTATTGCATATCTTACTGTTCGTGAAGGAAGTATTGTTTCACGAATTATGTCTTTCTGTGTCATCTGCCCTTTTGCCTCAAGGGTTTTAAATACCAGCTTTGCCGACGGGGGCAGTTTTTCAAGTTTTTCGTAGCTTATATCGTTCAGAGTTTCATCAAATTTTTCATAGCTTATGTCATTCAAAGTTTCATTTTCAACAAAAACGATCCCTCATAGTGAATCACCATAACCATAGAATAGCTCTTTATTTTTAAACCTTTTGGCTCAAATTTTATATATGCATACAAAAAGGATATTTTTTATATTAAAAAGTCCAAAAAAGTACTTTTACAATTACAATAATTAGACAATTGTACCTTCCAGTATCCCAATTGTAGAAAAGCTTGATATCGATGCCAAGACTTTCTTTTTAAGTAAGGAAAAAAACCTGAAACGAAGAATTAGCTAATGACAACAAGTTCAAATGTCCCATCCATACATGAGACTGCAAAGTCATGGAAATGCTTCATATTATCGGACATCTCGTCGTAAATTGAAGGAGATACATAAATGATCATATGCGGCTTTTTTTCAGAGTTTGTTTTAAGTTCCAGGTAAAGATCTTTGAAAATCTCCATCAGTGTCCTTAAATTGATACGTCTAAGTATCCTTATATGGCCTGTCCCTTCTTGGTCAACCATAATTCGATAATTCTTATTTTGCTCAACATTTCTGCTGTTTAATCCCGTCATTCTTACCAAGAATATGTAGCTTTAGATATTATTAACAATCACATATTCACAATTGTGAACTACACATAGTTCTTAAGTTATAAAAACATTGCGTATTAGGGTCCTTCAAAATCAGTGTATAAATAAAGGTTCCAAAATGCTTATTTCAGGTTAGATACATATAATTAGAGTTCACCAAACAAAAATACACCATAAAAATCAAAATTTTAAAATAATAACCCAAATTAAGCTTTAAAATGAAATATTGAATGTAATACTAGCTTTATTTTTTAACAAATTATATTTATTTATAATTATGGCATTCGATCACATTTTTTCTTTATACATAATTATACATTAAAAACGGACTAATAAATATCTAAATAGGAAATTAAGAGTAGATATTTCCTTTAAATATAACAAAAATTAGTTTACAGATGTATTTTACTTCGGAAAACAACAGAACAATACTTAATCTCAAAAATAAAGCTTATTAATCCTTAAAAAAGGATCAATTTTTAAGGACCCTATTGCGTATACAAGTTTTGAAAAATTATTGATTGATGGCTACACGAAAATAGCCTGTAAATTTTTTAGTTTAGAGACTACAAACTTGAGAATGGCTACAAAAACAGGTTACAAGTAAACAGCAAAATATGCTTTGTGTGGAGAAAAAGTTTTATGTAGATCTTACACAAAATTTTTATTCTATTGCACAGTTTTATTCCAAAAAATCAGATCCAATTTATCTAAAAGGACTTCTCTGGAAACTCTAATTCAGTCCTATTTAAACATGTTTTAATCGGATCTGATTTGAAAAGTATTCCTTTTAAATATCTGAGATTAGATCCCTAATGTATAAAATGTAAAGCTCACAATTTGTATTTTTAAGTTATTTATGTTTTTAACCTATCTTCAATAATTTGTGACCCTTGCATGTAATATTCTATTTTCTACCGTTATTAATCTGACCTCTGCATCAAGCAATTTGTTTATTGCTTCTTCTCTTCTGATTTCTGCTTTCCTTACTAGTTCTCCAATACTCTGAATTTGTGAATCCAGTTTATTGGTGATTGTATCTAGTTTTTTAGACTGTGTTTCAATAATCTTAACTTCTGCTAATTTCCTTAATTCATCCGCAGCTTTTATTATATTCTCAAAATATACGATTCTTTCAGTGGCTATTTCGAGGTCAGCCTTTATTTTTTCAACTTCTTCTTCGTCGGTCTTTCGGTTGTGTTCGTGTTTTCCGATGTTCTGTTCTGTGTTTAATTCTGTGTTCAACTCTATGGTCAATTTAATAACCTCCTCATTTTACCTGTAGTAGATAGTACATTCTTAAATGTTTATAAATGTTTAGCTTTCAATAAATTGTATTGTTTGTACAAGAAATGCAGTCTTTTTAAAATAAATCTTGACATATATTGCAAATATATGTAGCAAAACTCATCTGGAAAACTGCTTGCAGTAAAATAAAGCATGATTCCAAAATCTTTGCGTATTTAGAAAAATGAGGTTTAACGAAGTTTAATACTGCATAATTTGAGTATAAATAATAAGCTCGCAGATCTCTAAGTATAAAATTAAAAAAGTCTGTTGATCTAATAAATAGTAATATTCACAAAAAAGTGTGCTTTATCGGATAGAAAAGTACATATAAAAAGTATATCCTTCAGATCAAAAACTGTAAGCTCGAAAACCCCTGCTGTATGGAGAATTACAGCAGAAGTTTTAATATTCGGACTCCTACTGCTGTGGGTTTTCTGCCTTCTTACATGTAAAGTAATCTCATGCTTCCGAGCTTATCAGCGTACTTTCTTCAATGCTACTTCTTTTTATTTCTCCTTTATTTACGTGTTCACGCTCCTTAAGGAGTATATCTGACCAACTTTCAGCCCAAACTTTGAGTTCTTCAGACTCTAGAGGTGCAGGGACATATTTTAGATTATTGTTTAGGATACTTCTTGCAAGTTCTCTATATAACTCAGCCTGTTCAGAATCGGGTGCATGTTCAACTACAGTTTGTCCCCTCAACTCACTCCTTGTAACATCAAGTGAACGGGGCACATACCCTGCAATTGTAGTTTTTGTCTGTGCCGCAAAGTCGTTTATTATCTCTTTTTGAATTGGCTTGTTCATCGAATTCGCGATTATTCCACTGAAAAGGGCACCGCCATTGTTTGCATATTTTCTTATTCCTTTGAAGAGATTATTTGCCGCATATATTGCCATGAAGTCCGAGGATGCGACAGTGTAGACCTGTTCTGCAACACCTTCACGAATAGGGGTTGAAAATCCTCCACAAACGACGTCTCCAAGCACATCATAGATTACAACATCAGGTTTAAATTCCTCAAAGACGTTTTTTTGCTTCAGGAGTTCGATTGCAGTAATAATTCCCCTGCCTGCGCATCCGACCCCAGGCTCCGGACCTCCTGCTTCCACACAGAGAATTCCATTAAAGCCCTCATATACTATATCGCTGATATCGATTCTTTTCCTGCTTCTCATAGCATCAAGAACCGAAGGAATCGATTTGCCTCCCCTCAAGTTATTTGTGGAGTCACTCTTTGGATCACAGCCGATTTGCATTACTGTAAGACCTAAGTCAGAAAGAGCTGCTGAAAGATTTGATGAGGTAGTTGACTTTCCGATACCTCCTTTTCCATATATTGCAATGTTTCGTGCTTTTGTCATTTCATCACCATACAGGAAAACAAACAAATCTGATTTATAAGCTCACACTTCAGCAATAATTGACATGGAAATTCTGTTTTTCTTAATTTTGCGGCAAAAATTCCCTTATTTCATCGTAAATATAATCATTTTTGAATGACGGATTGAGGTTCGACAATGAAAAATAATCACAAAATCCTTATGGAGAAAGAAAAGATTATCCCAATTAGGTGTATATTTGGAGTAAGAATCTTGGAATTAATACAAGTAAAATAGTAGCTACTGCCAGAAATATTACTGGATGTCTGGTTTTAGGAAGGATACTGTGAATAAAAATTTAACACACTGGATTTTAATATTTCTTTTAGTTTTAATAGTGTTATTTATTGGATTTAAGGAAAACTATTATTCTTCCCAGGCAGAAAATGGATTAAAAATAGTAGAAGCCACGCTAACGTCAGGTTCTGTTGAACGCGTAAATGATACCAGCATACAGATTTATAATTATGATTTTGCTTTATATAACAGTGGAAATGAAGAAATTTGCCTGGATTCTGTTGAACCGCTTTTCACAAAAGAGTTTTCAGCAAGAATACTAGCCGAGGATCATAAAATAATTGGCAACAAAACCATAAGGCCCAATTCCACAATCCATGTCAAAGGTCAAGTTGAATTTAATGCTTCAGGTCTTTCAAAAGAACAAAGTTTGAACTTAGACCGCATTTATAGTGTCAATGTTACGTCAACAAAAACTCTTCTTTTCCCTAAAGAAGGTTCTTGAGAGTTTTTCCCTAAAGAAAGTTCTTGAGGGTTAACAGGCTAGTAACCTGCTTACCCTCGGTGGAAGAACCAAATCAGATCTTTGGTAGCAGTAAAAACTTATTCGGCACCAGTATCATTTGTCTTTAACTGGTAAAAATGATACTCATATGGTTGCCAGGTATCTTTGATGGTTCCGTCAGTTACAATTACGGTTCTATTCTCCCATAAAACATCATACTTTCCATTTGGCGCACCGATAATTGTTGCATTATTTGCCTTAGAATCTGCTTCAGTAAAATCAAGCATACTTGACGACGCAATTAATTTTCTACCATCTGCATCAGTAAATATATAAGCAGTAACCGCAGAAATTGTGCCACCTGGATTTGAAGTTATATTTGTCCTGCCTCTAGTTACGTTTGTTGTCAGAAGTGTCCGGTTGCCGTTCATGATCCAAGGCCAGACCTGTTCATATTTTGGTCTGAAGCTAGCCCATCCAGTATCGCAAGGAGTGCCTTTTGCATATTTATTAGCATATGAAAAAACACCCTGGGCCCCTCCTAAAATCCCCATAACTATCTGACTTGTCTGGCGATCACCCACTTTTTGTGCAGTATCCAAGTCTGGATTGGAAGTGGTCACTTTACAGGCATCCCCAAATGTTTCTGTTGTTAGATATACTGTTTTTCCTGCGTTTTTCCAGGCAGGTTCATTAGCAATAAGATTGCCATATGTCCAGGAGTGTGGGCGTTCAGGATGAAATATCGTATAGCCAGTAAAAAAGGCAATATCCAGACCTGGAATAAATTCTGTACTACCACTGTTTGCCATATCACCTAAATAGTCTCCAGCAACAACATTAGGGAAGTATTTCTTCATAGCTGTGTGCATAGCAATAATTTTGGAAGGATCAGTCGGTTCGTCAGGAAAATAGACCCCAAAGAAATCATTATCAGTAACCTCCAGCTTCTTGACTTCTTTCCAGAAACTCTCACTACTCATTTCCGGACCGCCAGGGACCATTAAATACTTTGAAATTCCCAGATTTTTGGCTTTCGTAACATTATCAACAAACTGTTGAGGAGTTATGGAATAAGTCCATCCAAAATGAATAAGCGTCGCGTTACCTGATATACATGTGTTACCTGCCTCACACCCCATATACCCATATGCTGGGACTATACCACGTGGATACGGAAATACATTGTTGGTTAATGAGTCATTATGCGAAGCATTTTGTCCGCTAGCTGCCAGTGCAGCCAATGGGCCAATGGTCAAAAAACAAACCATCATTGCTGAAGTGAAAAACACTAAGTATAAACTATCTTTATTTTTCATCTATCCCTATCCCCCATTTTTATTTTCCATTTTAGATGTATGTTTGAGTCATCTAATGAGTTTTATAAAATACAAGATAATATTTATAATTGCAGGTACATGCGCTACATCGATTAAGAGCCTATCCACAATGTAAAAACGGTATTTTGTGCTCTGAAGAGATATTGTCTATGTATGTACGATCATTCAGATAGTAATATATTAGAAATATTTTGAATGTAGTGTTCTTATCTTATTATAACAGTGAGCTCAAATTCCGATAATGAATCCTATATATGCGACGTTTCCCCAAAAAAGATAAGCTACCTGCTAAAGTGATCCCAAAGTACTGCAAAGACGACTACAAAAATTATTAAAAATTTATATACTGTCCATATTTGATGGAGTAATAAAAGGTTTAGGTTCCTATAGCCCTTAATCTGACTGTTTTTCTGTTTTTGTTTCATTTCTTCGTTGTTGTGAAACACTCTATTATACTCTCAATATCTGCCAGCGGGTTTTTGGGAAGCCTATCTTAAAAAATTTTTTATTTCCACATTTGGAATTTCAGAATTACTTTTATAGTTAAAACTCTTATTTAAATTCAAGATCTGGATCTGATGTTAAGTTTGTGAAAATATAAAAAATAGAGTTTTGAGAGAGCTAATCCCAAAACTCAAAATTGCATATTTACATATAAGATTTGGAATAGTTAATCGAGTTTTTGATCCGAAAAATAGTCCTAGAAATATACTAAGTGAGAATATAATTGGTTTTGGAACGGAGCTTATTAATTAAAATTATTTGAAGGAAATATTTTAATCGCCGAATTTAATGAATTTTTTAGGCTCGAAATTAGTTGCCATTGTCCAAAAATATGCTTCACCTTTAGCGATGCGGAAAATTATAAGCCCTGGATGATCAAATGTTAAACCAAACTCTTTAAGAAATGGCCTATCCTCCAGGACCTTCTTCTTAAGTTCCGGATCATCTACAAATTCTATTTCACCTGCAACTCTCATCATTTTTCCTGTTGCTTCACCGGGTTGCCAGAAGCATGCCTCTACTTTTGGGTTTGCCTGAAGTTGCATGTACATGTCTTTCATAGCTCCAATTTGGAAGTAGAATCCGCTTTCATCAGCAAACCAGAATCCAAGTGCCCGAACTCGAGGTTGATTTCCTTCTACTGTTGCTAGATAGCAAACAGGTGTTTCATTTGCAAACTTAATGCAGTCTTTAAAATCCATGTTAACTTCCTCCAAAGTATTACTAATTTTTAACTCGATAATATTTCAAACTAATTGTTTCAAAGTAATTTAGATCAAACTCCAAAAATAAATATTATTCTCCAGATCTCCGATTGGGAGTATTAGGTGAGCTTTCGATAATAGAATTGTTCCTTAAACCTGTTTATGTGCTCACACAGCAGGAGCTCCAATCAGCGCCAAAAATACTGGAAAACTTTCAACTTGCTTGATAAAGAATAATAAACTTGAGATGGCTTTTGGAAATAAAGATGAATAATAGTATTGAGATTCAAAGGACTAATAAATCTACTTAGTGATTTGAATAACTTAAAACAATTTTACTTACCTTAAATAACAAAATTTGCTTATAATTACTGAAATTATTTACGGAAGGCATAAGATGATTTGCGTATGTGGAGTAAATTGTAACGGATGTACTCATCTGAATAATGACTGTGACGGTTGTGATGCAATTGAAGGCAAGGTTTACTGGACTCAGTATATTGGCGCTGATGTTTGCCCTGTTTACAAATGCGTTAAGGAAAAAGGTTATAGAAATTGCGGCGATTGTTCGCAAATCCCCTGCGAACTTTGGGTTTCTTTAAAGGATCCTTCCTGGAGTGAAGAGGAACATCAAAAATCAATTCAAGACAGGGTTTCCGTGTTGAAAGGATTAAGGTGATCTATATAAATACATACAATGTCTTTTTTTACAAGAAAAGCCCATCAATAATTTTATCAATTTACTGTATTTTGACAGAATCTAGTCAGAAATAAAAAACATTAAAACAGTTAAGTCTGGAGGAAATAAACAAAAAAATTAATATGACCACTTGGAAGTTTCATTATCATTCTTAATTTCGTTTTTCCTGTTTTTCAAGTGGTGGCGTATTCCTCTTTAAGCGGCATGAAATTTTCTTCATCTAATTTTGCATGGTGAAAGGTTTTTACTTTTGAGAGTTGGTCAAATGATAAGTTTTTCACATTATTTAGCTTAGCTTCTTGAAGGTTTGCTTCCTGAAGGTTTGCTTCTTGAAGATTAGCTTCTTGAAGGTTAGATCTTTGAAGGTCAGCTACATAAAAATCAGCTGCTCGAAGATCAGCTCCGCGGAGGTCAGCTCCATAAAGATTAGCTCCTTGGAAGTTAGCCCCCTGGAGATTAGCTCCTTGAAGATTAGCTAAATGAAGCTTGGATAACTGAAGGTTTGCTCCTTGAAGATTAGCTCCTTTAAGGTTAGCCCTTATAAGGTTAGCTCCTTGAAGATTTGCTCCTTCAAGGTTAGCTCCTTCTAGATTAGCTCCTATACCTTCTAACAGGTAAGAATTTGAAAGGTCGGCTCCTTGAAGGTTAGCTTCCTGAAGGTTAGCTCCCTGAAAGTTAGCCCCGCGAAGATCAGCTCCGCGAAGGTCAGCTCTATAAAGGTTACTCCCTTGAAAATCAGCCTGTGTAAGGTTAGCTTTTATGAGATAAGCTTCCTGGAGGTTAGCTCCCTGAAAATTAGCCCATATAAGGTTATTTTTTTCAAGATGAGCGCCTAAAAGGTTGACTCCTCTGTAGTTTTTTTTCTCTATAATATTCATATACAATAATTGGTATTCCATAAAAATAAATATTCCTATTCTAGGAAGATACCATCCGTTCTCCGGGGTTCATTCATCCGGAGCACATGTTTACAGGTTCGCTGTGTTTTAAAAAAGAGAGAAATCTTCAACATGGCTTTTGCTTGCGTTTATGTGTTCACACAGCAGGCTGACCCCACCAGCACCAAAAACGCTGGAAAAAAATCGACATTCAAGAAAAACCTTTCCGAAAGGTTAACAATGGCATTTTGTGTTTTCTGAAAGAGATATTGTTTTATGTATGTACGGATCATTCAGATTGTAATATATTAGAGGTGTTTTGAATGTGTTGTTCTTATCTTATAACAGTGAACCCTAATTCCGATAACGAATCCTGTACATGCGAAGATGCTCCAAAAAAGGGTAAATTGCCTGCTGATGTGATATCGAAATACTGCAAAGGCGACTATGAAGTTTGTCAAAGATATTTATACCGTTCATGTTTGATGGCTTAATAAAAGGTTTTGAATTATTATCGCCCTTAAACTAACTGCTTTTCTGTTTTTGTTTCTTTTCTTCTTTATTTTTGTGGATTGATCTGGAAAGAGTATCATAAAATGCTCCATTTTCCAAAGCTACAAAAAGAGGATAGTGACCTCGATATCCTTGTAGAATTCTCTAAATAACCTGACCTCCTGGAATTCATTGGGCTCAAACAGGAGCTTTCAGAAATACTCGGCTTAGAAGTGGATCTTGTTGCTATTGGCAGAGGCATGTTAGCTG
>DASXVB010000011.1:0-2814 GCA_036504475.1 Methanosarcina sp.
TTCCTTAAAGCCTTTTTTTCCTCCAAAATATTCCATAAGATCCCGAGGAGCTGCCAATCCAAGCTGGCTGTGTAGCCCATAATTGGACTCGTCAATGTCGAGCACGAGCACGTTTTTAGTTTTTGCCATTTCCTTTGCTAGGAGAGCAGAGATCGTACTTTTTCCGCTTCCTCCTTTCCCGCATACTGCGATTCTCATATCAAGTTCACCTAACTCAATAATTTATCCTACAGTATTAAAAGCACTTCCTTTAAACATTATCTTTCCGAAAAGTCGGATGAAAGAGAAGAGAAAACAGATTTTGAGAAAAAAATTTCCATTTTTAACTTATAAGGCGAGAAGTCCCCTTCCTCGGAGAGCGTAGCCCAACGGGTGTGGGATGAAAGCCGTCAAATTTTCATAGTAAGTTTTGTTTTACGAAAAGTATATAACTTGTAAAACCAATATAATATACTATGCTTAGAGCTTACAAATATAGATTAAAACCTACAAAAGATCAAACTGAATCATTTGAGAAACATATTGGTAGTTGTAGGTTTGTCTATAATTGGGCTTTAGAGCAAAAGATAAAAAGTTACGAACAAAATAAAAAATCACTATCAAGATTTGAATTACAAAGTATTTTGGCAAAAGAAGTCAAATCAGCTAACCCCTGGTTGAGAGAGGTTAATTCTCAATCGTTGATAGCATCGTTAATAAATGTAGAATCTGCTTTTACGAAATATTTCAGGGAAAAAACAGGCTTTCCTAAGTTCAAATCTAAAAAAAATTCTGTTCAATCTTTCCAAATTCCTCAACATTATACAGTTGACTTTGAAAACAATGTTGTAAAACTTCCAAAAATCGGTGAGATTAAAGCAGTATTACATAGAAAGTTTGAAGGAGAACTTAGAACATCAACAGTATCAAAGTCATGCACAGGAAAATATTTTATTAGTATTCTTGTAGAGAATGGAAAAGAACTTCCTACAAAGCAGAATTTTTCAGAATTAAATACAGTAGGAATAGATGTGGGTATCAAGGATTTTGCAGTTCTTTCCACGGGAGAAAAAATTGAGAATCCTAAATATCTCAGGAACTCTCTTCAGAGACTGAAAGTCCTTCAAAAAAGAATGTCAAGGAAACAAAAAGGTTCTAAGAACAGAGAAAAAGCAAAGCAGTTGTTAGCAAAATTGCATGAAAGAATAACAAATCAGAGAAATGATTTTCAGCATAAAATCTCTTTTAAACTAATTAGCGAAAACCAAGCTATAGCTCTGGAAACTCTGAATGTTAAAGGTATGGTAAAGAATCATAATCTAGCACAGGCTATAAGTGATTCAGCGTGGAATAGCTTCATAACAAAGTTAGAATATAAAGCAGAATGGTTTGGGAAAACAGTGTTGAAAATAGGACAATTTGAACCTTCTTCAAAAATTTGTCATATATGTGGATTCCATAATTTCGAATTGACTTTAAAGGATAGAGAATGGATTTGTCCAGATTGTAAAACCAAACATGATAGAGATATCAACGCTGCTATCAATATTAAGAAATTTGCACTTGTAGATCAAAACCTAATAGGAATTTGAAACTTATTTGACACCTACGGAATGTGGGGAAGAGCTTAGGGACTCGCTGACAAAAGTCAGGGGAATGAACTAAGAAGCTCCTTCCTCGCCCGTGTTAGCGGGCAGGGAGGGGTAGTTCACAATGGAGATTACAGATGCCGTGCGAAGACAAAAAATATAAAAATCTTTCCAGGTTTGGCATGCTGGATATGTAGGGGTGAGCGAATTCCCACAAATAGTTATGAGCTTTCAATATATAATTGCATATGTTTTGATTTTTTGTAATAATTTGGATATTTTGAGTTCGGTCTTTTCTGTGGATACCAGAGAAGACGACAATAGGCGGATCGACGGGAGCAAAAAAGCGATAGTTTTGAGTCATTCCAAAACCATCGCCTAACGACTCAAGTTTTAGAAGAAAATGTCTTCCAGACTTCCAAGAGAAATCGGTTCACTTTATTCATCCAAGAGCATTCATTTTTAATAAATAAATTTCAAAAAAGTGTGACCGCTTTTTAAATATAAATAAGATACTCAATTTTAGTGCCTCAGAACTCATAGGGCTCATCATTAAATCAGTAAAATTTTTCATCACAGGCACTCAATTGATGTTCAGACAATATACAGGCTTAATATAAGAAATATTTTTCAGAAAAAAGAAAAGGTCTTAAAACCGGAAACCTGCTTAAAAAAGGAGTTTCAGTTTTCTCCCTTGAGTTCGGCCTCAATTTCGGCAGCAATCTCGCAAGCAGCTTCTTTTGGGGATTCTGCTTTGTAAATGGCTCTTCCTACGATTACCCAGTCGGCTCCTGCAGCAATAACACCAGATGCTTTTCCTCCCTGAGCGCCGACTCCAGGAGAGATAATAGTAAGTTTATCTCCGATAATTTTTCGAATCTTTTCTACTCTTTCAGGTCTGGTCGCCGGAGCAACAAGGCCAAAAGCTCCTGCTTCAGCTGCCATCCTTGCAATTGCTTCTCCAACGGGCTGGAGGAATTCAGCTCCTCCCGGGTGGCTCATTTCACTTACTACAAACACATCTTTCTTGTACTTGGAAGCAACCTCAATACAGGCATCAAGGCTGTCTCGACCCGTAAAGCCCTGAACAATGACGGCATCGGCTCCTGCTTCAAAGACCTGCTCACAGATAAGGCGGTTGGTATTGGGAATATCGGCAACCTTGAAATCAGCTATAATAGGAGCAAATTCAGCAAGTTCCTTGATAATTCCAAGCCCGGTAGAAAGTATGAGAGGATAACCTACC
>DASXVB010000012.1:0-12420 GCA_036504475.1 Methanosarcina sp.
TCTGGGCTCAGCCCCAGATCAAAAGGGCAGTAGAACTTGGATTAGGGGTACACAGCAGGGAAGAAATAACTGTAAAAAGCTCAGGGGTTAAGGAAATCGAAGAAATTCTTACCAATCTTGCATGATTACGGTTTGGAAATATTTGGCGGGAATAACTCTGGGTAAAAAATTCAGGCCTTTATTCTCTAGTAGATTGGATTTCTTGCTACTTCAATTTAAAAGATAAATTAATGAGGTTGGCAGTATTGGGCAGTCTTATAATAACTTTAAATAACTTTAAAGTACTTATGAAGTAATTTTGCCTTTTCTAGATTGGATTTTCTCTTTTTACCTCTGTTTTATCATGACTGTGCAAATATGCTCATCCATTACCATAATTTATTTATTTTAGACGTCCCCATAGGTTATAGGGGAATTTTTATGAAATGCGAAAGCTGTGGAGCAGAGAGTGAAGGAAGATACTGTAAGACTTGTGGCGACATACTGGATGAAGTTGTAAGACAGGTAGGAGAAGCACGCTGGGCTGCAATCGATGACTGTTCGTTTATCTATCCGCTTGTACAGCGTGTGGCTAAAGGAGAACTTACTGTCCACGATATTATTCAAGCTCTTGAAGTGGAAGACTAATCCTGTTTTCTTATCAGGATTTCAGTCTGTGGCTTACGAGAACTGCTATAAGGACCTTTTCTTTTGATAATTCGGTAGGTGCCAAGTTAACTGAGGAGTTTGTCTGGTACCTGCCGGATCTCATTCAAGATCTAAGCAGTTCCGGAAAGTTAAACCTTAAGTACTCAACTTAGAGTACACTATAAAGGCTCATCTTTTGAAACGATATTTTAGCGCATGCCATGTACCCTAGCCTTAAAGTTATATCTCTTTAGCTTTAATATTTCATTGTTGAGCAGTTTTCCTGCTGTCAGGAGCTGATACCATATATGAATAGAAAGACCGGTGCAGTTGTTCTGATATTCTTGTTTGCAGC
Organism: Methanosarcina sp.; assembly: GCA_036504475.1. Classification (GTDB taxonomy): domain Archaea; phylum Halobacteriota; class Methanosarcinia; order Methanosarcinales; family Methanosarcinaceae; genus Methanosarcina. Next base: position 983 of record DASXVB010000012.1, read on the forward strand.
AATGGTTTTATTTTCTGGATGTGTTTAAAATGAGAAAGCCGAAGCACCTGTAAATAAAGAGTCTCCCGAAGCCGGCAAAGGGGATGGAAACATGAACATTCAAACTATAAAAGTTTTTAGCAGCGCATTTACAGCTAACGGTAGTATTCCAGCAAAGTATACCTGTGATGGGCAAAACATAAACCCCTCTTTGGAATTCGAAGGCATTCCTGAAGAGGCTGAAAGTTTGGTGATTATACTAGACGATCCTGATGCTCCCACGAAGACATTCACACACTGGATAGTTTGGAACATAGAACCTGTAGCGAAAATAGAAGAAGACAGTATACCTGGAGTCGAGGGTTTAAACGATTTCAAAAAAATAGGATACAGAGGACCATGTCCACCCTCAGGTACGCACAGATATTTCTTCCGGGTTTATGCTCTGGACAAGAAGCTGGATCTTAAAGCAGGGGCAGGAAGAAAAGAGCTCGAAAATGAAATGATAGGGCATATTATTGCCGAAGGGGAGTTGATGGGAAAATACAGTAGGAGATAATTTTCTTATGGGGGGAAGAGTATGGAAGAAAGTCAAACAGCTGAATTGAATCCTGATTTTTTCGAGAATCCCGGAAGCGGCTTGGAAAAAGCAACCTTTGCTGCAGGCTGCTTCTGGGGCATTGAAGAGGCTTTCCGGCAGGTCAGAGGTGTGATTGCAACTGCAGTTGGATTCAGCGGTGGGCATTTTGAACGCCCTAGCTACGAACAAGTCTGTACCCTTGATACCGGACATGCAGAGGCAGTTCGGGTGATTTTTGACCCAAAATTAGTGTCTTATGAAACCTTGCTTGACGTTTTCTGGAAAATCCATGATCCCACTACAAAGGACAGGCAGGGTCCTGATGTCGGAAAACAATATCGCTCAGTTATCTTTTACCATGACGAAAAGCAAAAAGCTGCTGCTCTGACCTCAAAAGAGAAGCTTGAAAAAGCAGGAGCTTTTAAAAATCCGATAGTTACTGAGATTTTGTCGGTTTCCGAGTTTTATATGGCTGAAGAGTATCATCAGCAGTATTTTGAAAAAAAGGGTTTTCTGCAGAATGTACTCCGAGGCTTGAAGAAATAATCCCAAAAAAAGGCCTTTTAATAATTTAAATTGAAATAATAACCTTTAAAAGAGTCTTTGAGTAGAATAGCGCTTAACTGATGCTCTTATTACTTTATAGCATATTTTCTGTTTTTTTAACTCTTTTAGTTTTATTAGATAATTTGATAAACATTCTACCAAATACATATATTAACTTATCAACTTTTGAGGCAATGTTATGCATTTCAAAATTCTAGTCGCTGCAATGTTAATTTTATTTGGGATTGCCGTTTTTTCTGTTTATTCTGACTCCAATAACAAGAGTACACAGGATGACAAAGATATAATTCAAAAAACAGTGATTAACAATAGCAGTTTTTTCGAGGTTTCAAAAGCTTGGAATGCTTTTGAAACAGTAACCATAGATGTTGATAAACTCAGGAAAACCGCAAATAAAGAAAACTCAACACAAAATATGTCAGAAATCGATGAAAACGACATACTTAAAGAAATAAAACTTGATAAGAGTTCTATTCAGGCTCCTGAATCATGTGATCGTTTTGAAACTGTAATAGTGAATCCTGCGAAGTTCAGGGAATTAGCCTCGAACGGAACTGTAAACCTGAGCCTCATGGGAGAAAATTATGAACTTAAACTTCAAGAAGAAGAAATTCGAAAGCTAAATGTGAATTCTTATATGGGGTACATTGTCGGAAAGCCGCAGAGTAGTGCTTTTTTCACAGTAAAAAACGATTCAATTGACGGTTGCATTAATGTAGATTTTTTCAATCAATCATATGGGATTGCTTCAACTGACGAGGAGTATGATGGAAAAACTGTCCATCTTCTGTGGAGGTACTATAATGAAGGAGGGGAAGAAAAATTCAGGAAACATTATTCGCTAGATCCATTAGAGTTTTCTCTGAGAAATAGTGATGATCGGAGCCACGAAATCCACATCGAGCTTTTTGATTTCTATAATAAATCTGTATTCAAAGAGAACTACATGCTGAATAAAGGAGACGAGATCTTTTCACCTGAAATAAACGTCGAACCAGGATATTACAGGTATGAAATTATTCTCGATAATAAACCTACAGTTGAACAGAGAGTAACAGCAAACTACGCAACTAATTTAGGTGGTTCACAAAAACTGCATCTCAATATAATTGATGATCCGGATAACCCCATTGAATTCGTAAGTGAAATTTCCTAAGTAAATTTTTCTTTTTCCTTTCTTACTGCAGTTGAAGAGAACTTTGTTCTTAACGCAAGATTTCCTTTATTCAGGGGTTCGGGATAATTATTTACCCTCCCTTATCCTATTTTTTCTCATGATTTTTGACCCTATCACTGTCTGCAACTTGGAACTCCAGAACCGCTTTGTAAGGTCCGCAACTCACGAATTTCTGGCTGAAGAAGACGGGACGCCTACCTCAAGGCTCGGAGACCTTTATGAAGAGCTTGCAAAAAACGAGGTCGGGCTGATCATAACCGGCTATTCCTATGTTCTTCCGGGCGGGCAGAGCGATATCTACCAGCAGGGCATCTATGATGACCGTTTTATTGAACCTTATCGGAAGATAACCGAAAGGGTGCACAGGTACAGAAGCAAAATTGTACTTCAAATCGTGCATGGAGGACGGCAAGCAAACGTTTCGGACGAATATCCGGTTCCCATGGCTCCTTCGGAAGTAAAAGACAGCCATTCGGCAGTTGTGCCAAGGGAAATGACCGAACATGAAATCCTGGAAGTAATCGAAGCTTTTACAAAAGCGGCTGTCAGAGCAAAAAAAGCAGGTTTTGATGGGGTGCAGCTTCACTGTGCCCACGGCTTCCTTTTAAGTAATTTCATTTCCCCTTATACGAACCGGCGGACGGATCGCTGGGGAGGCTCGGTGAAAAACCGAACAAGGATAATCATGGAAATTGCCAGGCGCATAAAAGAGGAAACCGGAGGTTCTTTTCCCATTCTGGTCAAGATAAATTCAACTGATGGCTTCCAGCCTTGTTGTTCAAAGGCTGAACTGGGCCTTGACATTTTTCAGGCAGTAGAAATCGCAAAGCTTCTGGAAAAAGCTGGAGTCTGTGCAATTGAGGTCAGTGGAGGAATAGGTGAAGCGGGAGGGGTAACTATAAGGACCGCAATCAACTCCCCTGCCAAAGAGGCGTATTTCAGAGATTGCTCCAAAGCGATAAAAAGTGCAGTGAATATTCCAGTCATCCTTGTAGGCGGCATCAGGTCTCTTCAAGTTATTAATTACTTGCTTGAAAGCGGATTTGCAGACATGGTTTCAATGAGCAGGGTATTTATCAGCGAACCCGATATTGTCTTGAAATTCAAATCAGGAGAAGTTAAAAAGGCAAGATGCGTATCCTGTAATCTCTGTTTTGATCCTGAGGGCATAAATTGTAACTTCCAGTTTGAGTAAGGGCTCAACAACTTCTTTTTTGATTAAAAGTCTTATTCACTTTCCTTTTTGAGTAAATAATTTGATTTGACTCTATTTTTGGCTAAAATTCTGGGCTCCTTCTTTTACTATTCATATTTTACCTTCTCTCTTACCGCAAGCCTTTTCAAAAAAGGTTTGATCGCAACCTTTCCGGCGGAAAGCTTGACCAAAGGCCCTATCCGGCGTGATCACAAGCCTTTTCAAAAAAGGCTTGGCCGCAAACCTTTTGAGAAAAGGTTTGATCGAAAACATGGCAACGTTTGAGTTTGATAATCTTCCTCCCACAAACCCATAGGCGTGATCAACCGGCGAAACGGTTTTTACTGTTTTTCTTCTATATATCCGGGTTTCATGGACATTTAAAGGCTAACTTTAACGTATATTTTTTATAATAGATGGATGCAAAAGAGATAAGCCTTCAAGGCTATCAACAGGATTCTGGGCTATGTTTTCTGCCGGGTCCGCTACCCTATACAATTTGTGAGGAAATTAGAAAATGCCAGAAGAAAACCGTATCGGTAGTAAGATACGCCAGCTTAGAGAAGCTAGGGAAATAACAGTTAAAGAACTGGCTGAGTCTAGTCAGAGCAGCGAGGAATTAATCCAGCAGCTGGAAAATGGAGCCCTGGTTCCGTCACTAACGCCTCTTTTAAAGATTGCTCGAGCTTTAGGTGTCCGTCTCGGTACTTTTCTGGACGATATGCCCCAAAGCGGACCTGTAATTATCAGGGCAGGACGATCAGAGAGTGTAGTTCGTTTTTCGGGAAAGACTGAAAGGCCAAAAGAGAGTGCGCTTGAGTTTTACTCTCTTGCTTCGGATAAAGCAGATCGCCACATGGAACCTTTTATTATTGATATCCATCCTTCCCCCAATGAAAGTCACAAACCCTCTTCTCATGAAGGAGAGGAGTTCCTCTATGTCCTGTCAGGAGAAATTGAGATATTTTACGGAAAAGATATCCAGAGACTAAGCGCAGGAGACAGTATTTACTATGACTCAATTGTTCCTCATGATGTTCATGTGGCAGGTGAGGGTGATGCAAGAATCCTGGCTGTAGTCTATGCTCCTCTGTAAAGTTGCAGTCGATAGAGAAAAGAATAAGAACTTTAGCTTAAACTGGTGGGAAGTTCTGGATTTAAAAATTATATATAAGTATTTCAGAGTTAAGGTAATCCAAAATGTTCAGTAAAATTGTTAGTCCACGCTTTGGGGACATAGACGGGCTTGGGCATGTGAATAACACTGTCCTCCCGGTCTGGTTCGAAATTGGAAGAAACTCAGTATTCCGGCTTTTCTCGCCGGATCTTAATCTTAGTCCTGATGTATGGCACCTTATTCTGGTCAGGACTGAATTTGATTTTCTGCACCAGATGTATTTCAGGTCTGATGTAGAGATCAGGACTTTTATTGCGAAAATAGGGAACAGTTCCTTTACTGTTGGGCATGAGGCCTGGCAGGAGGGAGAGCTTAAGGTCAAAGGCCAAGCAGTTCTTGTTTATTACGACTTCAAGCTCCAGAAGGCAATTCCGCTTCCGGATTCTGTTCGGAATATTCTAAAAGCACATATGCTTCCTGCAATGGACACCCATGAAATAGATACAGATTCTCCCTGCTCGGTCTGAATATATCCGAACCTGCTTCTGTGGGAGGGTTTTAATGTTGAATCTCTAGGCTCGTAAGCCAACTGTTTCTAAAATATAGATAATGCAACAAGAGACTGAAATTATACATCTTATAGAATGTCTTTAAGTGCATATTTGATATATAAAATATATCTCCTAGCTTTGCCTGTTTTTCGATTGAGAAAAAGGAATCACAGAAGAATGTCAGGATATAGAGTTATCTCAGGAACGATTTATGCAATTCATATTGGTATCATGCCCACTTTGGGTTAATCGTTCCTGAAAATATCAAAAGGTAGGAGAAATAGCATCCAATAGCTGTAATAACGATAATCGAGATTCTCTGAAGTAAAACTCATAAAACATCAGGGTAAGTGCCTTTTGGAGTTAATAATGTGGGAGAAGAACAGATCGTTTCATCGCGGATTTTGCTTCCTGCCATACACTTCTTATTGCAAAGGAAAAGGCAGTAAACGTGATGAAATCCGTTTTCTAAAGAGTTTCTATAGCTTCTAGGTTTTTCTTGCCCTATACCTTTTGTAGTTCACATATTTTGATAATGTAACGGTAAGTGGAATCTGTTTATGTAACAAATAGGTTCTGCCTGGTTATTCTCATATGGAGCTTTCAAAAATCTTCTTAGATCCAATTTCCTCGAGAAATTATGTAGCCTTAAAAAGCTACCTGAGTTCCATATATAAAAAATATACATACATGCCTATAGATTATATGGGGTGCCCCAGAATGTATGAAAAGTATAAAATATATGAACTGGTCCGAAGTACACTATAGGCTGTAAATTCAGAGAATATTCAGAAATTAGTTAATTTTTATTTAAAGGAATGTATTCAAAAGCAAAATAAGAAATGTAATTTTATTCATTCGAATACCCCGCTAGCTTGCTGTGAGGATGGAAACTTCCCCGATAACCGTTGATAATTATATAATTTATCAATTCCATTTTTCGGTTGTTACCTTCTGCTCAAACTAAACTGTTTTTAGGGTTATTATTTCCTTTAACGGAATTTCGAGCGGTGGCGTGAGCATAACCCGTTGCTTGCAGCGGGGTGCGCCACCGCAAATTTGATTACATAAATTAATTAGAAAATATGGGGATTATTATAAGAAGAGAAATATAAGAAAACCTTACTGGAAGATAGAGGAATAAAATAATGAAGATTATATAAGAAGATACATATGAAATCCTTATTGGAGGACAGGGAAATAAAATATTAGGATTATTATTTCAGTCCTATCTTTTCTATTTCTATTTCTATTTCTATTTTGATCTATTTTGAGGCATTTCTACTCTTGCCTAAGACTTTTTTAATCTTGTTCTGGGATTTCAAGATGTGCAGAAAGATCCACAAGATTCATGAAAAACGTAACTTTAAAGGTAGGTTTACAAAACTGCGATTAACTAAGAAATTTGGGTACGAAAAAGATAACGAAAAAGATAACGAACATAATTAATTTTTAGGATGATTTTTCATAGTCAAGTTAAACTTTAATTTTCAGGACTCTGTAAAAATTTTGAAAATTGCAGTTTTCACTTTTGTGTAAAGTGAAAACTGGATAATTTTAGGAAACTAAACGAAAACTTTATATATTACCTTAAGAAAATAATCAGGAATTCAAATAAATATATTAAAAAAGTATTCAAATTATACATCTCCTAAATTAAGGGCTTTTCCGAAATATAAAGATCTAAGACTTTTATTTAAAAACAATTCAAGAACAAAAATACAAAACTTCGGCGTTTAAGAGGGAACACTACATAAAATATCTATAATTAAGTCTGACGAGCATAGGACATAAAAAGCGATATATCAGAGGAAGAATATATGTATACAAAGAAACCGGATTTGAATTAGAGTAAAATTGTTTAATAGATCTAAATTTTCTTTATCCATCCACATCAGGACGAATAATTTAAAAATCTATATATAGAGCTATAACTTACATAGTTTACTACATCAGTAAAGGTGGTAATTAATGGTATCCATCCGAGCGAAAATTAAATCAAGGTTAGAGAAATTTCTAGAAGTTGATTCCAGTGGATATCGAAGAGCAATTCTGTGTATCTTTATCAAGGTAAAAAAAGCGACTATTGATGAGCTACATGAAATGCTTACAAGTAAATATAATGTATCGAGGAATACGGTCGCATCTATGGTAGGGTATATCCATTCGAAACTTGGAATCTTAAGAGCACATAAAGAATCCTATAAAACTCCAATGGTTTACCTTCTGAGAGAAGAGTATATAGATCTACTGATGAAGATTGTAACTTCACCTAAGACATCTGCCGAATTCATGACTTAAAAAGATTTACTATTCTACACCTAAATACCTGATGAACAATGTCGCTCGTAAAAGATGCACCTAAAACAGCAACAACTATTGTGGTAAGATCGGATGCCAATACCCGCATAAGTCATTCAAGGGATCCATATTATACCCTTATGCGGCGCATTTTTCAAGAAGATGCCACTGCTGTCAGGGGTCAAAAGTTCCTGACGATAATTGAAGAGCGTCAGGCTAGAGGAAATGCAATCCGAACTGATGAATGGAAAACTCTTCTGGAAGAACTCCAGATAAATCGTGCCTCATTTTATGCAATGCGCAACAAACTACTTGGAGCGGGGCTGATCTCAATAAAAGATAAAGAGTACAGACTTTCAGGTCAGTTCTCAAAAGATCTTTTAGATATGGCTCGCTGGTGGTGGACTGCAGTTCTGAATCAGCCTGAGGAAAATTTATAAAAAGTAATTCTTCTTTTGTCATCTTTTGTCATTTTACAATAGTTTGTATTTATTGTAGTTCCGGATGACGATTCTTATTTGTTTACAATTTTTCCATACATGGTTCACGAAAAAATTTCGGTAGAGTTATTCTTTTAACTTGGTAAGATAATTTTAATTTATAGGATGAACTCTATTATATTTCTATTTTTCTTTTATTTCTGCAACTATAATTTTTTAATAGTTATGAAAAATACAGTTTTCATAAAAAATATGAGATATGCGGTTAATATATTGTAAAAAGAAATCTGCAATATAGAGAATTATCTTATAAAATATAAAAGAAACATAAAGAAACAGAATACATAAAATATGACCTAAAGGGGGGTTTAGCTTGAAATTTGAACGCATTAAATCGGAAGGTCTGGCTCATCTTTCTTATTTTATTGGTTCGGAAGATGAAGCCATAGTTATCGACCCTCGAAGGGATTGTCAGGTCTATGTCAATCTTGCCAGAAAAGAGGGCATGAATATAAAATATATTTTTGAAACCCACAGAAATGAGGATTACGTAATCGGTTCTCTGGAACTGAAGAAGTTTACAGGTGCAGAGATTTATCATGGCGAGGGGGTAGATTTCAAATATGGAAAATATTTGAAAGAGGACAAAGAATTCAACTTTGGATCAATGCGACTAGCTGCTTTACATACTCCGGGCCATACCGACGAGAGCATGTCCTATATCCTAACAGACCTTGATACAGGAAAAGAGCCAGTTATAGTCTTTACGGGGGATACCCTGTTCATAGGCGATACAGGAAGAATCGATCTCTATGGCCCCGAGGAAGCTCCAAGGATGGCAGCAAACCTCTATGACAGCCTTTTTAACAAAATCCTTCCTCTAGGAGATAGAGTAATACTGTGTCCTGCGCATGGAGCAGGCTCGGTTTGCGGGGGGGCTATAGCCAAACGGGACTACAGTACGCTAGGACTTGAACGTGTCCAGAACCCTGTTTTACAAAAAACTGACAGGGAAGAATTTATCAAGTTCAAGATTGAAGAGCAGCTTGAGTTTCCTCCTTATTTTGAAAAAATGGAACAGTATAACAGGCAGGGTCCTCCTCTGCTGCAAGGACTGTCAGTTCCAAAGCTGCTTTCACCCGATGAGTTCAGGGCAGAAATGGAGAAAGGGGCAGTGGTTGTAGATACTCGTATGCCTCATTCTTTTGGAGGAGCACATATAAAAGATAGCTACAACATCTGGCTAGAAGGAATACCTTCCTTTGCCGGCTGGATGCTTCCTTATGATAAACCTGTGCTTCTCGTGCTGGAAGAAAAAGAGCAACTTGAAACTGCTGTAAGTTATCTGATCCGTCTGGGTTATGACAATATAGTGGGTTTTTTAAACGGCGGAATTTCAGCCTGGTATATGGAAGCCTTACCCATAAATGGATTTAATTTTATATCTGTTCACAGCTTAAAAAATAAATTGGAGAAAAAAGAGGAAATAACACTTCTGGATGTGAGGAAGAAAAAGGAATGGAACGAAGGACATATTGAAGGAGCTAAAAATATCTATGTAGGGAAGCTTGAAGAAAACCTAGATAAAATCTCAAAGGAATTTCCAGTAATTGTTTATTGTGATAGTTCCCGACGTTCCGGTATCGCAGCTTCTGTTTTGAAAAAACACGGTTACAATAATGTATATAATGTGCTTGGGAGCATGACTGCGTGGAAAAATGCCGGATATGACATAGTAAAGTAATCTTATTCTTTTGCTCTAATCCGTACATTCAGAAATAGACCCCTTAAAAAACTAATCATTTTTTGAGGGGCTTATTATAATAGGTTATGGTTTTGATGATGACCATATAAACCGTATAATATCTGATTCAGTAAAATCCCATTTACTAAAAATTTACATTTTTTCTCCAGAATCACCAGAAAAATTGAAAAACAAACTTTATGGAAGATCTAAAGAGTTAAAAAAGCAATCATATGATAGATCCGAAGATCCCATAAACATCTGGAAAGGAATTTCAGGTTACCTCCAATGCATAGATATTTTATTGGGAGATGAATGGTCAAATCTGGCGAAAAAGGTTGCAAGGGTCAGAATATTCAAATCTCTAAAAACAGACAAAAATAGAAAAGTCGGCGTCAGTGAGGATTATTTTCATGCGTCTTCAACTGTGCCGTTGCCTTCAACTGTACCATTGCATGAAACCTGCCAGCTTTTAACCTTTTTTACACTCATCTTTATTGTTTTTGCAAGCTCTATGGGATCGGCTTCTGCTAGAGCTTCTACGCTTGTAATTCCGGCTTCTTCCAGCTTTCCTGCTGTGGCTTTTCCTACACCTTCGAGATCCTGAATTGATTTAGGTCTTTCCTTTTTAGGTTGTTTAGCCTGCTCTTCCTGCTGGGTTTTCTGCCATTCAATGAAATTACATTGAGGGCAACCAAGATCCCAGGGTCGTTTTCCCGAATTAATTATGCGGATATGATGCAGACCATGTGCTTCACAGGATTTATCAGTAACTATAATCTGTCCGCTTCTTGGCAGAGGGAGGGAGAAAGTACAGTTAGGATAATTATTGCAGCCTATGAAACGGCTTCCCCTTTTGGAACGCCGAATCATAAGTTCGTTTCCACATTCTGGACAAGTGCCTATTATTTTATCCTCCCTGAGGCCTGCCTGAAGGGATTCTACGATTTTTTCCCGATTTTTATCAAGCTCCAAGAATACCTGTTTCAAGATTTCCCGCGACTCTTCCAACACGGCAACCTCTTTAATCTTTCCCTCTGCAATCCGGTCCATATTTTCTTCGAGAAGCTTTGTCATGTCCGGTTTTGTGATAGTAGGGGAATAATTCTCAAGAGTATCCATTACTGCAAAAGAGGTATTTGTAGGCTGTACGGGATTTCCATGAATATAGGCCCTGGAATAAAGCTTGCTAATTATTTCATGCCTTGTCGCTTTTGTCCCGAGCCCGAGCTCTTCCATAATATTAATAAGTCTTCCCTGCCCATAGCGGCCTGGAGGTTGGGTTTCTTTATCCAGCATCTCTTTCTTAACCACTTTCAGGGAATCGCCTTCATGAAGTTCAGGGAACAGCCTGTCTTCAGGCGCATTGTAAGGATAGTACCATCTCCAGCCCGGCTCTACAAGCCTTGCTCCGTTTGCCTTGAATTCTTCTCCACTGACATCAAGTCTCAAACGCATAGTTTCCCATTCGCTTGTTCCGGCAAAAGTAGCAAAAAAACGCCTGACTACAAGTTCATAAACTTTCCATTCTTCCTCTTTTAAGTCATCTTTTTTTGCAAGGGAAGCCGGAAAGATAGGTGGATGGTCGGTAGTTTCCTTTTTTCCTCGCGTAGGAACGAGTTCAGCTTTCTCAAGCAAGGCACCTGCGTATTCTTTAAAGGGACCCTCTTTGAAAATCTCAATCTGTGCTCTCAGGTCAAGGGTATCGGGATAAACCGTATTGTCAGTTCTTGGGTATGAAATGTAACCATTCGTATAGAGAGATTCGGCTATGCGCATTGCGTTTG
>DASXVB010000013.1:0-9817 GCA_036504475.1 Methanosarcina sp.
AGCATACCTGCAGTGTCGTTTCTCAGAATGGAGTAGTCGAAGACTTCCTTACCACCCATGCTCTCTACGGAAAGCAGGTCTGCACCATTTTTAGCAACTTCTTCAAAAGCTTCCATAAAGACGCTGTATTTGTCTCCTCTAAGCTGGAGGAAGTTACGGTCTTCACGGATATCACCAATGGTGTGGCGGAGTGCGCACTTTATGCCGTATTCGTCATGGTACTCTTCCATGATAGTCTTCTGAGCATGTGCAACAGCACCTCCCCAGTCGGGGTTGTTGGACATCTGCTGAACGTGTTCAGTTTCAAGTACAACAGAGGGAGCTCCGATTTGAACCATCCTTGCCATAATGTCAGTGGTGATCCTTTCATATTCTTTTATGAGCTTTTCTTTGGATGCACCGGCTCCAGGTCTTGGGGCATAGTTTACCTCAGGGGATGTGTATCCTGCACCGATTTCGAGGCCAAGGCCTGCCTTTACTGGGAATTTTGCTTGTCCGAAAACCAGTTCATCTGCGCTAGCATAAGCCATTGAAGTGTATTTTTTTACCATTTTTGCTCCCTCCTCAGTGTTTGTGGAACTTCTCCCTTAATGCTGTGATATCTGTAGTACCTGCAATGATTGCGTCAGCAATCTTGGAGGCATCTGCAGCTTCTTCACCATAGACTCCAAGTTCATATTGGGATACGAAGTCCTGGTTTACAGCACCGCCACCACATGCGAACGGGATCTTTATGCCCTTTTCAAGGAGCTTATCATTAACTTCCTTGAATGCATACATGGTGGTTGTCATGAGAGCAGTACCTGTGAGCAATATCGGCTTCTCTTTTTCAACTGCAGTGATTACTTCGTTTACAGGGACATCTCTTCCGAGATCAATAACTTCATAGCCGTTTGCTCTGAGAAGAGCGGTAACAATGTTCTTTCCAATGTCGTGAACGTCACCTTCTGCAACATGGCAGACAACCTTACCCTTTTGCACGGGAATTTCGGTTGTCTTGGTCTTGCAGAATTCGATGCCTGCTAGCATTGCATCAGCTGACATCATAACATTCGGGAGGAAAATAATACCATCATCGTAGAGCTTGGTTACAACTCCCATCCCTACCATTAAGGCATCGTCGATAAGAGCGATTGGCTTCTTGCCTGCATCGATTGCGGCTTCAAGTGCATCAACTACGTCGTCTTCTTCACCCTCATAGATTGCTTTTGCAATCGGGTAGATGAGTTCATCCTTGGGGTAAAGCTCTTCTGCGGCTTCGTCGGGGGTCATTGCCTTTTCGAGGGCAACGTTGTAGCGTACTAATATGCCGTCAATATCTTCTAGTTTTAAATCCAACATATTTTAACCTCCATTTAACAAAAGGGTCTTGGATTGCTCAGATCGTTAACCCTGCAAGTTACATCTCCCTGAAGTTTTTAAGCTGTTTTTTGCTGGACACTTCTTGAATACAATGTCAATGAATTCGAAAACCTCCAGATCGAATTCCTTCCATTGGGGGGATTGGATAACCTCGTGGTGATGTACTGGTCATTCAGCAGGCTGAAATTAATCCCTTCTTACGTTTTTCAAGCTCCTTCCAAAGAGCTTTTGAGTTGCCAGGTCGGAAAATCTCTCATTTTCGCTTTACTGGCTCTAAAGGATCTTTTTTTCCAGCCAATTTTGATAGGTGTACTCCCTTTAGTATTCCGGGATGCACTTGCAGATCACAGTTGGATTTAATTGCATATACCTTCACCTATGCTAATTTTTGAATTGCTATAATTTTATAATTCTCCTTTCAATTTTCTCTGCAAATGATATTATAAAAGAGGAATCTTTTTTTGTCCCTGTTGATCTAAACAATGGGATCAAAATTTCTAGGGCAATTATTCTTTTCCCAGAGATTTTTGGTTACAGAGTCTGAAGACATGGAGGTTTCTATTTTAAGCGATGGAGATTATCAAGTGTATTTGTTTTTTACTGGAGATTTAAAGCAGGCAAAATAAGGCGATCAAAATACATTTTTGAAAGCGCACAAGTGAAGTTAATATCCTCTTCAATTTTCCCACAAATTCTCTAATTTTTCGCTTTCTGTGAAATATATTTGAGAACTTCTATAACTCAGAGCTTTTAATTATTCTGAAGTTTATTAAATCTTATTTTTTGCCATTCCTTTACTTTTTTTAAACAAAGGTAAATTATTTCTCTGGCAGCTTATTCTGTCTCTATCTTTAATTTTTGCCGATGTAGATGTCTTTAGAAATGTCTGAGGTTCTATTGCTAGCCCATATCCATGTTTCTCTGAATGGCTGAAAGAGTATCTTATTTCTCTATCTAAAGGGGTTATCTTTTGGGCAAGGGCCGATGATCATTTTATGGTATATAAGGTTTTTGTGTGTCACGTCACAACTATCCGGAACCGGAAATTTCCTTCCTCTCAAAGTCATTCCAATTAAGAGACTATTATTATCTAGATATGCCCTGACGGATATTTCTTATTTTTAACGGAAAACATCCTTTCTTTCAGTTGTCTGTTTACTGTTACATCCATAACTTCAATGAGCTCATCCCTTAGTACGGATATGTATTGCATAGAGGGTTTTTACCCTTGACCGTGCTTACTGATACCCGAACTTTCAATCTCTCGTATCTAGTTTTTAATAAAATTCTACAGATTGTCGGTATATGGATTCATGATGTCAAATCTACAAAATATCTACAAAATTTACTATTGGGACAAAATTTATTTCCAGGATTTCCACATTTTCTATATTGCCTTTAATCTATTCCGGGAAAGCTATTCCCGTCTGTTCTATTATAATAGTGTCCAGATTCCAGATTAAATACAATGCTAGTGTCGAGTCAATCATTAAGAATTCAATGATTCCGAATAATTGCAATCGATTTTATACGACATTTTGCGGTTGACTCGACACTAGTGTTTCCTCAGTAAAAATAGACATCGAAATAATTTATTCTATATTAAAGGCCTTTAGCTCCTTTTTTAACATTAAATTCGTATTGTGGAATAGCCTATCCCAAAACCTGTTAAGGTAAATCCCACATTCCGCAGTATTTTTTCAGAAATTAATATTTTTCCTGATCGCGTTTTTTGAACAGATACAAATAATTCAAGTTTTTTATGGAATTTGGTGAAAATTGAATGATATCGTTTTTTGTCTCTAAATACACTATATAGTTGCTTTTACCTCCTGCATAAAAGTTCAATAAATCCGCGCTTACTTGAAAATCGATAGCAGAAAAAATTATGAAATCTGACATTTTACTGCGGAAAGTGGGGTAAATACTAAAATTTGTCAAAAAATAAGCATGTAGGAGTATGTGTTTGAACTGAAATAATTTCAAATAAAAACAGGAATTGTGACTGGACTCCTTAATAAATAATTATGAAATCCAAATCACATAAAGTCTGGATAAACTGCCTTTACCATTAGAATGATCCCAAAAACCATCATTAAAAGAGAAATCTTCCAGGCTGCCTGTAACAGACGAGCCTGGTTTTTGGGTTCACCTAACTTATATAAAACTCTTTCAACCAGATTCGGTCGATCATCACACGCTGCCATATTCAAATCAAGTTAATTATTTCATTCTCGCCTTGACTTTCTTCAGCCGGGAAGTAGTCTCCCTTTCCATCTCCTCAAGGGTAAAACGAATATACTTCATGGTTGCGATGAGTTCAGGAATGACCTTGAATTCGAGAGCGTTAACACGCCTCTTGGTCTTCTCAATTTCATCAAGGAGCCTTTTCATTGTTGTTTCCAGCTCTGCGGCAGTAATGATCTTTTCTACCAGGGCCTCATAGGCATCAGCAGTCTCATCGATGTATGAGTTTGTCCCAATAATACCGTAACCCCTCTCAGTAAGGGATTTGCGGACTCCAGTAGAGTTGATCTTAGGCACCACGACACCCATGATATTGTGTCCTGAAAGCTGGATTTCAGGAGATTCCTTTGCTGTAAAAGCAGTTGATCTGACTGTAACCATTCCATTCACAGCAGAGGCAAGATTGATTTTTTCTGCAGCGTTTAGATAGGCAGCGTCCAGTTCGCTTCTGACGTTCCTTGCCTCGTTAAGGATCTTAAAGAACTCAAGAATAAGACCGTCTCTTTTCATCTTAAGGAGCTTGTGCCCGCTTTCAGAGAGCTTGATTTTTTTCTTGAGCTCGATTAGCTCCGACCGAGTTGGTTTTACGTCTTGAGCCATGGTAATCACTGACCCTTTCTGTGTGCAGGGTGGTATTTCTGGATGTACTTGTTGTCAATCCTGCCCAGCTGGTTTTCAGGTAGGTGCGCAAGAATCTTCCATCCGATATCCAGAGTATCTGCAATTGTCCGGTTTTCGTTTTTGCCCTGACGAACGAACTCGTTTTCGAAAAGATCGGCAAACTCAAGGAACTTGACGTCTCTCTCAGACAGAGCTTCTTTACCGACGATAGCCACGAGACCTCTCAGGTCACGCCCTTCTGCATAACCTGCGTACATCTGGTCAGAAACTGCCTTGTGGTCTTCTCTTGTCTTGCCTGCTCCGATACCGGAGTTCATCAGCCTTGACAGGGACGGCAGCACATTGATTGGCGGGTAGATACCTTTTCTGTGCAGTTCTCTTGAAACCACAATCTGCCCTTCAGTAATATACCCGGACAGGTCAGGAATCGGGTGGGTAATATCGTCACCAGGCATCGAAAGAATCGGAATCTGGGTAACGGATCCCTTGGCACCTTTGACAATACCTGCACGCTCGTAGAGAGTTGCAAGGTCAGTGTACATGTAACCCGGATACCCACGGCGACCAGGTATTTCGTTACGGGCGGCGCCCATCTGACGGAGAGCTTCTGCATAGTTGGTAATGTCAGTCAGAATAACAAGTACGTGCATTCCGTGTTCGTATGCCAGATATTCAGCTGCGGTCAGGGCCATACGCGGAGTGACTATACGTTCTACAGCAGGGTCATCTGCAAGGTTAAGGAACACAACAGCCCTTTCCAGAGCCCCGGTCTTTTCGAAGTCGCTCATGAAATACTGGGCTTCTTCATTTGTAATACCCATTGCTGCGAAAACTACTGCGAAAGGTGCTTCTGATCCAGGCACAGCCGCCTGTCTTGCGATTTGCAGGGCAATTTCGTTGTGTGGGAGACCTGAAGCTGAGAAGATAGGCAGTTTCTGCCCACGAACCAGGGTGTTTGTTCCGTCGATTGTGGAGATGCCTGTCTGAATGAAGTCCTTTGGAGGCAGCCTGGCATATGGGTTCATTGCAGCCCCGTTGATATCCAGAAGCTGATCAGGCACAATCCTGGGCCCGCCGTCAAGTGGGTTTCCTGAACCTGAAAGGATCCTTCCGAGGAGATCAATGGATGCAGGGAGCTTGAGGGTTTCCCCTGAGAAGACTACACCACAATTCTTGTCCAGACCAGTGGTACCTTCAAAAATCTGGATAACCACTATGTCCGCTGAAGAGTCTAGCACCTCGCCTCTACGGGTGGTTCCGTCAGGCAGGTTGACAGTAACGATTTCTTTATAGCCTACAGGCTCTGTTTTTTCAACAAACACAAGCGGTCCTGCAATCTGAGTGATTGTCTTATATTCTTTTACCATGCTTATCTACCTCTCAGGGATGCAAACTCTTTATCCATCTGTGCCAGGACAGCGTTCATAGAACCCTCGAAGTTCTCCTCATACTTGACTTTAGCAAGCACATTTTTGGATTCAAGCTTGAGAATTTCAGGCATAGGAACACCTGACTTCAGGGCTTCCTGTGCAGCGTCTCCGAACTTCATGATTGCCTTCAGGCTACTGTACTGCTCAGAGAACGGGCTGTAGGCATCTATTGGGTGGAATGCATTCTGCTGCAGGAAAATTTCCCTGATCATACGGGTGACTTCAAGCAGGAGCTGCTGATCGTCTGGCAGAGCGTCGGAACCTACAAGCTGCACGATTTCCTGCAGTTCTGATTCTGTCTGGAGCATTTCCATTGCCCTTTCCCTCAGAGCCACATAATCAGGAGCCACGTTCTCAGCAAACCAGCCGTCAAGGCTTTCCTTGTATAGACTGTAACTGTTCAACCAGTTGATAGCCGGGAAGTGACGCTTCTGAGAGAGTTTGGCATCGAGAGCCCAGAACACTTTTACGATACGCAGGGTGTTCTGCGTAACAGGCTCTGAGAAGTCACCACCAGGTGGAGATACTGCTCCAATAACAGTAATGGAACCTGTCTCACCGCAGAGACTCTCCGCAACCCCGGAACGCTCGTAGAATTCGGCAAGCCTTGCAGACAGGTATGCAGGATAACCTTCTTCACCAGGCATTTCTTCCAGACGAGAGGATATTTCTCTCATGGCTTCTGCCCACCTGGAGGTGGAGTCTGCCATCAGGGACACGTCTAATCCCATGTCACGGAAGTATTCTGCAATGGTGATCCCGGTGTACACGGATGCTTCTCTTGCAGCCACAGGCATGTTTGATGTATTAGCGATAAGAACAGTACGTTCCATCAGTGGACGCCCAGTCTGCGGGTCTTCGAGTTCAGGGAATTCACTCAGAACGTCTGCCATTTCGTTCCCGCGCTCACCACAACCGATGTAAACCACAATTTCGGTATCACTCCATTTTGCAAGCGACTGCTGAGTAACGGTCTTTCCCGATCCGAAAGGTCCGGGGATTGCAGCCGTTCCGCCTTTTGCTACAGGGAAAAGCCCATCAAGGATTCTCAGTCCTGTAACCAGAGGCCTGGTTGGAGTAAGTTTTGCCTTCACAGGTCTGGGTCTTCGGACAGGCCACCTTTGCATCAACTGCAATTCGGTCCCGTCAGTGAGGGTACAGACTGTGTCTACTACCGTAAAGCTTCCGCTCTTGATGTCGGCAATTGTACCTGAGATGTCAGGAGGCACCATGATCTTATGTTCAATATTCACGGTTTCCTGTACAACACCGATTACTTCTCCGCCTTTTACGGAATCGCCCTTCTTGACAATGGGTTTGAATTCCCAGAGTTTCTTGTGATCAAGCCCATCTGCGCTGACTCCTCTCTGGATGAAGTTGCCCATTTTAGCAAGCAGGACATGCAGTGGCCTCTGAACTCCATCATAAATACTAGAAAGAAGACCCGGACCAAGTTCCACGGATAGAGACGACCCTGTAGAATAACAGGGTTCCCCTGGCTTGATGCCTGCGGTCTCTTCGTACACCTGGATGATGGTCTTGGGCCCTAATATCTGGATGACTTCACCCATTAAACCTTCATTACCGACTTTGACCAGGTCATACATTTTTGCCTGCAAGCCGATGGCGGTGACGACAGGCCCAGACACACGATAAATTTCACCTTTTACTTCCACAGATCAACACCTACCGCTTGTTTTATCTTATCTCTTAAATTTGAGCCTGATCCAGTACCTCCAAGGGCTACCACTGTAGGCTGGACAGACTCATTCAAGTCATTCCTTAAAATTTCCGGCAGATTACTAATGTCATCATTATGCATTACAAGAATCCCGGCACTTTTGTCTTGAAGCACCTCTTTTACCGCGGACTCGATGGCTGTGATATCAGCAACTTCGTAGATTTTTCTGACACCAGCCAGTCTGAATCCTGTAACGAAATCACTTTTCCCGATCACTGCTAATTCCATTAGATAACCACCAACTGGTCTTTAATTAAGTTATCACTGAGGCCAGACTCTTTACCCCTAAAGATTATCCTAAGATTAGTGATCTCATTATGCTTATGAATAATATAGTCCATAACAGGTATAACTGAGATCGGAGACGCGTGCGCAAAAGTGGTTGCGGATTCAAGATAGTATCTTGTGAGCCTGCTTTCAAGACTAGTTAGAGAAGTCATATCCGAGTCGATAACGCTTGAAATTGCATCCCAATAATGAGTTTTTTGAAGCTCATTGACAAACTCTCCATATGGAAAATGTGCGAGTTTCTCGGGCTTTAATTCAAGCCCACCCTCAATCATGAGAGGCATTATTTCATCAGACTGTTCTACTCCTGCTTTTTTCAGTCTGAAGAGGTTACTCAAGTTCTTAACATCGACTTCCAGTCTGATGAACCTGGCAAAAAGCTTACGGTCTTTAGATTTTGGTATCCCGATTGCTTCAAACAAACTTGCATAATACATCTTGTCAAGCTCGTTTTCTATGTAGGCCAGGTTAGTTCCGTCAAACGTTTGCAGCAATGAATAGTATTCTGTCCGTCTCAGGGCATCAATGATTTCCTGATAGGTGGGCTTGGCTGCAAGTTCTGACAGGAAGGTGTAAGTAAACTGCCCGGAAGCAATCAGAAACTCCAGGATATCTTCTACAGGGGCGTTGTAAAGTTTCCCGCGGAGAAGTGTCTTGACGTTCCAGATTTCATACCTTTTCAGATATGCGGTAGTCAGATAATTTAGTTCTCCTGTGGTGATTCTTCCCAACTTATCATAGGTAAGCGCAAGATTCCTGTTTAATGCGTGTTCTGCCAGATCGCCACCGCTGTATTTCATTGCCAGTTCGTCAACGTCGTTTTTGTATTCAGACTCTTGGATAAAACGGGTAATTTCATCAATCCCCATGTTGAGAAGCCGGGGATACGATTCTTTAGGAAGCAACTTACTCTTCATCGCGCGGACACGGGTTACGGAATAGGCATAGTTAGTATTACCTTTTTTATTCTTTTCGGATTGTGAGGGTTTTTTCCCCCGGAATCTCTCCAAAAGCCGCATAAAACATCACCCGTTTAGAATATCAGATATCTGCTTCAATGAACGCTCGTACACATTTTTCAGGATTGAGTCGTATGTAAAGTCTAACCTGACCGTTCTATCCTCGTTTTCCAGAACAATACCACCGAGAATACCGATGTTACCACTGTAGGATAAAGAAGATAATTTCCTGATAATTGGTTCTGAATCTTTTGTAGAATAAATTCTGACACCTTCAGCTTGGTGCTCATCGATCAGAACCTTTAACAACTTCTCGTTTTTAGACGCAGGCATCGACTTTATAGACTCATATGCCCTATTATAGACCTGCTCTAGAAGTTCCTTTCTTTTATTGAGTCTTATCCTTTTCACGTCAAGATTTGCACTGGATATCACTTGCTGGTGTAGATTTTTGAGGTCTTCTTCAGCTTGTGCAAGGCTGTCTCCAAGCATCTTCTTCTGGCCATTTCTGGCTTCATTTAAGATCTCAGATACTTTTGCATCAGCTTCAGCATTGATCCTGGAAACTTCAGCCTGTGCACCACCCTGGATATCCTTTACAACGATATCTAGTCCCATGCTTCCACCTCCAAATAAATTTAGAGCAAATGCTCTAAGAGAGCAAAGAATACTCTAAAAGAGCAAACTTCCCGACAAACTTAGAACATAAATGCTCTATGGATTAGAGCAAAGATTCTCTAAAAAATTTAAGAGCAGGGAATACTCTTAAATTAATTTTTATCTGCTGAGTAAACACTGCTTTATTTGATAAGCAAAGCAACGACAAGACCGAAGATAACAATGGTTTCTGGGATGACAGTAAGAATCAGACCCTTACCGAACAAGGCTTCATTCTCTGCCATTGCACCGATTGCAGCAGAACCAATATCTTTTTCTGCCCATCCAGAAGCTAGACCAGTTCCTGCAATTGCAAGTCCTGCACCAACTGCTCTAAGTCCTGCGTCTCCCATCAATGTTGTTAATGTTCCTACGTCTGCCATAGTTTTTATTCCTCCGTGTATTTTCTTAGATAACCAAATGGATTGAATTTTCTGCCCCCGCCTTCATAGAATTTTCCAAAGAATTCTACATACTGCAACCTGAGTGCGTGCAGACCGGGAGCGATAATA
>DASXVB010000014.1:0-4646 GCA_036504475.1 Methanosarcina sp.
TATAGCCATTAGATCAGTGAGATAAACATTTAATCAATGAACTAAAGTTAGAAAGGTACATTAAAAAAAGTAAATGAAATAAGATTAACTGTTAAAAATATTATATACAATAATTACGTAGTATAATTTGCGTTCTCATCCCTTTAACACCCCACTAGCAAAGAACACCTACTCCAGAAAATTACTTCACAGCAGAGGGATAGAAAGAGAAACTCGCAACCTATAAGTAAAGTACCTCAATACCTCTTCCCCAACTAAAACAAAGTGAGTCTCTTAAATACCGTTCGGAACTCCCAGGTTTTTTGGATGAGAGCGCTACCTTATTTTAAAGAAGTATCAAATAAATTTATGCCATATTAAAGAATAATTTAAGTTTAGGCCGTAAGTGGAAGTTACTAAAAATCATGGACTGCAAACCTCTTTTTGTTTTTCTGCAAATAAGAAACATATACCATTTTTCAGGTTGATCAATAACTTACGGGCAAAAGCTATTTTTAAGCAAATATAATCTTTACAGGATTTATAATCAACTAATAAGGTTGGTTGCCTTAAATTGAAAAATTAGCCATAGAAAACACAGAAAAGTGATAATTAGAGAAATAGGTCCTTTATTAGTCCACTTAGGCTAATAGGTCTCTTTTTTGTTACTATATAAGGCAGTAGTTGTAGTATTTACATTGGATATCGTAGTTTAATGCTATAAAGTTAAAGCAATGAAAAAAATTAGAGATTCAGACTAACAAAATACAGCTACAATAACATTATGTGTTAAAAATATTATATATGGTGCGAGCATAGTATAATTTGCGTTCTCATCTAACAAGACCACATAGCAAGACCTATTCCACAAGGAACACTTCAACGCCTACTCCGAAAAATTTACTCTAAAGTGAAGAGATCAAAAGCTCGCAAACCGTGAGTCCAGTAATAAACCTCTTCCTGAATAAGACATAAAAGTGCTGTTCGAAACTTCCAGAATTTCTCAGGTGGGAACGCAATCTTTTTTTAACTAAAATATTGTCAATGTTTCAAGCCTTGCGGAAAAATCATCCAAAATTTAATTCTTTTTTCAGATTTGAGAAAAGGTTTTGATATCTCTCCATTTATGTTTCCTTTTCCAAATATTCTAAAAAAGTATTAAAATATGGTTTTTACAAAATGGAAATGAAGAAATATCTCTGAAAAACCGATAGCGTACAGAAAGTTCTGTAAAATATGGCTGACTCTATAAGGAATACGAAAAGCCTTTAGAGAACCCTTTATTGGATCAAGCTGACAAATGTATTAATCTATCAGATAAGGCAAACTGTAAAATATAGGATATAAAAGCTAGGATATAAAAGTGCAGCTAATATCCTCGAAAGTTTCCATGTGATGTACTGAATTAGGTGAAATTCTTACAGAGTCATTGGAGAAAAGTAAGGACATAAATATAATGATGGAGATAATTAACAAGGAGATATAAAGAAGAAGCAAAGGAGTAGGAATATTCCCTAGAAAAGTTAAAGAACTATATTCCACGACAAGAAACTCGATTGATCTTTCAAAGTTTGAAGTTCAGGAAACCAATTTTGAGTTTTGGAATGAAGTCAAACAATAATCAAAAAAGATGAGTAAAGGGGTACAGAGAATTTTACAGAAAAATTAGTTTGAATAGAGCGTAAGAATTTGGTCTACTAGTTTCAAAATATGTAATATAAATTCTTTGTGGTTAAATTCTAAAAGTTTTGATGAAAATCGGCTATCCTGGGTAATTTTAATCCATTCTGACAATAAGCCGCTTAAAAATTTTGAATGCTTTTTATTACATCAAAGAAAGAGAAAAATCATTTCCATTTATGTTTTATATAGGATCAGTATTTCTATATAATGCAGTTCTAAATGCTAATTTTGAATGGGGTTCATGAGTAGCATTTAGCGAAAACACAGAGCAAGGGAACTGAGGTTCGCCATTCCTCAACCTTGCCCTCCATAAATCGAGGCCCCATCTGAATAAAGACATTGAGGTTTTTTGCCATTCCTCAAGCTTTAATTTCAGGAGAGACTTCGAAGGGAAACAGAACTGAGGTTCGCCATTCCTCACTCCTGATTCCCGGAATCTCAGAAGCAAAAAAGAAGTGAGAGGCAAATCCCTCTCAAAACTATTTTTCCCTCTCACTTCAATTTTCTTCTAACTGCAGTCATGTCTTTAATACTATTAATCTCCTGAACTTGCTTTTTACCTTTAGCCAGTTCTCTTTTATGATTATTTATTTTTTAACCATTTCCTCTTCCTGGCTACTCTTTTTGTCGATTCCTTTTTCAAGTTGTCCTTCTTCAGCTTCATCTGACTGCTCTAACCCTCTATCACTTCCCCTCTCAGGCTGTTCTTCTTCAGCTTCCCTTAACTGCTTTGACCTTCCGTTACTTCCTCTTCGAAGCTGTTCCTGTTCAATTCCCCTCGATTGCTCTCGATTGCTCTCGTTTTCCATCACTTCCTCTTCGAGTTTGTTCTTTTTTCTTGTCGCTTCCTCTCTAAGGATATTCCTGGCTCATTTAACGCCTCTTTCTCTTTGTGTACTTTTCCTTGTTTTATTTCCCTTCATTTACTTGCTTGGTCTTATTTCTCTTTGTTCACTTTTATTTCATGAAATGAAATAAACGTAAATTTATAATTTCAATATAATATTACTTAGGGATAGGCTTATTATTTATCTCATTTTTACACCTCCAAACTTTACTCTCTGCTTTCAAAAATTCATTTTTAGAGCAAAACTTTATTAGCCTCATGAAAAGATCATTTATATTAAGATCTTATATATTTAATAAAATTTCAAGAGATTTGATAACAATTGCTAAGGGGAGTTGAAGCCCATGACATATACCTATCTAAACCCGAAAGTAGCCCTTATGGGAGCTGGTTGCGTAAAGGAAATTGGAAAACATGCAAAAGACCTTGGGGCTACAAAAGCTCTGATAGTTTCCGGTAAAAGCAAGCATGGAGAAAAGCTTGCACTGGATATATACAAAATTCTTGAAAAAGCAGGCTTGGAAGGCACGATCTTTCCAGGAGCAGACCCGAATCCGACCGATACTTCAGTTATGGAAGGAGCGGATATTTACAGAAAAGAAAACTGTAACATGATAATTGCTATCGGAGGAGGAAGTCCGATGGACTGTGCAAAGGCAGTTGGAATTGTAGTATATAACGGTGGACTGATCAATGATTATGAAGGCGTCGGGAAAGTTACGAAAGGAATTCCTCCACTTATCACAGTAAATACGACTGCTGGCACTGCGAGTGAGATGACGAGTTTTACGATTATTACTGATACTAAGCGGCATATCAAAATGGCAATCGTCGATCCACGTATCACCCCTGACATCGCAGTTAACGATCCGGAACTCATGGTAAGCATGCCACCTGCACTTACGGCTGCAACCGGTATGGACGCTTTAACCCACGCAATTGAAGCTTACGTTTCTACCATGGCTACGCCTACAACGGATGCAGCTGCTATAAAGGCCATAGAACTTATCTCAAAATATTTGCGTGAAGCCGTTGCTCACGGAGAAGACGTGAGAACCCGAGATATGATGGCACATGCCGAATACCTTGCAGGTATCGCCTTCAATAACGCAAGCCTTGGCTACGTACATTCCATGGCACACCAG
This sequence comes from Methanosarcina sp., assembly GCA_036504475.1. Classification (GTDB taxonomy): domain Archaea; phylum Halobacteriota; class Methanosarcinia; order Methanosarcinales; family Methanosarcinaceae; genus Methanosarcina. The sequence goes on from DASXVB010000014.1 coordinate 3,655, forward strand.
CTAGGAGGGCTTTACGACCTTCCACATGGAGTTTGCAATGCAATTCTTCTTCCGTATGTGGAGGCATACAACAAGCAGGTCGTCCCGGAACGCTTCGCCGATATTGCTCGGGCAATGGGGGAGAATATAGAAGGATTAAGCCTGGAAAAAGCTGCAGACAAGGCTATAGAGGCTATCCGGAAACTGGCATTTGATATAGGAATTCCTTCTGGCTTAAAAGAGCTTGGTGCAAAGGAAGAAGATCTTGAAATCCTTGCTGAACATGCAATGCAGGATGTTTGCCGCCTTACAAATCCCAGAGAACTCTCAAAAGAAGAAATCATTGAAATTTACAGGAAAGCCCTGTGAAAATGCCTGGAAAGAGCACCTGAAATTGAGATTTCAAACTGCTGGTAGCAGATGCCAATGTAAAGGTTAGCTATCTGGCAACCTGGTATGTATTCGTTTTGCTTTAATTAAAGATGATATAGCAATTAAATAGATTAGCTCGTTAATCCGCTAATGGTGAGTTCTTTACCGACAATATCGCAGCTATGGGAGAAAATGCTTCAAACGCCGTGTTGGATAATATTTACCAGCGTCGATCTGTGCGCAATTTTTCTGATAAAGAGGTTTCCGATGAAGGAATCAAATAGATTATCAGAGCGGGAACTTATGCCCCCACAGCCTTTTTATTCAGAAGTCTAAAAGAAGTGAATCCATGAAATCTATACCTTATCCTTATCCTGAATAAACTTCCTCTAATTATGCGATTTTATAAAACTTCAATTCAAATGGAAAAATATATAAATAAATTTAAATGATAAACATTTTTTTCTATGATAAAGAAACGAAAGACACAGGCATAAGACAATGAAAACTAGCAAAAAAGTAGCTTTAATATTAGTAATGCTGGCTTTATTTTTAATAACTGTTTCATCTACAGCATCAGCAGCAACCCTAAATGTAGGACCTAAGGAGGAATACAAAACCATCCAAAGTGCTGTAAACGC
>DASXVB010000015.1:0-21442 GCA_036504475.1 Methanosarcina sp.
TATGGTCGTTTAAAAAGCCTTTAATGATTAAAAATACAGATTATGTAAAGGCAAATGCATTTGCCTTTTATTCTATTAACGGTAAAAATCTCATCGATTTTATGGAAAGTTCAAAAGCAGAAAATGTATGTGAATTCTTGGTGAAAATTGTAGAACAGAATCCAAAGACAAAAATAATTCTTATTCTGGATAATTCAAGGTCACATCACGCTGATAAAACAGTTAGGAAAGCAAGAGAATTAAAAATAACACTTGTGTTTCTTCCTCCTTATTCACCAGATCTAAATCCTGTAGAATTTGTATGGAAAACGATAAAAAGAGAAGTATCTGTCAGATTTATTCAATCTAAAGAACATCTAAGAACCATTATAAAAAATGAATTTACGAAAGTGGAAAAATCATTATCGTTCGCAAAGAAATGGATGGAAATGTTCAATCCGCAAATAAAGAGTGTAGTTTGGTGAGTAAGGAACTATAGACAACGAGCTTCTTTTACCATTAAAAAAGAAATATCCTGCCCTTTTTGAAGTGCCAGAGCCATAAATCCTCAAGGATCAAGACCTTTAAGGCATGTAAAATCAGAGAGTTGGTCTTATCCAGCTTTCCCCATTTAGAAAAGGACAAAATACTTAATTCAATATGGGTTGCACAAAAAGTAATAAAAACTATAAAGTAAAGTTATAAAGATATCGTCTCGAGCTTTGCCCGTTTGAAAATAGCAGTTACCCTTCCTTCTTCATCAATATCATCCTTGATCAAAACCAGTTCCCAACCTTCGTTTCCGATTCTTTCGAGGTCGCTCATTTGTTGTGGCGTGTTAAAACCATCAATCCTGCGAGAATCATACTCCCATAAATGTATCATTTAATATCCCTCCTGTTAAAGATAAAGAGAAATTTTGTAATTTATATACTGCAATGAAACTATAAATAATCCAAACAGAAGAAAAAAAGCAGTCCATTTTTTGCAAATGGTGCGCATGTATGTACATATTTATACTGAAAAGTAATTGTTATAATATTGTAATATTACCTTTTGAAATAATTTGTTTTTTAAGTTGAAATTGCATATCAAAAGGGGGAACACTGTATGGAAATTTTTGAAGGACTCATTTATGTAAAATATGGACGGATCGGAAGCAAAAGTGAAGGCCCAGATTATTATCTTCAGACTTGGGACAGGGAGTTTCTGCTGAAGTATAGGGATAGAGGTCCATGGGAATTAGACTATTACCTTGAATTTTTCGGCCGTAAATTCGTTGAAGTTACTGGCAAATATGATCAAAAAACAAATACCGTAAAAGTAACAACGGTCAAGGAAATCTGTGTAGAGCATATCCCTAAAAACATGGAGTACAGTTGATCCGACTTTCCGGAGATCTATCTTCTAAAATAATATTTTTCATAATTTTTTCCTATCAAATTTATTTACCTAAGTCGTACAGTACTTAATAATTCCTAATGAAAAATAAAGTTTCGGTAGTGAATATCGCTGCAAGCAACTGGGTATTTTTGTGCCATTTTTCTCTTTATGATAGAAATTATTAAAAATTAAGTTGGTAATAAAATTTCTACAGAGCCGATACATTATTTACTATTTAAAACCCTCAAAAAAGGATTAGGTTTTTAAGGGTTATTAAGCCTTATTTTCCCAATTAGATATGTGCCAGTTCTTCCCCAATTAAGATACAGCCATTAAATAATTTATTTGCTATTTAGAGAGCTTAAGTGCTTCAATTAATTGATTAAATATTGTTCGTTCCTCGAATTTATCATTGAAGTTTAGATGGATAAAAATGACATCAGGCGCTTTAGTTACAAATAAAAATAAATTGTGAACAAACAAAGGTATTATAGTAATTATTTACTGATTTTAAAGATTATTATAAATTATTTCTCTAAAAAAATGGTTTTTAGAGTGTACCTTAAATAGGGGAGTTCTAACTGCAGATATATTGTCAAAAATAAGCCTTCTATATCCTTAGTTTTAAAGCTGATTTGGAAGGACCCTATATTACAATGATAGTGGATAAATCATTGTTTTGGTGGATATTTGACAGCTAGCGCCTTTATTATACCCAGTATTAACAACAATGTCGATAGACCTAAAATAAATTGATAATCAAATCTTTGGACATATACCCCTGCCGCGATTTCACGCATGACTATTAAAAGCGTAGCATCGGTTACATATGTAATTCTTATTTCTTCATGTTCACGAAAATCAGCAAAAGTCTTGAAAAGATCAATGAGAACAAAAATTGTGAGAACACCAGATACTATCTGACCAAAACCGCCCCCAAGAGTCCCGAATAAAATTGATTTGATATTCAGGAGGAGATTTATTACTCCCGCAAGTAGCGTCAGTAGCAGTATATAAAGGATGATAATAGTGACTAAATCAATTATAGTTTTAAATATTTTTTTCTGGTTTATCATAAATATTTTATAATGGATGTTCATTTTTATCCTCCTCTATAAAAAAGGTTAAGACAATTCTTCACCGTAACCAAAATCAGTCTATTGATGTTGAATTAGAGTTGTCAAAAACATATAATTGCCCATCCATGCCAAACTGAAAAACACAATGAATAGACAACAATTAAAGAAAAGGAACTCCCAAAAACTTGCCCATTAAATCTTAACTAAGATAGCTAGTGATGTTGGTTTTCCTAGGCTATTAGGCTATATAGTTACCAGAGTATGATTTATTAAATTCGATTTTTCGCAGATGCACATATTTGAGATAATTAAATAATACTTACGCGGTTGAGCTGAGAGATAATAGTATTAAACCTTTAACTGTCTAAACTAAAATTTTTAACCACAATGGACATTATACTTGATTTTATACCTCAAGTGCATAAGTCCTAAGATAGAAAAATCTATTATCTTGCAAGATAAGAGAATCAGGTTGCTCTACCGATATTGCAGAAATACATCATTGGACTTGCCTGCTCCAGGCGGTGTTCTTCCCGGACAGGGCAGGTTTTACAAATGCAATCTCTGTTAGGGTTTAAGTCACTACAGGTAGCACTACCTGCTGAACAGTAGACTCCGGGGACCTTTTGAGGCTCTGGAGCTTCACTTTCTCCTAAACCTTTCATTTCATTTTTTAAGTTCCCAATTTTTTTAAGTGTGCATATACTATCAGCTTGGACAGGACACCGTGGACACATGCATCTTTCGATATTTGATACAACATAAGGAACTTTCGCTTCTGTGGATTTACTCATTTCATTCCCCCCAATATAATATTCGTGAACCCAATATAATATTCGTGAAATAATATTCATTTCGTATTTTACGTTTAGAAATAAAAGCTTTTTCAGTTTTCAAAATGATCATAACTAAGTAATGGAGTTGATCCTAAAAACTCAAATTGCTTCTCTAAATCGCTAACATGGAATAATTGATTAGGCCCCTGATCGTGGGAATAATTTTAAAATTCTTACTAATTTGGGAATAAGATTGGTTTTTGGGTGAGCTCATACAGTTGTTTTTCTAATATTACTTTATTACTTACTTTATTAATTACTTTATTAATTACTTTATTAATTACTTTATTATTACTTAGGGCATGTCTTAAAATTAAATAATCCTTGTAACTGCTTTTTCTTTAATGTTAAAACGGTTTAGAAGACTTTCTTATCCCAGTGATTTATCAGATAAAGAATGAAAATTAATTAAGTCTTATATCCCGAATTTCCGAAGTAATCGAGGCCGAAAACGCATTTATTTTTATTGAAAAATATTGAATTCCATCTTCTATTTGTTACGTTCTGGTTGTGCGTGTCGAATGCTTCCGCATGAATTTCCACCTTGGAAAACTGTCTACCATTATTTTCGCCTTTGGCGACTTAAAGGATTTTGGGAATATATGAATACCGTACTGAGAACTGAACTAAGAATAGTAAATGGAAGAGAATCAGAACCAAGTGCAGCGATTTTAGATAGTCAGTCCGTTAAAACCACAGAAACACCTGGAGTACGTGGGTATAATGCTGGCAAGAAAATCAAAGGGAGAAAGCGCCATATTCTGGTAGATACAACAGGTCTACTGTTAAAGGTTATAGTTCATGCAGCAAATATTCAGGATAGAGATGGGGCTAGACTTGTTATGAAAACAGTTTAGGGAAAATTTTCTCGATTGAAACTTATTTGGGCTGACGCTGCTTATTCTGGTCAACTGATTGATTGGGTCAAGATAACATGTGGATGGGTATTGGAAATAGTGAAGCGTAGCGATGATGTAAAGGAGTTTAAAGTACTACTACCACATAGATGGGTAGTAGAACGCACATTTGGAGGGTTTGGAAGGTATAGACGTTTAAGTAAAGATTACGAAGGATTGGCAGAGTCAAGTCAAGCATTAATTTATGCCGCTATGATTCACATAATGGTTAGAAGACTGGCGAAGGTGAAACCTTTATGGGAATGAGAATGAATTTTAAGACACGCTCTAAGAAGACTATAATTACATAGTTTGTTTCATAGCGTTTCCACAAATGTAAGTCTTTTATACTGCACTTATCGATTCCCTATCTAGATGTGAAATGTACAGGAAAAACCTCCAGATTTTATCATCGTTTATAGTCCAAATTTTACATAGTATCTATGTAGGCCTGGCGGCTACTAGCGATCATCGAGTGTATATCTAAAGGGCATTATGGCTATTCAGGTTCAGGTATGGAAGGATGCGGTAATATGGTCGAAAAAATAGCTAAAAGCAAAGAGAAAATCAAAAAATCAAAAGAAGAGCAGCTGCATACTGCAGAAGAAATCCCCGTAATTAAACATCCTGCTCCGGACACAGACTCGAACAAACCTTTAACAGCGGACTTTCCCATCGTGGGGATCGGTGCATCAGCTGGTGGGCTGGCTGCATTCGAAAATTTCTTTTCAGCTATTTCCGACGATACCAATCCTGGCGTGGCCTTTGTTGTGATTCAGCATCTGGATCCAAGCCACAAGAGCATGCTCACAGACCTGATTGGGCGCTATACACGGATGCCGGTTTACGAGGTAAAAGACGGAATGGTTGTCCAGCCGAATTGCGTCTATGTCATTCCACCTAATAGTGACATGATTATTGAATATGGTACGCTACAGTTACAGGAACCTGCTGAGCCGCGTGGTCTTCACCTGCCGATTAATTTATTCTTCAGATCTCTGGCTCTGAGTAAGCTAGAGCTGAGCATCGGCATTATACTCTCGGGTACCGGTGAAGACGGTACACTGGGGGCTCGTGCGATCAAGGATGCAAGTGGCATGGTGATGGTACAGAGCCCCGAATCCAGCGAGTACGATGGCATGCCACGCAGTGCCATAGCCGAAGGTCTGGCAGACTACATCCTACCGCCAGCTGAGATGCTAGCCAAACTCATTGCCTATGTAAATCAAGTCTTTGGAAAAATACCTCATGTTGCTCCCAAAACCGAAGACGCGATGACAAAAGTATTCAATCTTATACGCACCAAGACGGGTCACGACTTTTTTGATTATAAGCAGAACACCATCAACCGCCGTATCGAGCGTCGTATGGCCATCATAAATGTCAATAGTTTGGACAAGTATGTACTTCATTTACAGCAGAAACCCGATGAGGTTGATGCGCTCTTTCAAGACCTCTTAATCGGCGTCACCAGTTTATTTCGTAATCCTACGGCTTTCGAGGCACTCAAGGAAAAAGTCATCCCGAATCTCTTTATCGGCAAACATCCCGACTCAACGATACGGATCTGGGTTCCTGGCTGCTCTACAGGTGAGGAGGCTTACTCTATTGGTATCCTGCTAAAAGAGCAGATGGAAATTTTGAAGAAAAATTTCAAGGTACAGATCTTCGCAACCGATATTGACAGCAGAGCTATCTTAAAGGCCCGCAATGGCGTCTATCCTCCCACCATCTCCATCGATATCTCACCGGAACGGCTGAATCGCTTCTTTACCCAGGGTTCAAACGGTAATTATCACATCCAGAAAAATATCCGTGATATGATAGTTTTTTCTGAGCATGACATTATCAAAGACCCACCGTTCTCCAAGCTTGACTTGCTGAGTTGTCGAAACGTGCTGATCTATATGGAGAGGAAACTGCAGAAAAAGCTCATTCCTCTCTTCCACTACGCTTTGGACAAAGATGGATTTCTCTTCCTCGGCCCCTCTGAAACGTTGGGAGAATTCGAGAACCTTTTTGAAACACTGGATCACAAATCGAAGCTGTTTCGAAAAAAGGATGTTAGCAGTGAACCCCTTCTCATAGGAACATTTATCCCATCACGGTTGGAAAGCGGGGAGACCAAAAAGCCTTTTGTCAAGGCTCCTATCGAAAGCAAACCTCAACTGCGTGAGATTACTGAACAGACTATGCTGCAACATTATAACTCTGTCGGCGTGCTCGTCGACAAAAGTGGAGATATCCTCTATATCCATGGTCGTACCGGCAAGTACCTGGAAATAGCTTCTGGTGAGGCTGGCCCGAATAATATCCTAAAGACGGCCCGTGAGGGATTGAAGCAGGATTTGATCACAGCCCTGCACATAGCAGTGGTACGTAAAGAGCTGGTATTCCGCTCTGGGTTGCGGGTCAAAACAAATGGTGATTTCACTACAGTTAATCTGGCGTTACGACCTCTGGCTGCAGGCTCTGACAAAGCCGACGAGCAAAACCTGTTTCTGGTCATCATTGAGGAAGCGAAGACATTGGAGCAGAGCCAAATAGAGAAGGACATTGCCATTGGTGCCGGTGAAAGCGCCTGTGAGAGATCAGCGGACGTTAACGCACGCATCTTGGAGCTGAAGCGGGAACTGCAGATTAAGGAAGAGAATCTCAAAGCTTCTAATGAAGAATTGGAGACTTCCAATGAAGAACTCAAATCCTCAAACGAAGAGATGCAGTCAATCAACGAGGAGCTGCAATCAACCAACGAGGAATTGGAGACCTCCAGAGAGGAACTGCAGTCAGTTAACGAGGAATTGACTACAGTCAATACTGAACTGCAAAATAAGGTAACAGATCTTTCTCAGGCCGTTGACGATATGAACAATCTTCTGGCCGGCACGGGTATAGGCACTATTTTTGTGGACCATCAAATGCGCATCCTGCGCTTCACCCCTCAAGTCACATCTGTGATCAATCTGATTCCGACAGATGTGGGACGGCCTGTTGGACACATTGTCTCGAACCTTCTGGGTTATGACCGCCTGGTAGAGGACATAAAGGAGGTGCTGGACACTCTGGCGCCCAAAGATATTGAAGTCCAGACAAAGAAAGGTATTTGGTACCTGCTGCGCATACGACCCTACCGTACCATTGAAAATGTTATCAAGGGAGCCGTGATTACTTTCACTGATATTAACGAGATAAAACTGGCAGAGGATATTATGAAGGAAGCTAAGGCTATTCGCCGTCTGGCTGCAGTGGTGCAAGACGCGAGAGATGCTATAATATTGCAAGATATGGAGGGCCACATAACTGCCTGGAATCTGGGGGCTGAGAGGATTTACGGCTGGAGTGAAGCCGAGGCGCTGAAGATGAACATTAGTAACCTCGTCCCAGAGAGTTTGAAAGAAGAAGAGTTGATCAAGCTGAAGAAGCTTAAGAACGTTGAGGTTCTTGAACCTTACCGCACCCAGCGGCTAGCCAAGGATGGCCGGATCGTGGAAGTGTGGCTGACTGCCACCTCATTGGTAGATGAAACTGGTGAGGTATATGCTGTTGCGACAACTGATCTGAAGATCAACTCAGGAAACACGAAGACGGAAGACCATGACTAAAAAGATAACTTCTTGATGGTGGCTTACAGCTTGAGTCCTAGCTTTATTAAACTAATTGTTAGGAGGCTGGAACTGATATCGAAGAATTATATTCTGCAACTGTAAACGTTATAGTGAACTCAGTACCATTGTTCCTCTTAAGTTCGATTTCGCCATCTAACTGTTCAACAAGAGAAAATATTAGTTGAAATCCAAGGCTATCCAGATTTTCAAAATCAAGGTTTTCAGGAATACCTATACCATTATCTGAAACGGTTAGAATGAAACTAGCACTTTTACATTCTTCGTTTCTGCTTTCTTCTATATCGTTTCTACATTCTTCGATATTTTCACGGCAAAGTTTGATACTGATTTCTCCGTTATCTCTATCGGTAAATGCATGTTTAAGAGAATTGCTAACAAGCTCATTGACAATTATTCCTAATGGCACTGCATTATCCATGTCAAAGAAAAGGTTCTCCTCAAAATCCGTCTTTAAGCTGATATCGGTGTTAATCCCGTATGTTAAAAATAGAGTCTCAGCGAGTTTCTCAAGATAAGAAGAAAGGTCAAGTGTATCGAGCTCTCCACCTTTGTATAGTTCTTCATGGATTAAAGCCATAGATATAACTCTGTTCTGACTTTCTCTGAAGGCTTCAAAGACTTCCGAATCCTTAATGCATTCTCTGTTTTTGAATTGATCAGCCTGAAGGTCAAGCAATGAAGAGATAACTTGCAGGTTATTCTTAATCCTGTGATGAATTTCCTGTTTGCGGAAAATATCGATTTTTGTCAGAGCAGCTTCTGTTTCCTTCTGTGTAGTAATGTCTTTCAGTACTCCAACAGTCCTATAAAAATGACCTTCATGGTCTTTAAAGCAAATACCTCCGTTCTCAACACAAATGAAAGTCTCGTCTTTTTTTCTCATCTTAAATTCGTCTTTAAATTCGGCAGCTTCCTCATAACAGCAATCTCCATCAAGTCGATTCATATCAGTTTGGATGATATTCAAAATCCAAACATCTTTGCCAAGCTTCTGAAACTCTTCAAAACTGTATCCTGTAACTTCTTCTATAGCACCTTCCCAGATGCACTTATCTGTTCTTAAATCGTAATCGTATATTATCTGCCTTGTATGTTCCATCGCAACATTATATGTTTTCTCGGTTTTCCTAAATTTTTCCTCAATTTTCTGAAGCTTTTCTTCTGTTTCTTTACTTTTAGTTATATCCCTAGCGATAATTAAGATATAGATTAGATTTTCAGAGGCATCAATGATCGGTGAAAGAGTAAGTGAGACGTTTATCATTTTCCTGTCATTTCTTAACTGTAGAGTTTCATAACGATGGAATCTATCTCCTTGTTTAATCAGTTCAATTAATTCTTGCGTTTCTCCAACCGAAGTAGATGACTCTAGTATGGATATCGGTTTTCCCAATACTTCTGTATCCGAATAGCCATAAATTTGCTCTGCATTTTTATTCCAACTGGTAATAACGTCATCAACAGACGTGGTTATAATGGTATCTTCTGATGATTTTACAATACTCGCTAGTATCTTAGTCTGAATTTCTGTATCTTCAAGCTTTGGATTTTCTATTTTTCTCATTTCCTTTTCCTTTTGGTCAAAGCAAATTAGTGGTCGAGATCACATCAATAATTTTATGGGAATATAATAATACAAATAATATTTATTAATATCCATTTAAATAATTTGCCAACTTTAAAGTGACCTATGCATTTCGACTTATGGTAATAGTTTTAAATTAAGCGTGTCTCAAAATTACACTTTGTCTCACAATTAGGATAGGATTCATGCACTTGAACAGAAAAACGGTAGCATTAAACATTTTAATATCTTAAATACTAATTTGAGCTATAACGTCTAAAATATTTGATTTTATGTCTCAAGTTGTATAGTCCTACAGGACAAAGTGATTTCCTGAAGGTCAATATATACTTGAATTTCTGAAAAATTTACGATCTGAACTTAAAATTATTATTGCTCATTGCCCAATTGTAGAACGAGTTTGAGTTTTGAGACAGCAGAACTCCTTTCTTCTTATTTTGTCTCAACTACTCATAGATAATATTTTTAAATTTACAAGATGTAATTCAACTTACAATAGCGCCTTCTGATTTTAATATTTATCGGTAAGTTAGGAAGAAAATAGATGCTAGATATTTTATTACATACCGTTGACCTAAAAATAAACGATTTACCATTTGATTAGGACAACCTCACTTTCCAGGCAAAAAGTAAATTATTTATAATTAAAAATTAAAAATATTCAATTATGACTATTTTAATATCTAAATGAATGAACAAAAAAATAAATCCTTACGCTTTTAGAACCTGGATTCCCATATTTTAAGCGCATATACATAGCTCCACTAGATTATAATGTCATATGATCACGGTCTCGAAATTCGAGCTTCGGTTTCATGTGCTTTTGGATAAGCACATAATCAGGCATCAATAGAAGCTTATGTGCCTAAAAAAACGGAATCCAGGTTAGAAATATTATTAAAAAAAGATATATGTGTAACATATTTTGTCATTCTGACCAATCCTCCCACTTTCCCGAGCATATATGCTAAAGTCCAAAAGTTGGAATATCACTAAGAGATAAAGGGATACAAGCATTTCTGCCCTTTAAGATATGAAATAAAGGCAGTGTGTACTAAAAACGAAATAAAAATAATATTTTGAGATTTATTAAATGCGTTTTTACCTATTATTTAGTGTTACTTTTTCAAGCTTTAATTCATCACCAGTAGGCACTCTAAAAAGAGGGTATATGTTCTTTATACTTTTTTCGCATTTGATGTGGGGGGTTATCGGTAGAAATAAGTGAATTCCTATAGTTTCTAGAACAATCGAGAAAACAAATACATAGGCAATTGTGGAAAAATCAGTCTGAAATTGGCAATTTTCATTATAATAATCAGACGATAAAACAGAAATAACATTTTTTGTATTACGACTTTTAGCAAAGTTATGTTAGTTTTGCATACTAGAGGTATTTTGTAATTTTTCGAGGATCTGAAAACTTTTGGGATATACATAGGTTTTACCATGAGTGCGACAAGAAGTTATGTCAAAAATTGCCTTGTGCTACCCTTTCCATTTGGGGTAACCCCATTATGAGGTGCATCAGCAGTAATGCAGGTGTGCTAAGCTCGTAAGACAATGTGGAGAAGCCTAAAAGTCTAATTTGGGTCATCTGCTAGGGTAAAAATGCCATGAAGAAACACATGTTGAACCATTGTACGGGTCGTTAAAACCGACAAGCGAAATTAGACTGATACGCTTGAACCAAAAGGTATGAAAGCAGGCTGTGATGGTGTTATGGACATTGCAGAAAATGGACAGACGCTTTCCGGTCTATAGATGGCTTCTAAAGCATTTGCATTATCTTTGATATAGAACTTGGTAAGCCCTATATGCTCCTAAAAAAAAAGAAGGTAGAGACCCTGTAAAGGGAATTAATGGCATAGAGGGTAAAGGATTCAGTAAAAAGCGAATGCCAATCCGTAATTGATTGGATAGGGGTTCAAACTTTGCCTCGATCCGAAAGGATGCCGACTTACTGATGGTGTTCTACTGTATGAAAGGAGGCAAACTTTTGAATGTAAGTATTTCAACGATATCCTACCAGGATAAGAAACTTACAGACGCTCACTCATTCCAGAAATGGACAAGCATCAACTGGAAACAAATCGGGAAGAGCGTTAACAAGCTGCAAACCCGAATTACAAAAGCAGTCTTACAAAACAAATGGAACCTTGTCAAGAGATTACAATATTTGCTGACTCATTCCTTCTCAGCCAAACTCTTGGCAGTAAGAAGAGTCACTCAAAGTAAAGGAAAAAGGACTCCTGGAATCGATGGTGAGAAATGGTTTACACCTGATTCCAAGATAAAAGCTGTCCTCAATCTCACTGGTAAAAGATACAAAGCAAAACCCCTTAAAAGAGTCTTCATCAATAAACCTGGTAAGAAGAAGAAACGTCCCTTAGGTATCCCCACTATGTATGATAGAGCTATGCAATCTTTATATGCGTTAGCCCTTGAACCCATAGCTGAAACGATGTCTGATCTCAGATCCTTTGGATTTAGAATACATCGAAGTACTAAAGATGCTCGTGAGCAAATCTTTCTATGCCTAAGCACTAAAAATTCAGCCCAATGGATACTTGAAGGTGATATTAAAGGATGCTTCGATAATATTAATCATCAGTGGTTGTTGACCAATATTCCGATGGAAAAATCAATATTAAACCAATTTCTTAAAGCAGGATTTATTTATAAACGTCATCTGAATCCAACAAAAGCAGGTACGCCACAAGGCGGAACAATTTCTCCTATTTTGGCTAATATGACATTGGACGGTATTGAGAAGTTACTTTTGGCTGAATACCCGAAAAGAAGTAAAAACTCAACCAAGGTCAATTTCATCAGATACTGCGATGATTTCATAGTAACTGCTAATTCAGAAGAAACTGCCAGAGGAATCAAAGACAAGATTGCTGTTTTTCTCAAGGAAAGAGGTCTCGAGTTATCTGATGATAAAACTCTTATCACAAACATTAATGAAGGCTTCGACTTTCTGAGCTGGAACTTCCGTAAGTACAATGGTAAGCTTCTGACAAAACCCTCCAAGAAGTCCATTAAAAGATTCACTGAAACAATCAGTCAAACCTTAAGGAAAGGGATGGCATGGTCCCAAGAAAATTTAATCTCCAAACTAAATCCCATAATCAGAGGTTGGACCAACTACCACAATTCAGTGGTCTCTTTTGACGTCTTTCAGACTCTTGACCACAGAATCTGGGAAATGTTATGGAGATGGGCAAAAAGGAGACATCCGAACAAGTCTAAAACTTGGATTATTAACAAATATTGGAAACGGAATGCTACACGAAAATGGAACTTCAAAACAGAAAGAAACAGTCTATTGTTTTTATCTAAAACCAGAATCTACAGACATATTCCTTTAAAATTACAAATGCATCCATTTCTTGATACTGACTACTTCCGTGAACGTAAGAGCAAAATAAGATTCCGGAATAGTCATTCTGTTTGAAAAAAAAAAAAAGCTGCTGCCTGATACAGAAAAGGTTATAGAACGCTTGAGCTGGATGCATTGAAAGGTGCACGTCCAGTTCTTAGAAGAGGGGGAGCGAGTAATCGCTCTTTCTTATTCAACAACCTATGCATATTTAATAGGATAAAATACGAACCTTCTATAAAGGTTCGTATTTATTCTTTAATAGAATAAGCGAAATCATTTCAGGATAGAACACAATCCACAATTCAGCTTCTTGTCGCACATGCAAGAAAGTATTTCCAAGATATGAAATTAAAGAGAAATCATATTTAGAAGTTGTAATGGTAGCAGCAATAATTAGATTAAATGAACTTTTGGGATAGGATCTATCATAATCATTGTAATTTAGACACAGAGTCAATCCAATTTTACATAACTTTCGATACACTACCAAATAACTGGAAGCTGGAAGAAGGCATTAAAAGTATCTAAAAGGTTATTTTAACTTAATCAACCAATTATGTGTATAGCAGACCATTTCATTATATAATAAGACATGTATCCCTGTAAAATTCATTTCATGCTTGTAATTATTTTCATTCCTTCAGGGGTAATATCAAATAGAGAATATTTAACCGGAATAGCTTTATCTCTCATTTTTTCAACGTAAAGATATTTTTTTGTCTTTCCAGAATTAAAATTCTCCTGTGAAGTAAGCCGAATCAGCCCGAAAACCATATATCCGGTAAGCCTTTGAGTAAGATTGTAAGAGTCTTCATCCATGATAAAAAGGCTCGTACATCCGTTTTTTAAAAGTATAATGCTGATAGAGCTGAACTCATCAGCAAACTCTCTTATGTCATGGTTTATAGCCATTACCCCTATATTGTCAATAACCATGACATCTACTTCTGAGGATATGGAACTGAGATACTCAATTATATCCGTATCTACAGCACAAAGCCCTTTACCAAATTTGGAAGCGCTTTTGATTTTGTTTATTTTGTCTTCAAAGATATTTTTAATACTGAGCTGTCCATTTACCAGAAAGGGTTTGAGATCAAGGTTGAGATTTCTGGATTGGCTAAGAATATCTTCCGTAAGTTCCCTTGTAAGGATTAGTATACATTTCTTACCTTTCTCGCAGCTCCTGTGAAGAAAATGAATCCCAAGAATAGTTTTCCCGGCGCCTGGGGGCCCCGTAACCAGAATACTTTTTCCTTTAGGAAAGCCGCCATCCATCAGCGTATCCAACCCTTCGACCCCTGTAGACAAACTCTCCATACTATCACATCTTAAATGCAGATAAGTTTCTTATTTATTGATGTCTTAAGTAATATAAACTTCTCCAAAGAAGTAAACAAGTTTTTGAAAAAATGGAATTAAATAAGTTTTGACCAAGGGGCTAGGTAAACTTTAAACAGAGGATTAAGAAAGTATTAAAAAAGCCTTTTAACTAAGATACCTTTCCTTAAACTCTGAAATCTGCTTGCTGCTTCCCACAACTGCGATGATATCGCCTGCTTTTATTATTGTCTGCTTTTTAATAGCTGTTGTGACGAGTTTTCCGCGTTCGATGCCTATTATAGTACACCCGATCTGTTTTTCGAGGTCAAGTTCCTCTATTGACCTGTTCTCAAGGAGAGAACCTCTGTCAACGTGATGTTTTTCGATTTCTATGCCCTCGTAAAGCATTATGTCTTCATCGATTCTACAGCTTTTTCCCATACAATCTGCAGTCATTTTGGCAAGCAGCTGGCCAGCAACTATAGAAAGGGAACCTACATAGTCTGCTCCTGCATTGTATATTTTGTCAATAGATTTTACAGAATTTGCCCTTGCCACAATGATAAGTTCTGGGTTCAGATTTCTAGAGATAAGAGTAGAGAAAATAACATTGGTATCATCGTTAAGAGCTACAAATTCAAAAGAAGCAGTTTTTACTCCAGCTTCAAGCAGTACGTCTTCATCCGCCCCATTCCCAACCAAATGTTCGAAATCAACATTTTCAAAAACTTTCTCGTTAGAGTCTACAACTACAAAGCGAAAAGGGCTTCCATAGAGTATATCCACTATGCTCTTTCCAACATCTCCGTATCCCAATAAGATAAGATGTCCTTTTGGCTCCATTTCTGATCCCAATATTTCAAATTACACTCGTTGAATTCAGTTTGAGTTTTGTCCTTAAATCTCGACTTTTTACTAAGTAATATAAATAAATTTGTTATATATATCAAACTATCTGATAAGTTTACTAATTTTCTAATCAAGCTTTGAATGTTGAACTAATGTGTCAATTTCTTCAGTTTTGAAAGTTCCTCACGGGTTCCTACAGCTAATAAAACAGAGTTTTCCTCGATGATATCCTCTTCTTTTGGATCAAAAGACAGGGTTCCACTTTTCCAAGTTCCTACAATTTTTGCACCCGTAAGCATCTGACTGGAAATTTCCTTAAGTGATTTGCCTATAAGAGGACTTTTCAGATAAACAGGAAACTCAACAATATGAACTCCTTCAAAAACCTCAGTCGCACCAGTAACCCGACTTACAAGCCTATCCATTGCCTTTTTTCCTATAAACTGCCCGAACATAGATTTGGGAGAGACAACCGTATCAGCCCCTGCATATTTGAGATATCTTGAGTTAGATTGATCCTCAACAATAGCAATAATATTGATATGATGAAATTCCCTCGCAGTTAAAACAATATTTGCATTTCTTTCATCTGATTTATTTGCAATAAGCAGTTTGGCTTTCTCTATACCAGCGTTCATAAGGGTTTGCTTATCACTAGGAGACCCTAAAATACATGGAATATTTTTATAAAAAAGTTCCCTAACAAGCTCTTCTTCGTCTTCTACTATTACGAATAACGTATCCTGCTCGGTCAATTCGTCTATTAGGGTTTCAACCAATTGATTGTATCCACAAATAATTATGTGTTCTTTCATGGACTGAGAAACCTTTCTTGGCAACCTGAACTTGATAACCCTGTCCATCCAGGGAGTAATAACGTAGGTTACAAGAAAGCCTGAAATCAAAATTATGCCCAAAACCTGCACAATTATAGTAAAAAGCCTTCCTGGCAGGGAAGTAAAAACTACGTCGCCATACCCCACCGTTGCAATGGTAGTTGTGGCCCAGTAGATAGCAGTAATAAGGTTTGCATTTTTAGACTGGTTCTCAAAAACCATGAGATACTCAAAAGTCAGGACATATATAACAAGCAGGAACACAGCCCCTATTTTATATGCAATATAAGGATGCCTATGGAGTGCTCTCCGAAGTCTTGTTCTAAAATTGATTTTTTTTCTTCTTGAAGTAAACATCCTTGAAGTCCTGCCTCAGTTTTCCTCATAAGATTAAGCTGAGAGATCTTATAGATATTACTGATAAATTAACATATAAGCAATATCTTTTAGCCATACTATATTCGTAGTACTTTTAGCTATAAAAAGCAAGAAAAAAAATCATGTAGCTGAAAAAAGTGTTAACCCAGGCCTTCTGCTTCCTTGAAGGCCGAGGTAATGAGGTAACGTGAGTCTAGATCCATTGGCCTATATAAGGCCCGAATATCATAAACACAAACGAGAACAGTATCAACATTGAAAAACTCGCTGTGATAGAGTTTGAGACTTTTTCCGAGATTGAATCGTTTCTTGTAAGCCAGTATACAAAGGAATATGTCGAGTCCTTAAATACGTGTCCTCCATCCAGGGGCACAGCAGGCAAACAGTTGAACAGACCTACGTAGAAGTTCAGCCAGCCAACCCAGAGCAAGGTGTTTGCAATCCAGAAAATTCCTATTCCCAGGGGTTCTGCCCAACCTACGGGATGATAAAACTGCATGAGAGTACCTGAAAAACCCCGGAATCCCTCACCTGCAAATCCGTAAATAGGAAGCCCAAAAAGAATGATCCAGCCTGCAGGTATGGTTAGTAAGGATGGAATCTCTTTCAAAGCTTCGAGATACACCTTTGACTGTGGCATCCATATGGATATTCCGAGCTCAGGAAGCTCAGCAACTTCGTTATTTCCATACATAACTCCAAGAAAACCACGATCACTCGCTGAAGAATTAGAAGACAGCTTCACGTCGAAAATAACAGTACCGCTTTGAGTAAGCTTGCCTGTGTAGTTTTCAGGTGGAAGCAGTTCTATTTCTACAGTCTGATTTGCCTTAGTTGTTTCCATAAAGTTTACGAAACTTGCAATGCTCTGCATTTTCGTATTGTTGATCTTGACCATTTTCATTCCGGTTTTAATCCCTGTAGCTTCCGCGGGACTTCCCGAGACAACCCCTCCTACAAGCACTCCACCAATATAGTCCTTGGGGACTGAGGCGACATGTAAATCATGTATGGAGACTGTATCGTTTTTTTCGGCATAGATACGAACCGTGTCTCCTGGTCTGGTTTTTTCGAGATAAGTTAGCAGATCTACGGCCGTCGTTATGTTCGTATCATTAACTTGGGTTATTATCATACCTTCCTTGAGCCCTGCAAGGTCAGCCGGAGAACTTTCGTTTACGTTTAAGATCATGGCGTCACTTAGAGGAGCAATTGCCCCCAATACAGGTCCGAAGAAGAGTAGGAGAGCGATAAAAGCCACGCTAAAATTAGCCATAACGCCTGCTGCAAGAATCCGTGATCTCTGAGTCCTTGTGGCGGTCACTGTCGACCCAGACTCCGATTTCCCAGACTTTGAGTCCTTAGTTTCTAGCTTTATTTTTTCTTCTTTTTCCCAGTCCTCGATTTCCTCGATCGTTGCTGTCAGAGGAGGTTCTTTTTCTTCTCTTTCTTTCGGCCCGAAAAGCTGTTCATCATCAGGCTCCGCAAAACCTCCTATCGGAACCAGAGCGTACAGGATACCCATTGATTTGACCCTGATGCCTTCAACTCTGCAGAGAATCGCATGAGAAAACTCGTGCACTACAAGCGTGACTATGAGGGCAATAACTCCCCAAGTAAAAGGAATGAATTCGTTTACTCCCGGGATAAGAAAAATATTCCTCGGAGAATTGTATTTTCCTGGTTCCGGCACGTTTCCATTAAGGAAAGAAGTATACAGCCCAAAGTCTGAGAGGGCTACTACCAGGAACATTGCAATCATACCTGCATACATTAGTAAGATTCCAAGGTTTGCAAAATTTCTCCAGTAAAACTTTGGACGGGCCAGTACATCCAGCAGTTTGAGGCCCTTAGTTGTCCTGATCATAAGGATGGGAAGCGGCCCGAAAGTGCTTATGTTATACTTTTCCAGAATACCTTTCTTGTCAAGGACGGAAACTGCGAACCAGTATAGTAAAAAAATACCCAATGCAATGCTTGTACCATTCAAGAGAATTCTCCGAATTATTAAGCTGAACAAATTATAATTAAGCTTAACCAGTCTGAATTAAGCTTAACATCTTTTGAATTAAGCTGAATTAATATGGATTTTGAATTAGGCTGTAAATCGAGTTGTTGAAAGCTTATTACAAATCTTAATACTATCAAGATATAAATCTGCGTCTGTAACGCTACGCTAATTTCATCATGTTGAGTTTTAGTCTCCATATGATATAAAAATGTTATAGTATGCCTTACTATTTAAAATCGGTATATATTGCCATTCCTATTTAAAAAGGCTCTTATTTGGAAAAGATACATAAAATATTTCACAGTTATATAGATATATAGAAATTTAAATAATACAGTTACAAAAATATGAATTTGAACACCCTAAAATTCAATTTATAACCAAAAGCAGTAAATTTTATGGTCAGGAACAATAAATTCTATGACCAGAGATACTAGATAATACCTAATAATAGTAATGTGCGTATCATATTATTGTGATATCAGCCGTGAGGTACTATTCATGCTTGGAATTGTGTATATTATAGCTGGAAATATTGAGAATGCTTCACAAATTGCAAGAGAACTAGTTTCAAGGAGGCTTGCGGCCTGTGTGAACATGTTCCCAGTATCTTCGGTCTACCGATGGAAGGAAAAGATAGAAGAAGATAGTGAAATTGCTATGTTTATAAAAACCGATTCTTCACGCTTTGACGAGATCACAAGACTTGTAAAATCGTTACATACATATGAGATGCCTGCAATAGAATTCTGGGGAATTGAAGGAGAACAAGAGTATCTCAATTGGATTCATGTTAATAGTTTAGGAGAAGAAGCCTGAAAATCAGGCAAGAGTTAAATGTCGAAGCAAGAAAAATTAAAACCAAAAAACCGAAGACGAAAAAACTAAGGTCACAATATATAAGGCTAAAAATTGAGCCAGCAAGAATAAATCCTGATACTATATGAATATCATTTAATTTTAGGTAGTGGGTCTGAGTTATTGAAAACGTATACATAAGACTCTTCCTACATTTTTATCAAATAAGATAAATGTATTTGTTTTTTCAGAATTGATCAATAACTCACGTACACGACCCAATTTTAAATTTGACAGGATGGCTTACTTACAGGATTAGCTTTATATGCTAGTTCTGTCGTTACCTTATTGGATTCCCTAAAATGCGGGAGTAACCAAGCGGTCAACGGTGAACGACTCAAGATCGTTTCGCGCAGGCGTTCAGGGGTTCGAATCCCTTCTCCCGCACTAAATTTATTATATCAGAGAGGATTTTTTGAAGTTCTATTTTTGTTTAAACTTTAACTTAGGTCAAGTTTAATTTAGGTTAGTTTATAATTTTTTGATTTACATTCATTCTTCGCCGAATACTCCATCCTCTCAAGATGATATATTGTCAACCGATAATTTTGTTGTTATATCTGTTTTCTTCTGTTCCGGAACCTTTTCGGCTTCAATGATTTCTCTAATGTATTCAAGCACGTCTTCCCTGAGGTTTTCGTTTTCAAGAGCAAAATCTATTATAGATTTTACATACCCTAGCCTGTCGCCAGTATCGAACCTTTTTCCTTTGAACCTGCAGGCGTAAATTGTCTGTAACCTATTAAGGATTCGAATTCCATCAGTTAGCTGGATTTCGTTTCCAACTCCTGTTCCAGCTTCTTTTATGCAGTCAAAGATTTCAGGGGTGAAGACGTAGCGGCCTATAGCACCTATATTGGAAGGAGCATCTTCAGGCGACGGTTTTTCGACAATATCCTCCAGTAAATACAGAGAATCATTGAGAGGCTTTCCTTTTATAATCCCGTAGCTGCTCAATTTTTCATAAGGAACTTCTTCCACTGCAAGTGTAGATCTTCCATATTTCTCAAAATTTTCAATAAGCTGAGCCGTGCAGGGCTTGCCATTCACAATGATATCGTCTCCAAGAAGCACGGCAAAAGGTTCGTTCCCAATATGATTTTCTGCCCTGAGGATTGCATCCCCAAGCCCATTGGGCTCTTTCTGGCGGATATAATGAATATCCACAAGAGAGGAAACATCTCGGACTAGTTTAAGAAGTTCAGTATTATGCTTTTTTGCAAGATGCATTTCCAGTTCGGGGGAATCGTCGAAATAGTCCTCAATTGCTCTTTTGCCTCTTCCTGTAATAATTATTATGTCTTCGATACCTGAGGCTATGGCTTCCTCAACTACGTAGTGGATGACGGGAGTGTCAATGATAGGAAGCATTTCTTTAGGCATGGATTTGGTAGCAGGCAAAAAGCGTGTTCCGAGGCCTGCCGCAGGGATAAGTGCTTTTTTTACGGTCAAGAAGGATACTCCAGAAGAAGTTTGGATACTTTATTGTAATGTTTTTAAGTATGTAAAGCTTACAATATACTTCCCTTATGATTAACTTTTTCCCATCACAACATCAAAAAATCGAAGTAAGAAATATGCATAAAGTGGGCAATTAAACGCTTTTTAGCAAATTAAGTTAATTAATACATGCAACTGACATAATTATTATGATCTATAAAAATAATTGATGTGAAGATGAAAATTACATTATAAAAAATTAATTATTCATTGTAGTCCATTTGTATTCGGTTAAGATACGATCTATAAGAAATGTGTTATTTTTGTTGCCATTTCTGTAAACCTATAAATGTAAATCGAGATGCATAGATTATTGCAGTAGGCATTGTAACGTTAACAGATTCCTTAACCGAATACAAATGATTAGTGATTAGCTGTTAGTCTCCGGTTAGGTTAGCACTAAAGTAAATTGAGAGTTGACTTTTCAGCGGCCTAGATGTCTTTTTAACAAAAGCTTTCTGTAAATATAGATAAGATTATATCAAAAGAACATGTATTATGATATGAAAATTTAATTATGAAGTATATCTTTTAGATATATATTTGGGGGGAAAAGATATTAGGAAATCTGGAATTCTTGTAGTTTTACTTTTATCAGTAGTGTTTATTTCCGGCTGTGCGGAAAATGCTCAGGATAATAAGACTGGACCTAGAGACCAAGAAAGGGTGACTCCCGTAGAAGGTGCTACTCCCAATGTAACAGAAAATATTACAAAGTCGGTAGGCAGAGATACTGGGGAAGAGTCAATGTCTGATCAGGAAAAGACATCTTTTATTGAAGGAAAAGAAGTCGTAATCCCGGGTGAAGAGGGATCTACCCAAAGTAATGAAACCTCTTCTGAAAACCAGACCTCAGATAATAATCAGACAATTGTTCAAATTGCGGAAGGGGCAGGATATACCACCTTTGCTTCA
>DASXVB010000016.1:0-5216 GCA_036504475.1 Methanosarcina sp.
CAGCCTTTCTACAATATAGTCCTTACTCCAGAACATATATTTCACTTCTTTTTTATATATATATAGGGAATTCTGGGTAAAATGGTTTCTTTGTTGTGGGTTGGGTTCTCAAAAACTCGTTTTTGATTTTGAGGCACCTGATTTTTAACTCCTCAGAATCTCCATACTAACCTTTGAATATACCTTTTAATATAATAATTTATTCATAATAACGGTTAACAATTGAAACCTAACTTCTGAAGTTAACAAGAAAAAGTGAGAACTAACGCCATTGAGTGAAATCATTTCTTTCAGGAAAAGGCAGGCATTTTTAAAACAAAGGAATTAATTCAAGGTTTACAAACCTGTGAAGACTCTAAACGTCTTTCTCGCATTTTCCAGCATATTATGGTCATTATTAAAATAAATGTAGGTCTTTTCAGGCCCGAATGAACGGATTTTTCTGATAGTTTCGCTAATTTCTTCCTGGGAATAATCATAACTGTACCAGCCCTCCCTTCCGTGCATCCTCATATACACATTTTTTCCGGGGAAGATGCGGTTTCTGTAATCAGGCGAGTCTACGGACACCAGGGTCACTTTTCCCATAAGCTCTGCGCATGCTTCGTCATTTCCCAGCAGCTCTTTATTCCTGATCTCAAGGGCAAACCTTTCCCCAAGTTTTGCGGCTTCTGCAAACTTGAACGCCCTGTCGGCATCATTGAATTTTGGAGGCACCTGAAAAAGGTAAAAATCAATGAGATGATCCATTGGCCCGAAAAGCTCAAGGAAACTCCCCAGGATTTCCAAGGAACTTTCACTGAGTTGTCGCCAGTG
This sequence comes from Methanosarcina sp., assembly GCA_036504475.1. Lineage (GTDB taxonomy): Archaea > Halobacteriota > Methanosarcinia > Methanosarcinales > Methanosarcinaceae > Methanosarcina. The sequence continues at coordinate 817 of DASXVB010000016.1, forward strand.
GGTTATAGACCTGTGAACCTTTATGCTCCATCGGAGTCCCGTTCCCTTCCTTTTCCAGCCTTCAATTTGCTCAGGCGAGGGAAACCTGTAAAAGCTGGCATTAAGTTCAACACTGTTCAGCCCGGAATTCTGGATAAACCAATCAAGATTTTTCTTTTTGTTCCAATCATAGTACCAGCCGCTTGTGCCCACAAATAAATCCATACAGCTCCCTCTTATGTATCGGTCTAATGACAGATTTATTTTTGATTCAATGGCTAATAAGCAAAAAACTTCTCTGAAAAATTATAAAAATTTTAAATAAACAGATTCTACTATCTTTCTTTTATTGCATATTTCATTACGGACTTGTTCTACTGCAGGCTCGTCAGCTCTTTTTTCCTATTTAACTTTCTAAAAAAATTGTAAAGCACTTTCTGCGAAAAATGTAAAGGTAACAAGATCTGCCTAATTTATTCTTTTTAATACAGGTAAAGTTCTGTATATCTCTACTTTGCTACCACCATCATCCTTGCATTCTGAGACACCATTTATTTTCTAGCTTCAATATGCTTGTGTAAAGGATTTTGGGCAATTGAAGTATTTTCATCTATAAGTAAGTAAACTTAACAAAGAAGAATTGTTCTTACCGCTCTATTTGTAGTAAAGGTTGCTGCTTATGTCTATAAAATCCCTAGCTCAAATATAACAAAAAGAATACACATTATAAAATTATTTATTCGTTCCGTCTTCTTAAAGCATATCATAAAGTTTTACAACGTCATTAAAATCAATTAACTTGTTATTATTGTAATCAAAAAGAGTAACAATAGCATTTTCTTTTATCCAATCCATATTGTCATAGTATACTATGACATCATTGAAATCCACTTTTCCGTTTCCATTCAGATCCTCATAGAGACCATCATGGTTAGGATCAGTTGGTGGAGTAATATAACCGGGAAATACAGGAAGTTCTAAAACAGTTATTGTAGCTAACTTTGAAGCTGTACCATTTTCATTTGTCGCGTTCAGACTAACGGTGTAGGTTTCTGGATCTATGTACTCATGAACTGGATTTCTTTCTGTAGAGGTACTTCCGTCTCCAAAGTTCCAGTTCACAGAAGTTGCATTTTTTGAACTGTCATTAAATTGAACTGATACAGGAGCATAACCTTCTGTTTTGTTGGCGCTGAAGTTTGCAACTGGAAAAGTTAGTTCTGATTTTGAGGCATACTCTGTATTTCCATCCGGACCTATGTTGATCCTATTTCCATTGGGCTCTGGTTCTTTAGAATAATCCGATAAAGCGTATCCTGCATCTATACAAGGAGAAGTTATACTGTCATTTACCCAATCGCTCCCATTCCAGCACCCTGCTTTTGACTTTAAATGATAATTGTGACTATTTCTGTCTGCATATCTAGGATCTGCTCGTACATCCGCAGATGGCGCATCCACGCCCGAATAATCGCTGCCGGAATTATTATACAAACAGTTATTCTGTAGGATAAAAGAATGCGTATCCTTAAGTAAACTCAATATGCCAAATCCATTTGCCCCATCTGAAGAAGGCCGAGTATTTGTTATAATGTTATTTCTCGCTGTAATAACATATCCAGAGCCATTCAGAGGTGAAGAAGAATACACATTTTTCTGTGCAATTCCAGCTCCATAGGCTCCATCGATCACGTTATTCTCAACAAGGACGTTAAACCCATCGGACACGATTCCTCCTATATTACCATCGCTTGATTTATTTCCGGTATCATAGATCTGGTTATGGTGGACAGAGGCATTTGTTGATGAAGGAGAATAAGTTCCGGATCCAAAAATCCAGATTCCAGCGAGCTGAGTCTTGTATATCGTGTTATTATACACATCAATATCATCCATTGTAACATCCATTTTGCCTGCGTCCTTCTGAATCTCGATTCCTGCTCCCCCATAGCCTTCGGCTGTAATATTATTGTCGTAAAAACTCACGTTATTTGTGTTGTAAACTCTCAGTCCACTGTTTGTCCTGCAGGTTATCCTGTTATTGTAAGCCTCCACATCAAAACTGTTGAGTGCATATAAGACATCATGTCCGAGTAAATATGCTTCATTATCATGGAAGCTTATGTTAGAACAAGTTTTAGTTTTTAGACCGTCTCCGTGATTATTAGTCAGATACATATCATGTACATCGATATTCTGACAATTGATCAAGTTGATAAAGTTGTAGTAACCATTACCGCTAATAATTTCGCTAGTAGCGTTAGTGTTTTCTTCGCGGTTTCCGTCAATTGTAAAACCCTTAATAGTAATATTATGGTTTCCGGTGCTGTTCATTTGTGTAAGTAAAGGCTTATCTGTCGGCCAGCCTGCATGATCAGCTAATTTGATAACAGCAGTAGAGTCGCCTTTAAGAGTGGTATTATTACTAATTAAAAGTGTATTGTTGACAACATATGTGGCCGGTCCTTTAAGGTATACAGTTGTATATTCAGAGTTATCCACCACAAATTGTAGAGCCTGATTTATCTGCACGTGATCATCTGTTCCATCGCAATTAAAATCACCATTATTACTCCCCGAAATGTATACTATTGGTGCAGCAGGGGTCGTACACAAAACAGCAGGAGTATTAATTAGTATAGAAAGAAATACAACAAAAGAGATCAAGAGCCTTTGACTTTTCATTTTATCTACCTGTGTTATTATATAACTTAAGAAATAGTTAGTCAGTTGATCCACTTGGTTTATAATTGACCTTATATCATCAGGGGTCACTGTATTGAGTATAATTAACTGTGAAGGGATTTTGAGCCGATGCCTGCGGTATTTTACATTTTAACTAAGAGTTTTCACACCAAAACCCAAAATTTGTTTTTTGAACCTTGTCTTTCGAATAATTAATCAAGCTCACAATCCTGAAACAATCCCGATATCTCTTGACGATTAAGAACAAGAATGGCTTCTTGGAAGTTTCGATCAGATAGCTCTTCACAAGCTTCACTATAGTACAAAAGAACAAACGTTTTCAAACAATATAAAAATTTTGATCCTGTTTGAAACGAAACCAAATGGCTTTACAGAAAACTTGCCTAAGAGCCTATCTGAAAAGTGGTTACCTGTTATAATTTTTACGATATACAATACGCAAAACCGGAACGGATACACTGATATTATAGACCTATTGCAACTTTTTGATATGCATTGCTGACTTTTCGGATAGACTCTAAGTAACCTTCAAGAGGCTAAGCACAAATAGCGAGGCTATCCTAAGCTAAATTTATTAGGACTTACGCGGTTGAACCATTTTTTGTAACTCACATTAAAATACTTCTTTCAATATAATATGTGTAATATAATCAAAAAAAATCCTTGAGTTGAATTCTATAAACCCACCTAAATGTACTGATCTCGATTACATTAACTTTCTTATTGCTTCTTCACGGATATTTAGCTGTACCGAAGCTTCTAAGTGCAGTTATTTTGACTCAAATAGTCCAGCTCATGACTCTTTTATTCGTCTTCTTATAAGACAGTCTCAAGTAAAGTCTCTAGTCACTCCTGAAACTGGATTTCTTATTCTCGATGATACTGTTCTCGATAAACCTTATTCCAAACATATGGATCTTGTTTACCGTCAATGGAGTGGTAAACATCATCAGATTGTAAATGGGATTAAAGACTTGTAACTTAGCAATTGAATTGTTAACTATTCCACCAGAAGGAATGACAGTTCATCTGAAAGAATATGGCTTTATTAAGGTATTTCGGATAGTTTCCAAAGATGGAGACACTCAATACTGGGCTACAGATGTACTGGATATACAGGAAGAAAAAAGGAAAGAGCTAGCAAAGAAAGCTTGGAAGATTGAAGAATACCATAGAGGAATAAAACAATTTTGTGGAGTAGAACGCTGTCAGGCAAGGAGAAATAATGTGCAGAGAGCACATATCATGATGGCACTAAGAGCATTTATAAGATTCGAAATCCAAAGAATAACTACAGGAATTACATGGTTTGAAACAAAATTGAGCATTAGAAGAAATGCTGTTAGTCAATTTATAAGAAATCCAATATATGACTTGGGATAAATTTACGGAGATTTAAAAGTTGCCTGCAAAGCAGGCAACTGCGTAAGTCCTATTTATCTCAAATCCATAAATTTTAGAATTATCTTCACGATTTGAAGTTCGAGTGATAATTGAAAATTTAAGATCCAAAGAAACAATTTTGATTTTTTTGGATTAGTTCATATTATATAATCAGTATTTTCAAATCCATAAGTCGTCCATCATTATGCGGTTGATGTTTTCATGATTAATTTTCCAGTGCCGGAAATGCCTTATGTTTTGTGCATCAAGCATGCTATTAACCTTACTGAATTACAAAAAAGGTATGATACGTCACTAAAAGTGTTTTGGAA
>DASXVB010000017.1:0-1539 GCA_036504475.1 Methanosarcina sp.
TTCCAAAACACTTTTAGTGACGTATCATACCTTTTTTGTAATTCAGTAAGGTTAATAGCATGCTTGATGCACAAAACATAAGGCATTTCCGGCACTGGAAAATTAATCATGAAAACATCAACCGCATAATGATGGACGACTCTTTTTTAAGATACTTGATAAATTACCCACTTAAATCTTGTTTATTGAAAAATGAACCCAATAACTTTCTACTTTTGTTTTTTGTTAAAAAATTCTTTCTATCATATTGTAAATATGAACTAACAAAAATATAAAAAAGATATCTTTATATTATTGAACCTGCCTCAAAATAAACTCTCATGTAAAAAAATTAAAGTTCTGCTAGAAAATAAACGAGGCTTAATTTATATTGCCTTTCATTAAAAAATCAGATTTCGGATTATTAAGGTAGTTATCCACTTTTAATAATTGACATATTATTTTTCGTACAAGTATCTTTTACTTCAAATTATTTTCCATACAGCTTTTGATTTTAAGTAATTTGGCGATTAAAGTTCAGATGCTGGAAAATATGTCAGGGGAGTACTATAAATAATAGATAGAGTAACTGAGCAAAGGTGCTTAAAAGGTGTTTAAAATAAGTCTTTAGCTCCAGACAAAATCACATGAGACTAAACGAAAGCTTGGGTAAGAATTATTTCACAAACGTTCTGATCTCAAGCTCAGCTGACCTGAACCAGTATATGTCCAGTCTCTAACCTACGCATTTTCATTTATATATAAAATATACATGTAAAAAATATAAATGTCTTTTATAAAGAAGAAGAGTATGGCAAGTGTAGAATCTTATCGGTCAATTGAAATTTTAGCAACAACATTAAAAGAAAGAGGAATTAAGAAAATTTTTCATTCTGAAAATTTATCTGTTCTTTCTGACAATGTAAATGACTAACAGCAATCCGAAGATTACTAGGGTAATCTCAAAGCCAGGAATAGTTTTCTTTTTTGCGGTGGTGTTGTTTGTAACAGCTGGTGTAGCTGGAGTAACACTTGTATTATTGGTACTTGTTTGTGTTACTCAGGGTGGTTGTAACTGTTCCATGAATGCTTATTATCACCCACGCAGCCTGAAAAAGCTATTATAGTAAAGTCACAGTGCATGTCCAAATTGCCATTGATCTTTATTTCTCCGGCACTCATTTTTTTCATAAATTTCACCTTGATCTGTACACCATGAAAATAATCATTGTGTTAAATCCCAAATCTCAAAGTTAAAAGATCTTAAGAAAATCCACAAATAGAAAACTATCTGCAAAAGATGTAAAAACAGAATTAAAGAAAGAAGGGTTAGGAAAACCCTTCAATCAGAAAATTTACTTGTTCCTCCTAATGAGGTAGACAACTGAAAGGAGTCCGGCAAGTCCAGGGATAACTCCGAATCCTGGGGATTTCTTCGTAGTTGTGGTTGTGTTGTTCGTTGCAGTTGGAGTAGCCCCTGAAGAGGAAGGTGTCTGTGTCTCTGCAGGAGTGGCGCTAACGTTTCCAGTGGTGTTATCTACAACTGGAGTGGTGGTGTTA
>DASXVB010000018.1:0-16478 GCA_036504475.1 Methanosarcina sp.
ATTCGGTCCACATATTCAGGGATACCACTTAGAGTTTCGCCTATAAGTAATTCCTCATTATAAGCAGGCACGACAACTCCTATACGGGTGCTCTCAAGCTTCCTGAATATAGGATCCACATCAAAACTAAGGTAGTTAACCGTAAGACCTTCGGTTTTTGCTGCAGAAAGCAAGGATTTTAAAGTTAAATGCTCTTTGCCTGAACTGATTTTCTGCAGTGAGTCTGCGGTTATTGCAAAAAAGCCTATTTTTTCCTTAAAGGTGCTTTTTCCATTGAAGAGCATTACTGTTTCCTGCTCACAGGAAATTCGGCAGGGCCACGAGCCCACAGATAGGTCAAACCCTTGCCTGAGTGGCTCAAGAACATGAGATAGCAGATCGATATCCTGCATACATTCCGGATAGATGAGAACCACAAGTTCGGAATCAATAGATGCCTTATAAAGAACATTGAGTAATGCCTCTTCCCCACCTAAAATAGGAACAACTCGTGCTCCTCCAAGAGCAGCAACTTCCATAGTCCGGTCAGTGGAGCCTTTGTCAAGAACAAGTACGCGATCAGCGTAAGTTGCCGCAATCAAGACTTTGCTCCCAATTGAAGTTTCCTCGTTATGAGCTGGAATTAAGACAGTAAATTCATACCTGAGCAGCTTATCAGTGAGTTGAGATGGTGAAGACACTATACTAATAGGATCAGAGATTAGAGAATTAAGACCAAGAGTAAGGGTTGAAAACAAACCCAATCGACCCCCCTATACATATACATGTGCTATAACCCCCTTTATGTGTATAAGTGCAAAAATATTAAAGGCTATCATACTAAAAATTATTGGATCATGACATATATAAGGTTAACACATGTTTTAGATATATCTATAAAAATATTAATAAGGAAAAATTATCCTTACAAAATGTCTACGAATAGGATAGAAGAATTAAGATAATTGAATAATGCTTTCCTATATCTTTAAGATAAAAAAACCGGATTTAATTATTGGGAAATTAAAATATAAGGAAGCCAGTAGACATCTTAGTTACTGTTTTAATCTAATATTATCAATGTTGAACGCTAATTTAATACAGGGAAGCCTTCTAACATGAATTTAGTTTTCTAAGTAAGCCGAAACATAATGAATAGCCCTTAAAGGATAGCTACTACAGATGTCAGTAATATCCGGACTTACGAGAGTGCTCATAAAGAGTAGAAACAACTAAATTAAGGCGTTGAATAAAATCAAATTGCGGGCGGCCACCTCATCCGAAAGGATGGAGCATGCTTCGGGCCGCTCGCCCGGTTACCTGGAGACAGATGATTAAGTATCCTTTAACAAGGTTTCCTTAACATAAGTGATTGAAATTTTGACCTCGGTTTCCTATCCGATTTACTGTCTCTATAAAAGGAAGTTATGGTTTAGATATTCAAAGAGAAAAACGAAGAGGCGAGGGTTCACTTCATCCCCAATCTAAAGAATGGGGTATTCGTGACCCTCTGCGCTCCCGTTGTAATAAATAGAGTCAAATAAATAGAGTCTGAAAAAGGTTGAACTAATTTCATAACTGGGGGCATATTGATTAAAATATTGCAATAGAGAGGGGATACTGAGGTAAAAAATTTGATCTGAAGATAAAATTTACATTCTAATAATATTGGGTTATTAAAGGACCAACATTAAGAATTAATATTTATTGTAAAATTTAAAATTATGAAGGGAAGTACGAAACATTTCTGGGAAATCTGTTATTATTATTGGCTTTGTAGAAATCCTCAAAATAACTAATCTCCATTTATTTGAACTGAATAACGCAATCTCGTTTTACATATTTAATTTCAGCTTCTTGAAGCTGGTTCAGATAGGATTTCTACAAAGCCAGGATAAGATGAACACAAGAAGTTCATCGAGATAAGTTTCTAAAAATAGAATAGCTTAGGGTCATCGAGAAATTTACAAGGAATTATCCAATCTGCACTCAAAAGAGGATCTGGGCGACAAAGGAAACTGAGGTATACTGATAGGGAAAGAAAATATTGAAAACTGTAATAGGCTGATGAGTAAAAGAGAAAGAGGGGGTGAAAAAAAGTGAGTAATAAAAAGTCGTCTGACACCACAGGCAAAAAATATTTAGCTTAAGAAGAATTACTTATAAAAAAACATTGTTTTGTGGGGTTATATGGAAACTGTAAAAGGGTACGCAGAGAAGTTTACAAAAAATTTTGATGTTATTCTCAGCGTTATGGGTTTTAGTTTAGGGTTATTGATTATTTCTTTATATTATATTATTAATCTAAAACAGCAGGACATTGGAATTGCTATTCTCTCCTCCTGCTTGATCTACTTTATCTTTAGGAATAAATTTAAAAATGAGGCCGCAATATCATCTCAAGAAGACAAATTTAAAAGAATATTGGGTATATCTTTTTATCTCATTTTTTTAACATGCGTCCTGATAGACAATATGAATCTGTACTACAGACCTATATCATATTTTATATTAATATGTGTTCTTGCAGCCATTATCGCCTCGCAGATTCTTTATGTTAGAGAAGGAGATGGAGTAACCTCTTTATTACTGCAGATATTCTTGTTATCAATTCTCATAAGAGCCGGGATTTTTTATAATTTTCCGAGTTTAATGGGCTACGATGCTTATTTCCATGTCGGTATGGCACGGGAAATTACTGATACCGGGTTTGTTCCTCCGATTGAAATAAGTAGTAAATATTTCTATTATCCCCTTTTTCATATTTTTATATCAATTACTCAGATAATGGGCAAAACCGATATCAAAGACGCAGTATTTTATTCCATAGGGTTTGCCAGTGTATTAAGCACAGTAGGCGTTTACCTAATAGGAAAGAAACTTGAAGGCCCTCAGATGGGTTTGCTAGCGACTTTACTGATAAACATAAATAATCATAACATCGTTGCAGGTATTACAAATATAACTCCTGGTTCTCTTGTTCTCTGCTACTTCATATTCGTTATATACGCGATTTTTAGCGAGAAACAGAGTTTGAGATATACAGGATTTATTTTGCTAACTACTATTCTAATGGTTCTAACTCACCAATTGACCACTTTTGTAGTATTTATTGCTTTAATTTCAGTCTGTGTAGGCAAATATCTGCACAACTCTGTATATAAAAGTCTCTTTATCAAAACAAACAGTTTTAATTATATCCTGTTTTTTATTATTAGTTTACAAACATACTGGATGTTCACATATGTCAACCAGGAAACTTCGTTTCTTGAAATGGTTCTAAGTCCTCTGATGGACTTAATTAAAGTGGGATCTAGTTACTCAAGTAATGATCTTATTGTGGGTTCGGGAAATAATCAGGAAACGCTGGAAGTACTCTTACTTCACATAAGCTACCTTGCCCTGCCTTTTTTCGCAATAGGGGGAGTATTAGCCTGGTTTTCTCGCGAAGACATCAAAAAAGTCAATAAATTCTCTATTGCCTTAGTGGTTGCAATTCTGTATAGCCTTGCTTATGGGATTCCTTTACTCGGAATAAGAAATTTCCTTACAAGCCGATGGTTTCCACTAATAGCAGTATTTCTGGTTCTTGTAGCTGCCTCATACATATTAAAATTAGTAAGCCTCTTTAATTCCAAAAAAGCAAAGATTTCTACGATCTTTATAATTGTTCTACTGTTTTCATTTGTAATGGTTACAACGCCAGGCATAAACAAAGACAACCCGCTTGTGGCAAAGGACACAACCGTCAGAAATCAGTTCAAGGAAATTGAAATCGATGCTATTAAAACAATAACCGCGAAGTACTTTGGGAATATATTAATGGATTCTCCCTATGATAGTTGTCTTTTTTACAGAGACAGAGGATATGATTCCAGTAACGCAACGTATTTTAACATTCAGCATATACAGACTGGAGAGATTAATGGCAGTTCAATGATTTTATTGAGAAAGTCAACCTTGAAAGAACCGGTCTCTATTAATGATCCTGAACGTTATGGAGCGAATTCTATTCAGACATTGCCAGAGGGATTCTTCAATAGATTTGAAGCACATGATTACGCCCGGGTATATGATAACGAAGAGGTACTTGCTTACATGAAGGAAAGAAAAACGGTCAAAAACTAAGAAACCCAAAGATAATCTCCGTTTACTGACTGAGGAATGAAAAAAGATCCCATATATTTGGGGGTTTATGTTTTAGAGTTGGAAATAGTATGTCAAACTTTATAGGTAATGTGTTAAAACTTGTATCAGGAAGTGTTGCTTCACAGATTCTGGCCATACTTCTTGTACCGTTAGTTACTAGAATTTACAGCCCTGACGATATGGGGGTCTTTCAGCTTTTTGTGGCAGTATCAGGTATACTTGTAATTTTCTCCACTTTTTCATACCAATTTGCTATTATGTTACCAAAATCTGAAGAAGATTCTGCAAACATATTTTTCCTTTCCTTGATTTTAGTCACTTTTATATGCTTACTCTTAACTGCAGCAGTGATAATTTATCCAGATGAGATTGAGTACATTATCGAGCATATATTTCATACTGCGGGATCCTCAAAGTATTTAATATATCTTCCTGCGATAGTATTTTTTAATGGCCTTTTTTTCGTGCAGAATTACTGGCTCTCAAGAAAACTACGTTTTGGAGTTATTGCAGGATCCAGAGTTTTAAACACTTTATCAACCAAGATATTTCAGATAGTGACTCCTATCTGGAATGTATCTCCTTTAGGTCTGATAGCAGGTTATACCCTTGGATACGGGCTTGCAGACTTGGTCATGCTCAAGGGCGCAAAAGAGGATTTAAAAGTTTTTAAGAAAGTGTCCGTTAAAAAAATGAAAGAAATGGCTATTGAATATAAAAATTTTCCTTTATTTAGTTCATGGTCTGCACTTGCAAATTCGATTTCGCCTCAGGTGCCTACTTTCTTGCTCGCGTTTTTTTACAGCACAAGCGTTGTTGGGTATTTCTCACTTGCGAATCAGGTAGTAAATATGCCCATGGGACTTATTGGAACTGCTATACAACAGGTTTTCTTCCAGAAAATTAGCGCGGTGAAAAACGGGAATGTGGGTGGCGACATGAAAACCATTGTAAGTGAAGTTTACAAAAAGCTAATTTTAATGGGAATATTCCCTATGATACTCTTGATGATCTTGGGAGAAGAAGTATTTACATTTGCTTTTGGAAAAAACTGGTATATATCAGGCACTTATGTAAAAATCCTTGTGCCATGGATATTCCTTGTTTTCCTTGCTTCACCTATTTCAAGTCTCTACAGTGTATACGAGAAGCAAAAAGTCTGGTTTACTTATAGTATGGCTCTTTTAGTCTCAAGGTTCGTAGCACTTGCCATAGGAGGGATTTACGCAAAAAGTCCTGAGTTTTCCCTTGGCTTGTTTAGCTTCACAGGAGCTATATTCTCGCTCTGGAACAACGCATACTTACTTAATCTTGTAGGGATTAGTAAATGGGAAAGTTTAGAAATCCTCATTAAATATACAGCAATAGGGGTAGTTGTTTCAATCCCACTAATTCTGCTAGAAGCACTCTCTGCGAGTTTTTATATTATTATGCTTGCAGCTGTGATCATAACTCCTATCTATTATGGAATAACTCTTCGTGACGATCCCATGTTCAAGAAGATATTTTCGACTTTCCTAGTGAATATAAAAAATAAAACCTGAAAGGGCTTAATTTCCATTTTAGAAAAAGAACCCTCACTGAAAGCTTATCCTTAAGACATCCCGTTTACAGAGGAGAAGCAAAGTTTCAGTCAGAAATGAAATCAAGGCAAGACATTAGAAAAGCAATGGAAAAATAATTTCGGGATTTTCCCGATTTTTACATTTTTAAAAATTTCGCTTTATATCAGTCAGTTTCCTTGTGAGTAGTTTTATACAGGGTTTTTGCAATCGAATATTTTTTGCTCTCCAGAGTCACACTATAATAAGGAACTAACTCTGGAGAAAAGCCCATAATAAAATCTGCAAATCTAGGAATATTTGCTGCCATTACGTTCATGTACTTGAAATCTCGGGACTTCAAGTCAAGGAATTCATTATAATATAGAAGAGCATTGGGACCCAAACGGCCGAAATCCGGATTCAGGGCTGAGGTCCAGGTTACAGTGCATTTCTTTCCATACAGATTCAAATGAGCTGCAATAGCTTCGCCCTCAGGAGTCTCTGTAACAAACATATAACCAATATCCTTTTCCTGAATTAGCTTAAATACTCTTTCAAAAAACCCTCTGGGAAGAGGAGGTGCTAAATTCTGTTTTTCGTAGACCATTGAGAGCAAATGGTAATATGTTTCAGGATCGTTCAATACCCTGGTTTTAAGTCCTGCCTCATTTGCAGCTTTAAGTTCCCTTCGGATTTTTCTTGAAACGTTGTCATCTACATTTTCGTTCAGATTCAAGTGATGAGTATAATGCACACTGGAATCCCATCCATACCATGTGAAAGGTCTTACGTCTTCAAAACCCGGAGCGAACGTAAGGTGAATACTATCAAATCCCTGCTTGCAGAGGAATTCCCTTAGAGGATTGAGAATGTCGTGAACTTCCTGTACCTGTTTACTTGCTTTTGAGCTAGAACTCTCTTTTATAAGAGGCCCGCTGTAGCTTGTCATATCACAGGTCGAAGTCGCTACTCTCAAGGCCCCTTTAATATTTTTAATAAAAAGAGGACATCCGCCTACAAGCTCACCTTTTCTGAAACAACCATAAATTTTAAAGTCCTTTGACAAGACCTCCCTGCAAATTCCAAGCCACTCACTGGTATGGAAGAGTGTACCAGGTTGAGCTTTTTCTACGAGCAAATCCCATTCATTATATTCAGATGGCGCTAATTCTCTAACTTCAATTTCGTCCATTTTAAGCCCCGTGTAAATAGATAATTATTCTTATCTTGATGAGTTTATTTTTATCATGATGAGTTGTATGAAAATATTAGACTGATTTCAAGCCTTAATTTTTGCCTCAATTCCTGATTTGCAGACTTCGTTAACCTTTTTGGCAACGCTATACCAGCTGTAATTTTCAGTAACATAACTTAAACCTTTTGAACCCAATTTCATCCTTAAACTTGGGTCTTCAAGAAGCTTTAAGATGCCTTCTGCAAGAGCACTCGGATTTTCAGGAAGAATAGGGATCCCACCTTCAGAAGCCTCAAGTACGTCAGAGACGCCACTGATGTTACTCGCAACTACAGGTTTTCCACAAGCCATATATTCATATAATTTCAAAGGAGACAAGCCTATTTTTGCATTTCTGGCAACTATAAAGGGAGCTGTACAGGTATCACTAGCATTAATATAGAGAGGCACGCGATCATAAGCAATTACACCTGTAAAAATGAAACTATCCTCAACTCCGAGCTCCTTACAGAGCTTGATAAGGTCGTCTTTCATGACCCCATCGCCAACGATTAGGAAGCGGCATTCTGGAAATTTGGAGAGTATAAATGGAGCTGCCTTTACCAGATACTCAACTCCCTGCCAGGGAGCAAGATTACCCACAAAGCAGATATGAGGAGTTTTGAGGTCCAAACCGAGTTCTTTTCTACAGGTCTCTTGTTCTAATGGCTTGAATAGGGAAGTGTTTGCCCCATTGGAAACTACAACTATTTTTTCTCCTGGTATTTTATAAATCCCCTCGAGATTTGCTTTTATTCCGGGAGTTACAGCAATAATTCTGTCCGAAAAACCCAAAGCTTTTTTAAGAACAAATAGTTTGAGCCTAGAATGTGCAGAAAAGTATCGATTTGAAAAATTACCCTTTTTTTCTAGTTGCGAGAATTTATCTCCTTCAGATTTTGCTCTGAAGAGATTTTTTTCGTCTTCAGGAATTCCGTTTAATTCATAAACCATTTTTTTGTATCTGGTTTTACAGAAGAGTCCAGCAAGAAAACCAAAATTGGGATTACGGGTATACAGCACATCGAAAGTCTCGGAACCCAGAAGGCCTATAGAATTGCTGAAATAACTGAGGGTAAGTGAAAGGAAGCTTCCAGGTGGGATATAGTGGCTGTAAACATTTGTCATGTTCGAAAGAGCGCTACTTCCAACAGTAAATATATGAATTTCATTGTCAAATTTTGCAAGATTGCTCACAAGTTCGTATCTATGGATAAGCGAACCATCGGCAAGAGAAAGAGGCCTTACCATATCCAGAAAAAGCATCTTCAAATTACCACCCATAAATAGATTGCTTTTTCAAAAAGCTTACGAGTATTCACTGCTTTTCCTCCTGTACATTTCTTGAATTCCGGCTAAAAGTTCCCGAAATTCGGGAAAATAATGCTGCAAACCCTTGATTCCTATAGTAATTTCTTATTTCAGGATCCTGGATTTTTTTCTCCCTTTTAATTGCCGAACCAAAATACCCCCAGCAATAAGCAATGCCTGTATAATAAGGAGACTTCACGGAAAGGTAAAGTACGTTTAGTAGAGCCATGAAAGGATTTTTTCCAAGGTAATAAGCCATCCAGCCGTTTTTCATATACCCATTCCAAAGCCCGTTAGCTGCACTCGTTTTACGTTTTTGAATCTGGATGACATCAGCATATTGCATGACCCTCCAGCCTCGCAAAAGAGCCTTTATATTAGAAATTGAATCTGGCGATGGCTCAACCTGGTAACCACCAGTGTCGAGGAAACATGCTCTCCTCCAGATTCTTCCTGTCCCACGAGGAAGGTTTTTAGTAGTCACTTCTTGGGAAAGTTTTCCCCTATTATCATAATAGATTCCTCCACTTACAATTCCAAGAGAATTATCCTTTTCAAACTCAGCCAGAAGTTTTCCGAAATAGTTATCTTCAAGAACAGTATCGGCATCAAGAAGCCCTATATACTCGAACTCGAGACTATTTCCTTTGCAATATTGAAGCGCATAGTCAAAACCCTGCTTGCAGACATAACTATAGTGGAAAGTAATGTCTCTAGGCCTCGGAGGTAATCTTATGCTGTGGATCCAAGGATAGCTTGCTTGTAGATCTTTAAGAATATATGGTGTCCTGTCCGTACTCCCATCATCGATTATAATCCATAACTCAGGTTTTAATTTCTGCCCTATTATAGACTTCGAGACTTCGGGCAGATTTTGTTCTTCATTCTTTGCAGGTGTAACCAGAAGATATTTCCCCTTTAAGTCAGAATCCATCTCCCCACCACCGATAAATTTCTTCCCCACTTGTCATCCAGGCCCCTCTACTGGAACAATACTGAAGCACTTTCTCATACAGCCTTACCCAATCATTTCGGAAACCGCAACTAAAAACGAAATTATGCCACAGCAGAGTGATAATCCCTTTAAGACTTGCTGTAGTATCAATCAGATTTTTTGTGCGTACCCAGGCTTCTTCTAGAGATTTTGAACCAGCAAAAAGCGCAACATCCATTACAACAAGTGGAATTTCGAGGATATCAACTTCTTTTCCTGTGCTAAGATTATATGGTCTGAACGGATGACACATTCCATTTCTGAAGCCAATAGAGTTACTATACCCAAAAGTTGAATCATAACTGAAACCTGCATTCGCAAGTGTTTCCCAGGAGTCCGGAACTTTGAACCTCAAATAATGATTACGGAAACCCAGTACTGTTTTTCCGAGAACAATTTCAAGTCTTTTCTTTTCTTTTTTTACCGCTTCCAGGCTATTATACGAATAATAGCCTCCATGAAGGCCAACTTCCCAGCCTCTTGCTGAAATTTCTTTTAGATGATGTTCTATATCTTCTACAGCATATCTGAATCTTATCGGATCGGCTTCTGTAGCAATGAAATAAAAAGAGGACTTTGCTCCGTAACTAGCTTCAAGATCCATAATTTTTAAAAGATTGAGGTAAGGAGAGTACTCTTTCCCCTTGAGCTTCCAGAGGAACTGAGCTGCAGAATCTTTGAAATTCAGATTTTTAAAGTACTGCACAGAAGACAGTAAGATGTGAGAAAGAGGTGGATAAATATCATCAACGTCATGGGTTAAACAAACGGCAAATGTCTTGTTTTCAGGAAACTTGACCTGCATCCCATGATTTATCAGATATCTAGAAGCCTCAGGATCAGATGCATTTACAAGGTTTTTTTCACCTAAAAGAAAACGTCCGTGTTTATCCAATTCATTGGGAGAATACTCTTCTTTTCGAGTGAAAAGATCCCAGATCTCCTGGTTTTGCTTCAATAGCTCATGCATAACTCTCATCCGAAACTGAGGGTAAAATTACTCCTGATTTTTTTTCAGGAAGGCTTTCTATGAGCTTGACCATAAATTCGGTGACGTCAACCTTATCCTTGAGAAGAGCAGCTCTTTTCAGGCTCCAGGTGTTCTTAAGCTCTGGATCATTGAGAAGTTCTATGATTTTTTTCAGAGCTGCCTCCGAATCACTGTAATTAAAAATCAAACCATATTTTTTCTCCAGTTCGGAGAAATTCCCCATTGTCCCTGCAAGCGTAGAAATATAGATTGAAGGAGTTCCCAAGATTGCACTCTCGACAGCCATGGTCGCCCCTTCGCCTACATACAAAGTTGCATAGTAGAGTAGATGATGAACTTTTTCGGGAGGAACCCTGATACGATATTTATCAAACTCCTCTTCTAGGGGTCCTTCTGAAGTTATGAACACTTTCCCGAATCTTTCAAGTTCTTGGACAAGTGTTAATTTATTTTTGATCCCATGATGCCCTACATCATGATGAGCTCCCCATGAAACGAAACGAAGAATTATAAAAGGCTCACCCATCTCTACCCCCAGATCTTTCAGAACCTCAGGAGACGGAGTGAAATAAGACGGGTGAAGATAAGCCAGTTCGTGATAACCGCTATACCTTAGCTGCTTTTTTCCTTCATCCTTTTGATAGCATGAAGGAGTACAGATTATGTTACAGAAAGGATAGGTTAGTTTCTGGGCTATGACTGCGTGTTCAGTGTCGTTGAATATTATGGATTTTTTCCGTTGCATCCAGGCTACATGAGCCATAGCCGGAGAAAGGATACCCATAAGAATATCAGGGTTGAATTGTTTGGAAATCTTAAAAGTCTTGAATTCTCTTATAAGCCACTCTTCAAATAAATTAGCCTTTCCTGGCTTTACTCTACTTAGGACAGTATGAGGAATTCCATAAGCATTCAAAAGATCTATTACTACATCCTTATCTCGCGAAACCACCATTATTTGATGTCCTTTTTTTTGAAGACTCCATATAGTGTTTTTAAAAAAATGAACATGGGCTGGATGTCCTATATCGATAAGAACTCTCAATATTTTTCACTCCCCAAAATAATTTTTTAAATAAACACAATTTCATAATAATTATAATTTATATGAAATAAAGTGTTGTCTGTACAAAGGGCTTTCCAGACTAGGTAAAAAATGACTTCAAGCGCAATGTAAAGCGTATGAAATAAATTGATATCAGCAAATCAGGAAACCTTCTCGCCTTTCATTGGATAAAGGCGCACAGTCAAGTCCTAGTTTTCACTCAATCTTGGTTCCGAATCTTTCTGTCAGACAGATTTCTTGTATCTTGCTCTGCCTTAACAGATAGTAATACGCGGCCCAGTGGCTAGAGCGCCCCCTTAATGGTCCCTAAACAGTGTTTATTTTTTAATACAGTTATGGTTATAAACAGTTAAAATTATTAATAGATGATAAATGACTCAAGAATAAATAATTATGGAAACAGAGTTACTGAACTAAGATAACTAAAATTTTGAGGTTTTGAAAATATAGACGTTTTAGTTATCAAAAATAAAAAATAAGTATTACTTAGCTTCTAATACTTTGACAGAAAAACAAATACCAGAAAAAAGAGTTTCGTTGTTTAAAAAGTAATAAATTCTAGAACGGATACCTTGCAAAAATTATTTTTATTCCTGCAAAAAGGAAACTAGCAATAAAACATATAATAAGAGGGTAAATTCCCATATCTATTGAATCTACAGAAAATTCATCTTCTTTTCTGAAGGCAAACATCATTTCCTTCATACCCAGAAGAGCGATTAACCCCAAAACTGTGATCTGATAATACACAGGAATTCCAAAATCCGTCGAGAGAAAACAGATGCCTAAATCTGGGAGAGGATTTCCCGCTGTAAACTCCGCACCCATGCCAAGTATTGAAAACATCATAAATTCCCCAAAGTCTCTGAAATGAATTATTTAAACATGTACTAAATTTTAGCCATATAGGTATAAACCGTTTAACTATTTAAATTTATAAAGATTGATTAGAGAATTTACTAAAAAAAGGAAATTTGACGATTATTAGAGGAGGCTTGGAAAAATAGCCTATCAAAAGATAAATAAGAATTGTAATTGATTACAGTCCAATTCTCAATAAAGAGGTTCAATTTATGAAAATTTCCGTTATAGGTTCAGGATATGTGGGTTCAGTCACAGCCGCATGTTTTGCAGAAGTCGGACATGAAATAATCTGTGTAGACATCGACAAGAAAAAAATGGATCAGATAAATGCAGGCGTTCCTCCTATCTATGAAGAGGGACTTGGAGAACTTTTACAAAAGCATGCCGGAAAAAATCTCACTGCAACCACTGACTATGAATCTGCAATCAGGAAGACGGACATTTCCTTTATTTGTGTAGGAACTCCCTCATCAGAAGATGGAGACATAGATCTCTCAATTGTTCGTGCGGCAACAGCAAGCATAGGAGCTGTGCTAGCAAAAAAAGAGGGATACCATGTAGTGGTTGTTAAAAGCACAGTTGTGCCTGAAACAACTGAAAAGTTTGTCCTCCCTATCCTTGAAGAAACTTCAGGAAAGGTAGCGGGAAAAGATTTTGGAGTTGCAATGAATCCCGAATTTCTCAGAGAAGGAAAAGCAGTTTACGACTTCATGCATCCTGATAAAATAGTCGTTGGAGCAATTGACCAGAAATCCGGAGATCTTGTCTCGGAACTTTACCGAACCTTTAAATGTGAAGTTACCCGCACAAATCCATCAACTGCCGAAATGATCAAATACGCAAATAACTCCCTTCTTGCAACCAAAATATCCTTTGTCAACGAGATAGGAAACATTTGTAAAAAGTTAAACATTGACACCTACGACGTTATGAAAGCAGTAGGAAAAGATTCTAGAATATCCCCGAGATTTTTGAACTCAGGAGCGGGATTTGGAGGGTCCTGTTTCCCGAAAGACGTAAAAGCGCTTATAGGAAAGGCAAAAGAAATCGGATATTCTCCAGTGCTCCTGGAATCCGTAATTGGCGTAAATGAAAAACAGCCAATTATGATGACTGAAATACTCCAGAGAAAAACAGGAAACATTGCAGGCAAAAAGATTGCAGTCCTTGGGCTTGCCTTTAAAAACGAAACGGATGACATAAGAGAATCCAGAGCCATTCCTGTCATTGCTGAACTTCTTAGACTTGGAGCAAAAGTTTCAGCTTATGATCCTATGGCAACCGAGAATATGAAACGGGTCTTTCCGACAATTGAGTACTTCGAAAAAGCTAAAGATGCTCTTGAAGGAGCTGACGCCTGCCTTGTAATGACAGAATGGGAGGAGTTCAAGCAACTTGACTCTGAATTTGAAGTTATGAAAGAAAAAATAATAATTGATGGAAGACGGGTAATTAAAGCGAAAGATATAGATTATGAGGGGCTCTGCTGGTAAAGCTGGCAGAAATTATTTCCCTTTTTATTCAAAATTTTATAGATTACTTTTGCTGGTCTCTAACTGCCTTATTTATCAAACCCCCTATCTTTTGAGGGATCCTTTGCCGATGTTAGAATTTCTATGAGGTATTCAAGCGGATCTGCTTGGAGGATTGCATTCAGAGTCCATTGAGCTCTTTCCTGTGGATTATAGTGAATACACAAGGGAGGAATCATCATGAACTAGCTTGAGAAGTTTAATATTATGCTTTTTTGCAAGATGCATTTCCAATTCGGGAAAAATCATCAAAGTAGTCCTCAATTGCTCTCTTGCTTTTTCCTAGAATAATTATTATTTTCTCGAGACCTGAAAGCAATAAGTTCTTTAGCTATATAATGAGTGACAAAGTGTCATTATGGGACATTTCTTTAGGCATTAACTTGGTAGCAGGCAGGAGACGTGTAACAAGATCAGCAGGCCGGAATGAGAGCTTTTTTAATATTCAAACTAGACTTTCCAGTAAAAAAAGTTCTATGAAAAAGTTATCCTTGTAACTGGGTTAAAATACTTTCCAACCATAATATTTTTAGTTTTTCTCTCATAATTTACCAACCTCGTTTAAAGAATAAAGTAAAAAATTTCCTGATTACCTCAAGACAGTATAAATTATTAATATAGAAAAAAGACTTTATGGAGAATTTTCAATGCCTGTAAAAAATAAGATACTTGTGACAGGGGGAGCCGGTTTTATAGGGAGCCACCTGGTAGATCGCTTTATAGAAAAAGGAAGCATAGTTACTGTTTTTGATAACCTGAGCTCAGGAAAAATGGAATTCATAGAAAAACACCTTGAAAACCCGAACTTTACCTTGATAGAAGGAGACCTTCTTGATCAGGAGGAGACAGAGGAAGCCTGTAGAGATATTGACTTTGCCTGCCACGTGGCTGCAAACCCAGATGTCAGGCTCGGAGCTTCGGATACCAGAGTGCACTTAGATCAGAATATTCTAGCAACCTATAATCTTCTGGAAGCGATGAGGAAAAATAATACTAAAAAAATTGCGTTTACTTCCACCTCAACAGTTTATGGGGAAGCTAACATTATACCTACTCCGGAAGACTACGGTCCTCTTATCCCCATATCCCTTTACGGTGCCTCCAAACTCGCCTGTGAAGCTTTAATAACTTCATACTCTCATACTTTCGATATGCAGGCATGGATATTCCGGTTTGCAAATATCGCTGGCCCACGCAGTACACATGGGATTACGGTAGACTTTATAAAAAAACTACGAGATAACCCTAATCTGTTGGAGATCCTGGGTGATGGCAAGCAGGAGAAATCCTACATTAATGTGTCGGAATGCGTTGAAGCAATATTGTTTTTAATATATAACAGTGAAGAAAAGGTAAATATTTTTAATATCGGTTCGGAGGATACCATCAGTGCCACAGAGATAGGAAAAATTGTCATAGAAGAGATGGGGCTTTCTAATGTCGAATTTATTTATACCGGAGGAAGTAGGGGCTGGAAAGGCGATGTGCCACGGATGAGACTTGGAATTGAAAAAATGAAGAGTTTGGGCTGGAAGCCAGTCTATACATCGGAAAGAAGTGTGAGGGAAACTGCAAGGGCATTACTAGGAAGAGATTAATTAGAAGATTTTTTGGATTAATACTTCCAGTTTATTCTGCATTTCACCATATCAAGAGTTTCGGGTTTTAAAAGCTTCTGAATCCTGTCTGTCAAGAAACTGTAATTATGGAAATTGCAAGGAAAATACATTGGAGTGGGATTCAGAAGTTTTAGATACTTTCCCAAACTTATTTAGAGCTATAAGATTATTGGTTATTTAACGAGTTATTTAAGATGTCCGTTGCTCTTGCAAGTAAATTCTCAGAACCTTTATCGTTTATCTTCTTAGCTGGAACCCCTGCGATTCCTATATTTGGCTCTGTAAATGACTTATTTACAACTGAATTAGCTCCTATAGCTATTCCATCTGCAATTTCTATGTCCCCAAATATTTTTGCTCCAGGCCCGATATAAACATTATTTCCTATTTTTGGTGTCACATCTCCATGTCCAGCTTTAGTTCCAATGACGGTACATACATGTATTCTACAGTTAGAGCCTATTCTTGTGTTTCCGTTAACAACAATCGTACCTGGATGACTTATAGATAATCCCGGACCAAAAACGTTTGGCTTAATATGAAAACCAAGGAACAAGCTTAATAAATGAAATTTTAGATATAAGAAATAATAGTAAGGGCGATAGAATCCAGAGATTTTACAATTTTTATAGTACTCAACTTTTCGTAATAATCTCTGAAATACCCAGACCTCATCAAAGAATAACATCGGTTTTTTCCTTTTTTTACCTAAGGCTATTCGATCTGCCTCTAGATAATAATTATAATCCTGTTTTGACTTTATCATATAATATTCCCAAGTTATAGAATTTTGATTTCTATCAGTTTTTGAGTTGATGCTGATTTCTGCTGGTTAATATTCTATTATAGGAGCGAGATTGAATAATAATGCTGCAATTTATAGATTTATTTTATACCTATAAAAATAAATCACGCAAAGTGTTATTACGATTACGTTCTTGGGTGAGTATATTTTATTACAGCAGAAAGTTCACATTTGCTGAAACCACCGATAATAAGCATTAAAAAGATATAGATAAATGCTCCCACTGCTGCTATTCCAAAAAGTTCATAGACGTTTGAAATCGTAAAGTGAGAAACAAATAGATACATCACAAAAGAGGAGAAGATACTTTTTGCAATGTCATAATAATAATAGTCAAACACAAAATGCTTCATAGATACGTAGATACAGAGTACAATCATTATAAAATAA
>DASXVB010000019.1:0-4696 GCA_036504475.1 Methanosarcina sp.
TAAGCACTGAGATAGGATGGAATGTAGCTCTCCCCGAATTTGAGGGCGGAATTGAGCCCATTATAATTGGAGCAGTAAAAAAAGAAGGAAATTACATGGGGCGTTTTCCTATAGAAGAACGCTGCTCAAAACTTGCATCCAGGATCTCGAAATGGACAGAACTCAGGAAAAAACCGGTCAACCAGAGAAAAGTTGCCTTTATCCTGCACAACAGACCCTGTACAGGTGTTGAAGGTTCGGTAGGGGATGCTGCAAATCTTGACTCCCTCGAAAGCGTGGCAAGAATATTGAAACGGATGCAGGAAGCAGGCTATGCCGTCAACCCACCTAAAGATGGAAAAGACCTGATTGAAACCATTCTCAAGAGAAAAGCAATTTCCGAGTTCAGGTGGACTCCCATTAATGAAATAGTGAAAAACGGTGGGGCCCTGGCTTTTGTGGAAAAAGAAGAATATGAGAAATATTTCAATACCCTGAGCCCAAAGGTAAGGCAAAGAGTGATAGAGGGATGGGGAAATCCTCCTGGAGAAGAAGTAGACGGCATTCCTGCTGCCATGGTCTATGATAATAAAATCGTTGTGACAGGAGTGCAGTATGGAAACGCTGTGGTCTGCGTGCAGCCAAAGCGAGGATGTGCAGGTGCCAGATGTGATGGAAAAGTCTGCAAGATCCTGCACGACCCAGACGTTCCGCCGACCCATCAGTACCTTGCGACCTACAGGTATCTTGAAAACATCTTTGGAGCCAATGTGCTCGTACATGTAGGTACCCACGGAAACCTTGAGTTCCTGCCTGGGAAAGGGGTTGGGCTTTCAGGAGATTGCTATCCTGACATAAGTATAGGGACTATTCCCCACCTTTATATTTATAACTCGGACAATCCCCCTGAAGGCACAATTGCCAAACGTCGAAGTCTTGCTTGCTTGATAGATCATATGCAGACTGTCATGACCTCAGGAGGGCTTTATGAAAACCTGGCTGAACTTGACAGGCTGCTTGGAGAATACGAACAGGTGAAACACGACAAGGGAAGAGAGCATGCCCTCAAGCATCTGATCCTTGACGAGATCAAAAAATCGAATCTTGATTCCGAGATAAAAGCCGATAACCAGACTCCCTTTGAAGAAATAATAAGAAAAGCGCACGAGACTCTTGGAAAAATAAGGAACAGCCAGATCCATAATGGTATGCATATATTTGGACAGCTCCCTGAGGGTGAGAAAAAAGTTGAATTCATAAACTCAATTTTAAGATATGATGACCAGGGAAGTGTGGGAAGCAAAGTCTCAATTAGAAGGCTGATTGCAGAACTTCTGGAACTTGACCTTGATGAACTGATCTCTGACCAGAGCCGGATTTCCGAAAACGGAAAATCAAACGGACAGAGGCTTGAAGAAATCGATTCCCTTTCTAAAGACTTTATAAGGACATTTATAAATTCCCCGGAAAAAGAGCCAACCCAGATAATCAAAGAGATTTTTGAAGAAAAAAGTTTTGAGAAACAGGAAATTAAAGAAAAGAACTTTAAAGAGCAAGGAATTGAAGAGAAAAGTTTTGAAGAGCAAGGAATTAAAGATTTGAGCATAAATTCCGCACTTTATCAGGATGCTGCTTCGATCTGTAACAGAATTCTGGATATTGAATCCAGAATAGACGATTCTCTGGAAATTGAAGCTCTTCTGCACGGCTTTGATGGAGGATACATCCCTGCTGGTCCTTCAGGCCTTATCATGCGTGGAAGAGATGATGTACTGCCAACAGGTAGGAATTTCTATTCACTTGACCCAAAAAAAATTCCGACGAAAGCTGCCTGGAGAGTGGGACAGCAACTCTCTGAAGTTCTGATTGATAAGCATATCAAAGACGAAGGCCGGTATCCTGAGAATGTGGCATTTTACTGGATGGCAAATGATGTAATGTGGGCTGATGGTGAGGGAATGGCCCAGATTATGAGCTTGCTTGGAGTTGAACCAATCTGGCTAAGCAATGGACACCTGAAAGGGTTCTCTGTGATTCCCCTTGAAGAATTGGACAGGCCCAGAATAGATGTTACTGTAAGAGTTTCAGGAATCGTGAGGGATAATTTTCCAAATTGCCTCGAGGTCATAGACGAAGCAATCCAGGCTGTGGCATCTCTTGATGAACCTGAGGAGATGAATTATCCAAGAAAACACAGTCTTCAGATGATTGAAGAAGGAGCGGATTCCAGAGATGCTACTTTAAGGATGTTTTCAAGCAGGCCAGGGACTTATTCGGCCGGGGTTCAGCTTGCAGTCTATGCAAGTGCCTGGAAAGATGAAAAAGATCTGGCAGATATCTTCCTTTACTGGAATGGATATGCCTACGGAAAAAACGTGAAAGGCAAGGAAGCCCACACTCAGCTTGCTTCAAACCTTAAGACTGTTGATGCCACCTTTAATAAAGTAGTAAGTGACGAGTATGACCTTTTAGGATGCTGCTGCTATTTTGGGGTTCATGGAGGATTTACAGCTGCAGCCAAGCAGGCTTCCGGAAGAGATGTAAGGGTTTACTTTGGAGACACGAGAGAGCCTCAGCATGTCGAAGTCCGGGATATGGCTGACGAACTGCGAAGGGTTGTAAGAGCCAGGCTCTTAAATCCGAAATGGATTGAAGGCATGAAACAGCACGGATATAAAGGAGCACAGGACATTTCGAAAAGAGTCGGAAGGGTCTATGGCTGGGAAGCTTCCACCCAGGAAGTAGACGACTGGATTTTTGATGATATCACAAAGACCTTCGTGCTTGATGAGGAAATGCGCCGCTTCTTTGAAGAAAACAATCCCTATGCCCTGGAGGAAATGTCCAGACGGCTCCTTGAAGCGCAGTCAAGAGGGCTCTGGATCCCTGACCCCAAGCTTCTTGAAGAGTTGAAAAAGTCCTATCTCGAGATAGAGAGCTGGATGGAGGAGCTGGCAGGAGAAGGAGAATTTCAGGGTGGGGCTGTTGACATTGTTAGTTTTGAAGATGTACCGGACTGGAACGCAAAAATGCAGGAAATCCGAAAAATCCTCAAATAAGAAAAAGGTAGCGGAATGAAAAACATAGATTTTTTCCTCCTTGCACTTATTTTCCTTGCACTTGTGCTGATAGTACAGCCCACAACTGCACAATTTCAGCAGGAGGACTTCAAACCTGAAGACATGACCACATTCATAATTCAGGTCCCCCATGGGGTAGAAGGAAATGGCCTTGCAGTCGGGAACAGTACGCTCTCTGCATATCTTTTCTTTGAAAGTTATTATGACGGCGATATGAATGTGACAATGGAACTCGACTTACCGAAGGGTTTTGTGCTTCATGAGACTCCAGTGCATTCATTTTCACTTCATACCGAATATGATGACTGGTACAGACTTGTTGATTTTTACATACCTGCGGACACGCCCTGCGGGGTTTACAATATAACTGCAAAAGCAGTCGTTGATGTTGAAGGAAAAAAACATACTATTGTACATACAACCCAGCTTAAAGTTGCTTCAAAAGAAGAAGTCTCAAATGAAGTCTCAGTATCCCAACTTATAGTACCGTCAGATGAAAATGGATATGGAGATCCAAGCCATCCCTCCAATACCCTGGTTGTCCAGGAAACATCCCCTGCAATCAGAAAGCTGCTGAAGGTTACAGACCTTAAACTCGATAAAGAGGATCTTACTTCAACCTTCATGGGGATAGAGCTTACCAATGCCGGAAATAGTACAATTCCTGTCATGGTCACCTATGATATTCTTGACATAAATACCGGTGAACCTGTAAAAGCGTTTAAACCCGATATTATGGGAATGAATGCAGATACTGTGTGTTATTCCACTTTAACCCTCTCTCCGAGCTCAAGTTCGTTAATAAGCCTTCCTATGTATATATCTCAGGATGCGATGGGAGGAGACTACCTTCTCAGGGTTAAAGTAAAACTCACAGGCAGCGACTGGATCGCAGTAACAAAAGATCAGAAAATTACTGCAATCTCAAGGAAATGGGAACCTATAATAACTACGCTTGCAGCTTCTTTACTTGGAATTACTGCTTTGGGCTTTTTTTTCTCAAGGCACAAGGAGATAATGAACAGATTTAAGACCCGAAACCTTGTGTTGATAGCCCTTTTTGGCACCGTTTCTTTTGCAGCAATAAACCTGCCAATGACCATCCTGTGGGATTTATCACATGCAATCTTTGGACCATTTAGTTTTCTATTTACAGGGCTCTTCAATGAGATTCTACTTTACATGCTTATTGTCTCTCTTGTAGTCCTGATCCCAAAACCCGGAGTGATAAGCCTCTTTATGATGGTCAGGTTTCTACTTGGAGGCTTCATAGCGGGGAGTTTCACCCCTATAATGTTTATAACGCTGTCCGTCAATGCGATAATTCTGGAGCTTCTGTTGTATGCTTCGGGTATAACTGGTAGAAATTCGGCTCCAGATAATAGATTCAAAATGGGAATTATTTGCGGATTTGCTGACATGGTCAGTGGATATGTATCTTTTAATGTCTGGATGGTTCTTTACAGACTTTTCTACAGCGACTGGTACATAGCCACAAATATCCTGATCGATGGGTTCCTCTACACTTTCATAGGAGCCTGGTTTGGAGTAAGCCTTGGAAATAGACTGAAAAAGGTGGCAGAATAATGTGGAATTTGATCGAGCTTCCCACTGGAAAAACTTGTGTCGCTGCTAGG
>DASXVB010000020.1:0-19232 GCA_036504475.1 Methanosarcina sp.
GTGCCGAGCTTTCAGTGCCGTCAACCTCGAAAAGAATCACATCGCCTTCCGAAGGGAGTACAAGTTTTGGGTCGTAACGTTTGAGAACCTGCAGGGAAACTCTATCCAGGATTTCACAGGCTGAAGGAATTACTCCATTTGAAAAGGTTTTTACAACTGCCTGTCCTGCAATTTCCGCATTTTTAAAGGATGCTATGACCAGTTTTCGAGTTTTAGGAAGAGGGACAATCTTTAGGCTGGCTTTCGTGACAATGCCAAGTGTACCTTCCGAACCTACAATAAGCTGGGTCAAGTCATATCCTGCAGCGGATTTTAGCATCTTTGAACCAGTGTGGATAACTGTCCCGTCCGCAAGAACGACTTCCAGGTCGCGGACATAGTTTCTGGTAGTACCGTACTTAACACAGCGCATTCCACTTGCATTGTAACCTATCATACCCCCGATAGTGCACATGGCTGAACTGCCAGGATTGGGAGGAAAGAAAAAACCATACGGCTTTAGAGCATTATTTAAAGCATCCTGAATAATCCCAGGCTCTACCATGACCTGAATATTATCAATATCGATTTCAAGAATCCTATTCATGCCCGACATGTCCAGCACAATTCCCCCTCCAACCGGGACTGCCCCACCTGCAAGTCCAGTGCCTGCTCCCCTTGCAGTTACAGGAATATCGTTCTCATAGGCAAGTCTGACAATCCGGCTTACTTCGTCTGTGCTTTTTGGGCGCACCACGTAGTCAGGCATTCCCTTAACCTGGGATGCATCAGAAGAATAACAATAAAGTTCTGAAGGCGATACAGAAAGTCGTTCGCCAACGATTTTTCGAAGTTCTGCAGTTATATCCATTCTAGACCTCAAATTAAAATTCAAATGTGAAAAATAGAATTTCTGTCACGGCTGGGACAGAAAAATGAAAGATGAGTTGCAAAGATGAGTTGCAGCAGATAATCAAAATTAATAATATATAAGAATATACTATCAATCTTCCTTCTGAGGAGTTAACACAGAATAAAACGTAAAGTTTAGCACTCTTCAGTTTCAGAAAAAAGGGCAGTGAGAGAAACTTTCGGGAAAAAATGCAGGACAAACCTTTACATCTTGATAGACATAAGAGGACGAATATGACACAGTACTTTGAGATAGAACAGAGAGACGGAGCAGCAAGAATAGGAAAATTTCTGCTGTCTCCCGAGCTTCGCACGCCCTGCATTTTAAGTACGGCAGAACTTGGAAAGCTTGAAAAACCTGGCCCTATTGTTGATGCAGGCAGTTTTTGGGGTGTGAAAACCGATACGGAACTTGAGGCATGTGTAAAGCAAATCCGAGAAAAAACAGGAAATGGAACGCTAATAATTTTACCTCATCAAGCTTATCCGCCTTTCATTCCAGCTGAATCCCTCGGAAAAGTCAAAAAATTTACAGCCCCCAATGGCGAAAACATTGAAGGCCCAACAGGTTCTCTCCTAAGAGTAGGAGGAAAACCTGAGAAAACAGATCTTTATGTAATGGAAGGGGCAGGCACCCTGGAAAACAATGCACGGAGACTTCTCAAGACCGTAATAGAGCTTAAAAGCAGTATCTCCCCTGATACAGCTCTCTATGCTCCAAATCTAGCGCTTCCTGAGAATATAGCTATGCTGGTCTACCTTGGAATTGACATTCTGGACGATACAAGAGCGGAAATTGCGGCCTATTCTGATATTTACCTGAAAGCAGCAGGCAGCTTTTATCTTGATTCCCTGACAGAGTTTCCTTGCAGGTGCAGGGTATGTGCTGAAAGTACACCTGCAGAGCTCAGGAAGCTTCCAAAAATCGAGAGAGCAAAGTTCCTTTCAGCTCACAATAAGAATGCCCTCGAAGCGGAACTTTCTCTTGTGAGGGAAAAGATTAGGGCCGGTACATTAAGGGAGTATATTGAAGGCCAGTGTAGAGTCAGGCCCTGGCTCACAGCCCTATTAAGACTTGGAGATTTCGAATATTCTTACCTTGAGGAAAAAGTTCCTGCTTTTCGGCAAAACCAGCTTCTTGCAGATACCTCAGAAGCCCTATCCCGAGTTGAGGTGGTAAGATTCGCACGGCGTATGCAGGAGAGATATACACCTCCGGATCTTGAGATTCTCGTACTTTTCCCATGTGCGGCTAAAAAGCCTTATTCAATCTCTCAATCCCATCAAAAGTTCATTCTGGCGCTTGGGAAATACAGAAAATTTGTCCATGAAGTAATTTTAACCTCGCCTCTTGGAATAGTGCCCAGAGAACTGGAATTGACATACCCTGCATCCCATTATGACACTGCGGTTACAGGGCATTGGGATGAAGAAGAAAAAGCCTGGGTTTCCGGCTGCCTTGAGGCTTATCTCTCAAAATACAGGTATAAGGCCATTGTTGCCCATGTAGAAGGGGCTTATAGGGAAATTTGTGAACGAGTAGCAAGCAGTCTCAACATTGAGATAATCTATACTGGCACAGGGAGTCTTGTGTCTGTAGAAGCTCTTTCAAACCTTAAAAACACCGTTGAATCTATCTGCACATCAGAAAGCTTCAGTAAGAAAAGCCTGAATGCGGAAGAGGAGAAAGTGAATTTCCTGAGAGCGATTGCAGAATATCAGTTTGGAAAAGATGCCGAGCTTCTTTTCTCTAAGGATGTAGGAAAGCTTGCAGTCAAAGGTCGATTCCCCAAGTACCAGCTCTTTGCCGGGAAAAAACAACTTGCAACCCTGGTTCCACAATACGGAATGCTTGCTCTTTCGCTCGAAGGGGCTGAACTGATGTTAAAAAGTGAAAAATACTTAGTTGCAATTGATGACTTTCTCCCAAGAGGTTCAATTCTTGCCCCAGGAGTTACTCAGGCAGATCCGGAAATACGACCTAATGATGAGGTAATTGTGCTTGGGAAAAAAGCGCTCTGTGTAGGACGGGCTGTGATGAGCGGAGAGGAAATGGTAAAATCCAGTAGAGGAGTTGCAGTGGATGTTAGGCATATTAAAAAACTTTGAGCTTGCATGCAAAACTCTAAAACAAACTCTACTAAAGTAAATGATGAAATCTGGGATGCATAACTTTAGAAAGGATTTTTCCCTCGAAGAAAATAATAAAATGATAGGAATATATTAGATATTATGATAAGGCGTTTTGCACCTGAGGACTTCCAGGAAGTACTTGAAATTGAAACTGAGGCCTTTTCGGAGCACAACTCCCTCATGTATATAAGCTTTTATGAAAACGTGGGAGATGGTTTTCTTGTGGCGGAACAGGACGAAAAAATCGTGGGCTATATTGTGGGCTATCGTTCTGCAGAAAACGAAGGACACATTTTTTCTGTCGGTGTCAAACAAGAATATCGGGGAATAGGAATAGGAACAGAACTGATTCATGCTATCTGTGACATTTTTGTTGCGAACGGACTTCGATATGCAAGGCTTGAAGTAAGAAATAGTAATACAGGGGCACAAAAACTATATAAGTCCATAGGATTTGTACCCTGCTGGACTGAGAAAAAATATTACTCAGATGGAGAGGATGGGATGGTGATGAAAATGCATCTTCATCCTTACCGTCTCCTGATCTCAAAACAAAAACATCTAGCGTCTATACTTTCGGACAACGAATTCTTTGTCACGTTTAAGGGCCCTATCAGTTATTACCCATGAGCTTGATGGCTGAATTTAGCGATTCCCTCATATGGGCTGGAGTTGATGTTTCCTCAAAGATAGGGTCATCCCGGGACATAAGAGTCGCAAGCTCGCCTCCTAAAATGAAAATTGCGCGCTTGTGGTCTGCCTTACTCCGGTGAATGTGTACAGGACTTATGGATAAAGCCTTGTAGTCATCGAATTCGTGTGTTACCCCGTGCCTTTCAAAGTACCTCTTCATTTGGGCCATATATGTGTGCAGTTGTATTAGCTCTTCCTTGTGCATAGCGAACAGACCTACAATTTTACAAGATCAATTTAACATTACCTTGAATCAGATAAAAGAATTGTCCGAGGAAATTTGTTTCCTAGTAGTAGATGATAAAGTTTTCTATATAATGTATATGATAAATAATGAAAGATTATGGTAGAAAGTGTGAAGTTTAGCACCATGGTGTGAAATAATATCAAATCGTGGTGAATCCATAAGGCTCGATATATAAATGTTACTCATAAAATGAAAATTAGGATAGAATTGACTCTATATAATAGTGATAATATTGGAATTTCGATTTTCTAGCTCTATTTTGAAAAAATGAAAGAATTTGAAAAAAGAAAAACAGTATACTGATAGAAAAGTTCTCTCAAAGCATACTTGCGGCCAAAACTTCCATATCGGCGGGAACCTTGGCAATGTTTCCTATTTTCACACCTATGAGATTCTTAATTGCATTACTTGAAGCAATATCAACTAGCCTCTGAGTAATTACACCATCAAAAACTACACTCTGGATATTATCTTTATAGGTTTTTAGCCTGCTAGCAAGGTCCCGAACTGCAATCTCCTCTATTACCTTATCTTGAGAGTCAAGAATTCTTGCTGTTAAAGTTCCTTTTAGAGCTTCCACATGAGGCCTGAACCTAACAGCTTCAGGAGAAACGGGAAACGCCTTTACAGGGGCAGGAGAGACTCTGACCGCTTCACCTCCTGGAACTTTGACGGCCGCCGAAACTTTCTCAGCGGACTTTTCCCTGGAAACTCTGGCGGCAACAGGAACTGCTCTTGCTAAAATCTGGGATTTCGCAGTCACAGGCCTTGCTTTGATTTTTTCCGCCGTTACAGGAGTCATACTCGAGACTTTTTCAGGAATCTTTTGAAAAGCTCTTTCAGGTTCTGCTTCTTTCTTTTCTTCTTCCGCGGGTTCCTCTCCGTAAAGATCTGGCTTTGGGGAGACTCTATGAACTTTAACACGCTTATGCAGCTTCTTCTCAGCAATCCTGGGGGCAATTTCAGGTGCTCTTATCTTTCTTTTGGAGCTTCTCTCTACTCTGCAGGAACCTTCTTCGACTTCCCGCTCCTGAATTCCATATTTCTCAATGATTTGTTCTACAGGAACTTTCCGGCGCAGAGCCCTTATAACTTCCTTTTGGACAAGGTCCTCTACACATTTCCCATCTGAAGCACGGGCAACATAGTCAATATCTGCCACCTGCAGAAGCTCACGTATTATGAGTTCTCCTCCACGATCCCCATCCGTAAAAGCTGTTACTGTTTTCTTTTTAGTAAGTTCTGCAACTTCAGGGGGAATATTCGTTCCACCTACGCAGATAGTATTCTTTATTCCATAGCGGAGAAGATTCAAAATGTCAGCTCTCCCCTCGAGAATAATAATGGCGTCTGAGTTAAGTACATTCGGCCCACAAGGAATTCTGGACTTTCCATAGTAAGTTAGTTCATCAATCCTTACGGACTGCCGGACCTCATCAGCCAGTTCCTGAGATTCGGGCACAGTCTCATCAAACATTTTAGTAAAAATGAGCTTTGCCCTTTCAATAATTTTTTTGCGCTTTACAGCTCTTACATCTTCTACCTGAAAAACTTCAATTTTGGCGCTGCAGGGTCCCACTCTGTCAATGGTCTCAAGAGACGCAGCAAGAATTGAGGTTTCGACTTTATCAAGGCTCGAGGGAACAAAGATGTTTCCTTTAGTCTTTCCTCCTTTAGCCGTAACCATCACCTCGATCCTGCCAATCCTACCAGTTTTTTGCAGGTCACGAAGGTCAAGATCAGCCCCAAGTAGTCCCTCAGTTTGCCCAAAGATCGCACCTACGATATCAGGACGTTCAATTACCCCATCAGCGTTAATTTTAGAATGAATAATGTATTTTGTAGTATCCGTATTTTGCATGTGAATTCTCCTTAGATATTGTGAATGATTTATCGTGATAATTTATTAAACAACGTTCCACAGGGATTTTATTTCTAACAATTATGATTGATTGCTCTTCTAGATTACAATCATCGAGTTTCCTAACAACACAAGTCATTCTCTATATTCCGAAAACTCGTAAAGCTCAGAGAATGCAAAAACAGTAAAAAAATCAGATTTCATACCGAATCAGGGATAAAACACCATTGAAGGGGCAGGTTTAAGAATTAATGACAACTGTCGCCTGAAAGAAAACTCCTACCTGCTTGAAATTTCAATATACTTATGCCAGGAGACCTTATCCAGCAACATGCCAGAAATTAATTTATTGGAAAGGTTTTACCTTATGAAAGTCTGCTAAAGTTCTAAACCTGGTGTTAGCCTAGCTTACGGCTCTCTGAGATAGAGAAGCTTCTGACTTTCAAGTTGGGTAGACAATAATATCCCTGTATTATTCCTGAAGCTTTCCATATCTGCCCGAAAGCCCTTACCCTAACATAAGTTTTTATTATGGCCCTGAGATAACTTCAGAGCCGGAAGCCAAAAATGTATTCACTTTTCAATTAGCCTGATAATTCAAGTTTTCAAGATATACCCCCGACAAGCGGGTAATTCAGGCAATGAGCAGCTAAAATGTGCTAGAGCCATATCCCGTAAATTAGGGGATCCATAGTGATAATAATTGATAAGTAATTGATAAGTGGTAGTTGAAGTATATATCAGGTTTTTGTTGAGAACACTTTTTGACTTTTACTTCAAGGGTGATGATATGTAAATTCTATTTTTATATTGAGTGATTATTTTAGCCCTGAATGATAATGCAGTAAATCTGAAGTTTTTATTATATTTGCATGTGAATTAGTTACATCGGATTATCTTTATATCTTTACGAATTTAGCAATGGTGAATAGATGAAATTGTTAATCAATGATATGACCTGACAGAATAGTTGTCACCCGCCTTTAAAGAAATCTTGGCAAATGAGGAACTATGTGCGTCACATGTTTTAAAGTCATGTATTTAATGCCGGCAGGCTTTAAGAACTTTGTGGTTATTTAAAAAAATTTAATCAAACCTAGATAGTTTTTCATGTTTAGTTTTTGAAAATACTGTACTTTTAAAACAACCTCTAAAGAGACATTT
Source organism: Methanosarcina sp. (assembly GCA_036504475.1). GTDB lineage: Archaea > Halobacteriota > Methanosarcinia > Methanosarcinales > Methanosarcinaceae > Methanosarcina. The sequence continues at coordinate 6,990 of DASXVB010000020.1, forward strand.
TAGAGTGATTTTAGAAGGAATTTTGAAATTGTAAGAAATAATAGACTGGAAAAATTGAGAAAAGTATATATAAAACGAAAGACTTGTAAAAAATTGAACGGGCGAGGCATAGAAACTTTTTTATGTACTAACCCCCCACTCCCAAACTCGCTCGTTCAGACCCTCTTGAATACAATTAATTACTTTTTACAAATAATACCAGAAACCTTTTTCTAAAGAAGCGGATTTAAAAACATATTTTCAAGAAACTTATTTTTCAAAAAGAACCTTATTGAATTGCTTTACTAAATGCCTAACCCATTAGTCTTTTCGGCCATTTAAAAACCTATAATAGGCGTAAGACACAAAATACTAAGAATATGGGAAGCGAGTTTGGCACACAAAGCACTATAGACAATATTCAGAAAGCAGCCGAAGTTAAGGGAGAGTTTCAGAAAATAGTCTCCTTGCAGAGCCCTGAAAAAAGAGATCCTGTAAGAGTTGTTATTATAGGAGGAGGAGCCTGTGGTATGGCAGTTGCTACTAAAATTCGAAGACAGAGTGATTTTGATATTACCGTACTTTCAAGAGACTCCCATACTGCTTACAGCCACTGTGGAATCCCTTTTGTTCTGGGCCGAGAAATTGAGAGTTTTGAGAAATTAATAGTAAAGCCTCAAGAATTTTTCAGAAAAAACCGCATAGATATCAGGCTAAACGAGTGCGCCAGTTCAATAGACCTGGATTTAAAAATTGTTCGGACAGGGGAGGGGCTTTATCCTTTTGACAAACTAGTAATTGCCACAGGTAGCTTGCCCTTTGTACCTATAGCAAGCGGCGCAAATATTCTCCCTTATGGGGTCTTTACCCTGAGAAGTCTTGCTGACGGAATATTTTTTGAAAAAGCCCTGGAAACTGCCGAGAAAGTCTGCATAATAGGGGCAGGAACAATAGGAATAGAATGTGCAGTAGCGCTTTCTAAAAGAGAAATTAAAGTTTTCCTCATAAGCAGAAGTAAAAATCTGCTTTCCAGACAACTAGACCCTGATATGTCTGAAATTATCAGAAAACATCTTGAGAATTTCGGAATTGAAGTAATCTCCGGGGAACCTGTGGCTTTTCCTGAAAATTTATGGAAAGAAAAAAAGCTATATGTGGGGGACAGACAGTTTCCTGCCGATCTTGTGCTTCTTGCAACTGGAGTTAGACCTGATGTTTCACTTGCCCTGAAGGCCGGGATTGAAATAGGGAAAACTGGGGGGATAATTGTAAATGAAAAACTTCAGGTTAAGGCAAGAGGAGGATTTCTTTCCTATGTGTATGCAGGTGGGGAATGTGTGGAGGTAACGGATCTTATAACAGGGGAAGCTAAGTTAATTCAGCTGGGTACAACAGCCCGACACATGGCCGACATAATCGGCAACAATATCACGGGAAAACGTACTACTCTCGGTCCACTTGCCAACCCCTGGGTAGCTGTGGCAGGAGATTTACAATTTGGTGGAGTAGGTATTACCTCAAAAGAGGCTGAAAGCCATGGAATAAAGTTAATTACAGGATTTTCCCGAGGGCATACAAGAGCTTCCTATTATCCTGGTCGGAAAGATTTGTACATTAAACTTCTCTTCAAAGATGAGATTCTGGTGGGTGCGCAACTTGCCGGAGGAGAGGGAATAAAAGAAAGGATTGATGCCCTTTCTCTTGCCATCCGAAAGAAAACCACAATTCGAGACCTCCTTGATCTGGAAACCTGCTACGCACCTCCAGTCTCTATGCTTGTGGACCCTCTCCAGCCTGCTGTAAAAGCCGCAATCCGAAGTATAAGAGAAAAGGAAGATAAGGAGAAAGAAGGTAAGTGGGGGAAAGTAAGATGAAAGCAGGAAATATGGGGAAAAGAAATGTTAGAAATCGATGGCTCTTACGGTGAAGGGGGAGGGCAGCTGGTCAGAACGGCTGTTGCTCTTTCCGCAGTTACTGGGAAAGAAATAAAGGTTACGAATATAAGGAAAAACAGGCCAAATCCAGGCCTGAAACAGCAGCATTTAAAGGCTCTAGAAACTGCAGCTAAGATCTGTGAGGCTCGAGTTTCGGGACTTTTTCCGGGCTCTACTGAAATTTCTTTTGCTCCAATGGAAATAAAGGGGGGGAGGTATGATATTGATATCGGGACCGCGGGAAGCATAACCTTGCTCCTTCAGTGCATAATGCCCGCTTTGCCGTTTGCAACAGAGGAGATCGAATTCACGGTAAAAGGGGGTACCGACGTGGCCTGGTCTCCGACAACGGATTACCTAAAACATGTGACCTTCAGGGCTCTGGAGCGACTTGGCTACTCAGGAAGCGTAACTCTGAAAGAACATGGCTACTACCCTAAAGGCAGAGGAAAAGCTTCAGCTTATTTTAAACCGTGCAGGTTACAAGGATTTCATTTTTTAAAAGAAAAGGAAGAAGTCAGAGGAACTTCTCATTCTTCGAATCTTCCGGTTCATGTACCTTTACGCCAGGCAAAAGCTGCCAGTACGAGATTAATAGAAGCTGGATATACCTCCCAGATCAAAACCCAATCCTTTGAAGCTTTTTCTACCGGAAGCGGAATAACCCTATGGACAGGCTTTATAGGTGGGAGCGCCCTTGGAAAAAGAGGGCTTCCTGCAGAAAAGGTAGGTAAAGCTGCTGCAGACGAAATTATTCCCGAACTTAAAGCAGGAGCCTCAGTAGACGTACATTTGGCAGATCAGCTAATACCATACATGGCTCTTGCAGGAAATAGTTCTTACACTGTCCGTGAACTTTCTCTTCATGCTACGACAAATATCTGGGTTACGGAACAGTTTCTTGATGTCAAATTCAGAATAGAGAAAAAGGAAGACCTTTTTGAAGTATCTGTGAGTTGAAAGAGGAAAAAGCTAGAAGAAAAGAGAAGAGAGAAAAAAGAAGAAGGAAAAGAAAAGAGGAAGGGAATCGTAAGGAAAGGAGAAAAAGAAAGAAAAGGAAAATACCGAGAAGAACTTGCTTGAAACCTTAAAATCAGTCTTTTAAAGTCAATCTTCAACGACAAAAAGGTATTCAGAAGGTATATTTTCCGCAAGTACGATATCATTGGTTGCAAGTTTTAGAGAGATCCCATCTTCCTGCGCTTTAAAGGCATCAATTTGAAGGATAATAGGGCTTTCAGTATGAATAAGAGCCACTTCTACTGCTTTTTCATATGAAGTGCTGAGGTGGACGTACCTTTGTTTTATAGGGAAAATTCCATTCTCCAGTAGGACATCGACTTCTTCAGGGCTTACCCCGTAATACAGGTATGGAGAATTACTTTCCTTGTAATCTAGATCAATATCGACAGAATGCCCGTAACGTGCCCTGATTCTGGAATCACGGATCTCATACCTTCCTTTCTCATCGGATTCTACGAGGGCGTAAAGGTATTCCTTTCTCATCCAGATGTATCGCTTTCTCATGATGTCACAGAAATCGTTGAGATTCACCCAACCGAATCTGTCCATCTTAACTCCAGCAGATGCTGGAAAATGCCGAAGAGTACCAGATACAAACCTTCCAAGCTTTTCTTCCTTATTGTCGTCCAGCAGGTATCTTCCAGGGCGTTTACACTGCAGACAGCTCCCTCCTCTAAAATAGCCGTGCTCAGTGCATTTTCTAATCATGGTATCATGTACATAATGAAGCTTTACCATAAATAAGGTTTTGTTTTAAGTTTTTATTTTGACAAAACTGGTAAGCTAAAATTTTATATTTCTCAGCTGTTCTCTGCCTTAAGCCTCAAGCCTCAAGTTATCTCCAGAATTTTTGTAGAAAAGGAAACTTAAATAGCTATAACAGTAACTCATAGGACTGTTTCCCTAAAACCGAAAAACTGGAAACAAAAGTAGCAACTGAAAATTTGAAATTTCACATCACAATGTGCGCAGACTGCGGAGATCTACAAACCTTCTTTAAAGAAGGAAAGTAAGTTCGTAACTAAATAAACACTCACTAATAAATACTCACTATAAATTACTTCAAAGAAAGAAGCTCCAAGAGATCTAGCAAGTGCAAGAATGAAAATGTAGAGAATACATTTGCCGTATTCGAAAGTAACTGATTTTATTTACCTGTATCAAACCAATAAGCACCAAAAAATCATGGACATAGTTTATTAATTTGCTTCCGCTTTGTTGAGAAATACTTTCATCGGGCATATGGTAATCTTTAGTAGGACGGCTTGCATACTGTAGAGCGATATATAAAGTATTTTTACGGTTACCGTATTCAAGCACCTTATCAGAATTTCCTGAAAAATCGACTAGATCCTTTGATTTCCGTTGAAGTTCAATTTAACGGTCTCTTCAGATATGCATCGTGAACTTAATTTCAAACTTACTATCAGGTCATAATCCGTAAGCTTTATAATGGCAGAATTGGTGGACTGCTTGCAACATGTTTTACGGCTGAGACAAAAAATATAAAAATAGAACCTAGAGAAGTTAGACTGAGAGAAGTAAATTTATTTTTATAAATTTACAAGGAACAAATTTACAAAAATAAATTTTAAAACAACTGGAATTCGAAATCAAAAAGAATAAAAAAGACTTTGGAAAATGTTTGATTATTACCTTTCTTATTGTTCGTTCATTAAAGAGTATAAATTTGAAGTGTACTAATAGTTGAAGTATACTAATCTGAAATCTAAAATCTCGCTTAAACTTAACTGGAATGTGTGTTTTTCATAAGTGTTAAGATTTGCAATTTACTACTTTCATAAAACAGTTTTGGATTTTACGTAATAATACCGGAACCGGATTCAGAGCAGCAATCATTAAACAGTTATTGCCGCAGAACTAAGGCAAATAACAAATATTGATGATAGTACATTAAGGGGATAATATGACAGATATTGAATCAATCTATAAAAAAATCAGCCATGTTATTAGTAAAGAAGACTTCCTGCAGCGTGTACAGGAAAAGGTTGAAAGCATGGGAGGACTCTGCGATGAGCCTATGGCTGCCATGCTAGTTGCCAACGAACTTGGATTTTCAGATGTAGGTAGAGACAGTGTGAAAATTGAAAATATCACAGCTGAGAGCGGGCCAGTTAATTTTGTTGCAAAAGTAGTTTCGGTTTTTGAGACCAAAGAATTTACCCGAAATGACGGGACGATAGGTAGAGTAGGAAATATAATCGTTGGAGACGAGACCGGAAAGATTAAGGTAACTCTCTGGGACAATATGGCAGACCTCATAAAAGCTGGAAAAATCGAAATAGGACAAAATCTGCAGATAAGCGGCTATGCAAAACAGGGATACTCAGGAGTAGAAGTCAATATAGGAAACAATGGAGTTCTGGCTGAAAGTGAGGAAGAAGTTGATGTGACTGCTAGCAACCAGAAAATAAAAGATATAAAAGACGGCATGGGAGACCTGAATTTGACAGGAAAAGTCCTGGAAATTTCAGAGATCAGAACCTTCCAGCGAAAAGATGGCAACTCCGGAAAGGTAGGAAACTTGCTTCTTGGGGATGCCACAGGCACAGTCAGGGTGACATTGTGGGATGACAAGGCCGATTTCTTGAATCAGGTAGAATATGGAGACACTGTGGAGCTCATCAACGCCTATGCTCGAGAGAACGCGTTTACTCAGAAAGTTGAGCTGCAGGCGGGAAACCGAAGCATAATCAGAAAAAGTGAGAAAAAAGTCGAGTATGAAGAGGAATTTACCCCAATTGAAGATATCAGGGCTGATATGAGCGATATTAACACTTCCGGAAAGATACTCGACATTGGGGAGATCCGTACCTTTGAGAAAAAAGATGGATCAACAGGAAGAGTAGGAAATCTTCTTCTTGGCGATTCCACAGGCAAAATAAGGCTGACCCTCTGGGATGACAAAACCGACTTTCTGGATGAAATCGATTTTGATGAGACCATAGAGGTGCTCCATGCTTATTCTCGGGAAAATGCTTTCAATCAGCAGGTGGAACTGAATCTGGGAGGCAGAGGGATAATCCAGAAGAGTGAGAAGGAGGTTGAATACAAAGAAAAGTTTACGGATATTGCTGATATCGTCCCCGGGGAGAGCTATTCAGTCCAAGGGAAGGTCTCCGAGATAGGGGAACTCCGAGAGTTTGAAAGGGAAGATGGAACCGAAAATGTTGTTGCAAACCTGCAAATTAAAGATGAAACAGGCAGTATTAGGCTAACCCTCTGGGGAGAACAGGCGTATGTAATCGAGGATCTTGATATTGATTCCGAAATCCAGATAATTAATGGGTATGCAAAATATGGTTTGAACGAAGAAATCGAGCTGAGTATCGGAAACCGAAGCCGAGTAATTATGCTTTAATCGTTCCCCTTTTTCATCCGATTTCTACTTTCTAGTTTATTCCTTAAACCCATGCTTCTCAAGGTAAAAGCTTACAAAGTGCATTCCAGTGGAAATAAAGGGGTATGAAAAATTTCCTGCGAGAAAAGTAAAAAGCATTACAAATATAATTTACGTTTTTTCTAAACTTTACAAGTCTGCTTTCTAAAATATACTTTTCTTCTACACTTCTTTCTAATACTTTTTCTAGAAGACTGAACATTTTTCATTCTTAGTAATAATCTCCAGTGGAAACGGGGGAGGGGTGCTTAAAAAATTCCTAAGAAAATTCTGTAAATTTTTGTAAAATGATCAAACGAGCTGAGGTTAAAAAGAATGCGTTCTTGACTTCACGCAAAATTCTGTTCTCTACAAAAAAAGCAAATGCCGTTATCGTTATGTACCATTGAATCGTATATATAAATGTGTCATAAAAACGTCCGAAAAGTATGTGGGGAAAACATCTTAGAGAGAGCGGACAAAAAATAAATTCGGAGATTATGGGGCCTCATCGGAATATCGTCTTTAAATAGCTAACAATTGCAGGGCCTGAGCTAGAGTGAAACTAAACCGATATGGAGTATTTTTCCATAGGAAGCTGAAAGCCTGAAGAGTTTTTAATCGTGAGTTTATATCGTAAATTTTAAGCTATGGATTTTATACTGTGAATTTTGTACTCTGAACCTTGTATTGTTAATTGCCGAAGTATAGAACGAAAGGGGGAACGGCAGGAGATGGCAGATGGACCTGGAAGGGATACCGATGCTGAGAAAGAAATAGGCGCTGGTATTCACAGCAGAGAGATTGAAAGAGAGGTCTCGGTTGCTGAAGTTATGAATAAAGCAGTCATCGTAATGGATATCAACTCAGATATTCCTGCTATTGCAAGGGAAATGGTCAGTAGTGATGCAGGAAGCGTTATCATCACCAAGAGTAACAAAGCTATGGGAATCATAACTGAAAGGGACTTTGTGAAGGGCATTGTTACAGAGGACAAAAAGCCAAGTGAGGTAAAGGCAAGTGAAATCCTTTCAACCCCTTTGATAACCGTAGAGCCTGAAACAAGTATAATAGAAGCTTCTGAGATAATGTTAAAAGCAAATGTCAAGAGGCTGCCAGTTTTGGAAAACGGAAGAGTAATAGGAGTGATTTCTAACACTGACATCCTGATAGTAACCCCGGGACTTAATACTATTCTGAAAGAGCTTATTGACATGAACAGGGAAGCTCTACTCTCCGTCCCCTCAATCGAAGAAGTTTCAGAGGCAGAAGATTTCCAAACCGGAATATGTGAATCCTGTGATATTTTCTCATATGACCTTAGATTTGTTGACGGAAGATACCTGTGCGGAAACTGCCGCCAAGAAGAAGGCGAAGATTACGAATAATTTACGACTTGTAGACTTATCCAAATATTTTTGGTGAGAGTTTTTAGAGAGAACTAGGAAGGTATAGAATGAACGTTAGCGAAATTATGACAGATGAGCCAGTGAGTATCAAAGAAGGAGATTTTGTGACTCGCGCCCGTCAGCTGATGCGCGATTACCTTCTTCGAAGCCTTGTTGTTGTTGATGAAGAAAACAGGCTTGTGGGAATGCTTAGTGATCAGGATATCTTGAAGATTACCTCTACCCGCTCGAATGTCACAGTCGGAGGGTATGCAAGCCAGTCCCCTACAGTCACTCCGGATATGGATGTTATGAAGGCAGCAAAATTGATGGTGCAATCGAGGCAGAATAGAGTTCCTGTTGTTAAATCAACTACAGATCGTAGAGTAGTTGGAGTCTTGAGTAATGTAGATATTCTCAGAAACGTTGAGGTTCCCAAAAATGTTCCCAAAGTACTACAGGCCATGATGACAAAAAAAGTCAAAACTTGCTTACCAGAGGATAAAGTTGGCACGGTCTGGGCACATATGCTTGAGACCGATTATACAGGAATTCCTGTAGTTTCAAAGAAAGGCGAACCCATTGGAATGATAACCAGAAGGGACATAATCAAATCAGGTGCTGTGCGAATTGAAGTGGAAGATGAACGGCGGACAAGACCCCATGACAGTCCAAAAGTTGAGAAAATAATGTCAACTCCTACATATACACTTTCTGAAACTGATTCCATTCAAAGGGCAATTGAGATGATTATTCGCAATGATATAGGAAGAGTTACTATAGTAAATGAAAAGGATAAGGTATCTGGAATTGTAGATAGACAGGATCTTCTGGAGTCTATTGTCAATGTATGGCCTGAAAAACCCTCCGAAAACCGCCTTTGAAAGAACTATGTAGTTGATTAATTGAATCTGCGGTGAAAGAATACAACTAACTAGAGAATTAATGCAATGAGAAAATCACAGCAAGTTTTCACGCAAAAAGATTATAACATCAAAGATCTTCATTATTAATAATTATATATTTACAATACGGAAACCTTTCGGAAAGATTCGGGAGAAATTGCTTTCAGGTTTTATTTTTTTTTCCGGGAGCAAATCTGGATCTGCGGAAGAATAAATTGCAGGCTCCAGAGAAGTTTCTGCAAGAAGGCAGGAAAAGAAGAAACGGTATATGAAAAAAGCAATAACTTCAACTCGAATTCGGTGATCCTATTGAACAAAAATACGACATTTTCATCAGCCGAAAAAATGAAGGTTCAGGGAAAGATGAATAAGGATAACAGAGGAGTGCAACGGAACGATCCAAGAATGATCAGCAGTACGGGCACAATGGATATGGGTCCTCTGGATTTCAAATCCCGCATTTCAGAGCATGAAGGAAAGATCCTAGCCCTGGCAACAAGGAATGTTGTAACTCTTCCTCCCACTGCAACAATTATGGAAGCTATCAGGATTATGACTGAAAGGAGGTTCAGGCGCATTCCTATTACAAATGCCGGAACGCGGAGGCTGGAAGGGGTAGTTACTTCCGTAGATATTATCGATTTTTTGGGGGGTGGAAAAAAGAATTTGCTCGTCGAAAACCGATTCAAAGGTAACCTTCTGGCTGCGATCAATGAAGAAGTAAGGCAAATTATGGAAACTGACATTCCCTACCTTCATGACCAAGCTGACTTTAAAGATGCTGTTTCAATGATGATTGAAAGAAAAAGAGGCGGCCTTCCAATTGTGAACAATGACATGCAGGTCGTCGCAATCTTTACCGAAAGGAATGCAATTGAACTGATGAGCGGAATCGTGACAAGCCGAACTGTTGATGAATATATGACCAAGAACGTCAAGATGGTGTCAACTGATACACCCATTAGACAGGCAGCAAAAGTAATGGTAGATAATTGGCTCCGAAGACTTCCTGTAGTCAAAGATGGCATCTTCGCAGGAATAATCACTTCCACTGATATTGTCCATTTCCTTGGAAGGGGAGACGCTTTCAGTAAGCTGACAACAGGAAATATTCACGAGGCGCTTGACCAGCCTGTAGGTTCTATTGTCTCGAAAGATCTGATATGGACTAGCCCGGGTACAGACCTGGGAAAAGCAATGGAAATAATGCTTGAGAAAAAAATAGGTTCACTTCCGGTTCTGGAGAATGGGGTGCTTCGCGGTATCATTACGGAACGCGATTTTCTGAAATCTCTTGAATGAACTCCAGAAAATAAGCAATTGATTAGAATTGTTTCAGTTCGATTAGAGATGATTCAAACTGTCCCAGAGTTTAACGAAACTAGTGGAAATTGAAATTAAAATTAGCCCGAAAAGCCTTCAGGCTTAAGTTTTCAGAATTTTAGGTTTTCAGGAGTTTTGGAGAAAAGGAAAATTCTCTAGCTGGAGATATTGAGAAAGAAGCCTGTACCCTGAGTACTCAAGACCTTGAAGTGTAGCTCATTTTAAGATAAGAGCTTTTCAAGCTAGCTATCTATCACTTCAGCAAAGTACGTGTTATTTCTCTAAAACTTTAGCGTTTATAGCTAAAAATTGTAAAATTCGTATCCTATTCAAAAACTATAATTATTGACACTTATATATTGTAAAAGTGAAGGAGGTACTTCATGAATGTTGCGGACATCATGAGTTCACCTGTATATGTTATAAACGCAGATGAACCCGTGTCACGTGCAAGAAAACTGATGTTAAGGCATAGAATCAGTACGTTGCTTGTCCTCAATGAGGGCAAGATGGTGGGAATCGTTACAAAATCAGATATCACTAACCGTCTGGCTCAAGCCGAACCTCTCTGGAGAAGGAGACCAATAGACCAGATCCCTATCAAGTTATTGATGACTGAGTCGGTCATTACCATCTATCCTGAAGCCTCTATTTCCCAGGCAGCTGCCTTAATGCTTGAGAACGGAGTGCATAACGTCCCGGTGGTAAAGAACGATATTGTAGGTATTGTCACCAGGACAGATCTTGTACGCTATGTTGCGGAAAATAGCGAGGAAATGAAAACAAAAATCCCTAAATTAATGACTGAAGATATTGTCTCTGTTCACAGGCATCATACTATCAACCATGTAATTGATGAAATGAACAGGAATAACATTGAAAGAGTAATTGTTAAAGACGATGCAGGAAAGCATGTAGGGATTATTTCCAGCAGAAGTCTCGCCTTAAACCTCTTAACTGATTTTCAAGGCGAGCTTTCCACGAAAAACATCAAGATGACCCGTAAGTCCTCTCCTGGAGGCCAGAAGACCTATAGATATGTGAAAGAGACGCCTTTGACCGCAGAAGACATCATGGTTTCTCCAATAAACTCCATTGACGTAAATGAAAATATCAGTGCAGCCGCCAAAAAAATGATTGAAGACGGAGTGACTGCATTACCTGTCAGTGATGGAGAAGATATAGTGGGAATATTAAGCAGATCCGATATTATGAAAGCCATCCTCTAAAACATAACAGTGTGGAGATAATACTGCGAAAGGTAACAATAGACAGCAATGGATAAAACAGCCAAAAGCAAGAGAAGGATGCGAAATTAAAGTATAGAAAAACGGACGAAGAAAACACGCAAAGAATTGCGAAAAATATAATCAAAAATTCTGGATACGCATGAGGTGAATTGCATGCAAGCTAAAGACATAATGGTACAGCCATACAGGATTGATAAGTCAGACACCATATCTCACGCTCTGGATCTCATGGAAAAGAAAAACACAAAACGCCTGCTGGTAATTCATGACGATCAGATAATCGGTGTACTTACAATGAGAAGTCTGACAGAGCAGCTCGGGACTCGCAAGAAACTGAGCAAACCTGCATCCTCTCTGCATGTTGCAACAGCCGTATCCGACAATTTTGTAAAGGTTCTGCCTGATACCGATACCAGAGATGTTCTTACCCTGATGAAAAAGAGTGGTGGCGTAATTATTGTCACTGATAATGGAAAAGCCCTAGGCTGGGTGACACCCCAGGAATTCATGGAAGTAAATCACTTCACAGGCTTTGTCGGGGAAGTAATGGAAAAAAGCCCTATAGTTATCAGTCCATCTGAGAGGGTTAGTCACGCCAGGCGGCTTATGCTTGACAAAGATGTAGGAAGGCTGCCAGTAATTGAAAATGGAAAACTTGTAGGCATTATTGCTGAAGACGACATTGCTTTTGCCATGCGATCTTTCAGAGATCTGGTAGCTGATAATCAGCAGGACTCAAGGATCAAGAATCTGTTGGTAGGGGACATTATGACCCGCAGTGTGATTAGTGTCTATACCAATACTCCCATTGCAGAAGCTGTTCAGACAATGCTAGAACGTGATGTAGGAGGCGTTCCAGTCCTTAACCTAGATGACGAACTTGCTGGTTTCCTAGCTCGCAGAAATGTATTGAATACGATTCAGGAATAAGCTAAATTTAGAGAATAAAGCTCAGGAAAAGCTTGATTAAAATATTAAAATATATGATGAAAAGAAGGCCTGCTTTTTTAAGACAGGCCTTTTGAATTTCTAAATTTTCTT
>DASXVB010000021.1:0-3256 GCA_036504475.1 Methanosarcina sp.
GGCTTTGTAGTCTCCGAAAAATATTATTTCTTTTTAAAGGAGGATATATTGTTAACTGGAAACTAAAAATACTATGGTCTACCTATTGAGGAAAAGTTTCAGAGAGCCACGGCGTAAACTCGGAAATCTTCCTGAAAAAGCCGAGTTCCTGAGAAAAAATATATGTAATATTTGTATAATAAATTGGAGCTTGCAAAACAGGACATAATATTATATAATTATAAGTATAGTAGTTGAATATTATTTTCCTGTATTGCCGAAGGAATCTATAATTAATAAAACAAAGACTGAGGGATTATATTATTCGAAAATATCCGCTTTCTAGATACTACTTTGAGAGACGGTGAACAAACTCCAGGCGTTGCCCTAACAAAGGACAAAAAGCTCTTAATTGCCCGAGCACTTGATGAAATGGGAGTTTCGGTAATTGAGGCCGGTTCTGCGATTACTTCCAAAGGTGAAAGGGAGTCTATCAAAGCTGTTGCAAATGCAGGGCTTAATGCTGAAATTTGCAGCTACTGCAGGATTGTAAAGGCTGACGTTGATCGTGCTCTGGAATGTGATGTTGATTCTATCCATCTTGTAGCACCTGTGTCGGACCTTCATATAAGAACAAAACTCAAAAAGGATCGAGATGCAGTAAAGCAGATAGCAGCTGAAGTAACGGAGTATGCCAAAGATCACGGTCTGATAGTGGAACTGAGTGGGGAAGATGCTTCACGCGCTGACCCCGAATTTCTAAAGGCTATTTATGCTGATGGAATAGCAGCAGGCGCCGACAGGTTATGCTTCTGCGATACTGTAGGTCTTCTGGTACCTGAAAGGACGACCGAAATTTTCCGTGACCTGTCTGCCTCCCTGAAAGCCCCCATAAGCATTCACTGCCACAATGATTTCGGTTTTGCAACTGCAAACACAGTTGCTGCCCTTGCAGCGGGGGCAAAACAGGCCCATGTAACTATAAACGGGTTAGGAGAAAGAGCCGGGAACGCATCTCTGGAAGAAGTTGTCATGAGCCTGGAATGGCTTTATAAATACGATACAGGTCTCAAGCATGAGATGATCTACCGGATTTCGAGACTCGTAAGCCGGCTTACAGGCATTCCCGTATCACCCAATAAGGCTCTTGTAGGTGGAAATGCATTTACTCACGAAGCAGGCATCCACGTTCATGGTCTTCTGGCCGATAAGGCAACATATGAGCCGATGAGTCCAGAATATATTGGAAGGCAGCGCCAGATTGTACTTGGGAAACATGCAGGGCGCAGCTCAGTTACCCTTGCCTTAAAGGAAATGGGGCTTGTTGCTGACGACGTCCAGACCGAGGAAATTTTCAACCGGGTCAAGCAGATGGGTGACCAAGGAAAACACGTAACTGACGCTGACCTGCAAACTATCGCAGAGACAGTACTTGATATCTACAAGGAACCAGTTGTAAAACTGGAAGAGTTTACTATTGTATCCGGAAACCGGGTGACTCCAACGGCATCAATAAAACTTAACGTAAAAGATAAAGCTATAGTACAGGCAGGAATCGGGAACGGACCTGTAGATGCTGTAATCAACGCGATCCGGAGAGCTGTAAGTTCCTGTGCGGAAGATATTATCCTTGAAGAATATCATGTGGACTCTATCACTGGCGGAACCGATGCCCTTGTTGAAGTAAGGGTAAAACTTTCCAAAGATGGAAAGGTAGTTACCGCAAGCGGAGCCAGAACAGACATTATTATGGCGTCGGTAGAAGCCGTAATGAACGGCATGAACCGCCTTATCCGAGTCGAGTGATTCCAGAAAGGACAAATTTTAAAAATTTCTCAGGAGGACCTTTCTGTTCTCTCTCTTTTTTTAATTGTAGAAATTTTAAAATAGCATACAGCTGACGTTTCTGGAATCGGGATAAACCCTTATCCATATATAGCATGATCAGTTATGATGTATTTGCAAAATTAATGACGAAAGATTCTAAGAGATAAGTATTTTAGATAGACACACCCTTACTTGAAACGTGCTCACCCCCAGGCGAGCATCCAGTTAATTTACGTTTCAATTAGATAAATAGGAGTTAAATAATGACAACCGGGTCAACAGAAAAAGTTAATGGCGCAAGGGCTCTGATAAAGTGCCTGGAAGAAGAAGGGGTTGACACCATCTTCGGATATCCAGGAGGGCAGATCATTCCCTTCTATAACGAACTTTATGATTCGAATCTGCGCCATATACTTGTGCGCCACGAACAGGCAGCAGCTCATGCTGCGGACGGGTACGCCCGTGCTACTGGAAAGACCGGGGTCTGTGTTTCAACCTCAGGTCCCGGAGCAACCAACCTGGTAACAGGCATTGCTACCGCATATATGGACTCAGTACCTATTGTAGCCTTAACAGGCCAGGTCCCAACGTTCCTGATAGGTAATGATGCTTTCCAGGAAGCCGACATTACGGGAATTACCCAGCCCATTACCAAGCACAACTACCTCATTCAGGATGCAAAAGAACTCCCGAGAATTGTAAAAGAAGCCTTCCATATTGCTTCTACCGGAAGGCCTGGCCCGGTATTAATTGACCTTCCAAAAGACGTACAGAACGCGGAGATTGACTTTTATTATCCTGACAAAGTAGAGCTTAGAGGGTATAAGCCAACTTACAAAGGCAATATTCAGCAGATCAAGCGAGCTGCCGAGGAAATTGCAAATTCCTGTATGCCTATAATTTATGCAGGTGGCGGAGTAATAAGCTCTAATGCCAGCGCTGAGCTTTTGGAACTGGCTGAGACGATAAATGCTCCGGTTACAACCACCCTTATGGGAATAGGCGCAATTCCGACAGAGCATCCCCTATATGTTGGAATGCTTGGAATGCATGGAAGCAAATACGCAAACTACGCTGTTCAAGAATCTGATCTTATTATTGCTGTGGGTGCAAGATTCGATGACCGTGTTACTGGAAAGCTTGAATCTTTTGCTCCCAATGCCAGGGTTATCCATATCGATGTTGATCCTGCAGAGATATCCAAAAATGTAAAGGTTCACATCCCAATAGTTGGAGACGCAAAACAGATACTCAGATCTCTGAATAAGCATATACACCGCTGTAATTCCAGAGCTTGGCTTGAGAAAATAAACCAGTGGAAAAAAGAGTATCCATTGAGCTATAAGCAGATTTCACCTGATGTTGTAATGCCTCAGTTTGTTATTGAACAGATCTCTGAGGCCTGCAAGGATGCAATTATAGTTACTGAAGTCGGTCAGCACCAGATGTG
>DASXVB010000022.1:0-21671 GCA_036504475.1 Methanosarcina sp.
TGCAGGCTCAACATGACCTTCTCCAGGACTGCTGAAGTAATTCATTCCCTGATTAGTTACAGCAACATAAACGTTGTTCTCATCAAAGGCTGAATATGAATGTACTCCACCGCTTGGACTGGGCCAGACAGCTCCGCTACCATTTGGCATGGCTGGAACATTTGTGCGGTATAAATAAGCCACATTTTCCCACCATAGTGGCTTTCCTGTAGTTGAATTCATAGCCATAACATCCCCTCTTTTATTGTGGCCAATGACTATTTTCTCAAGGCCCTTGCTAGAGTTTATAGTGACTAAATTAGTTCCCCAGCAAGTATCCCAATCATGAGTATCGGGAATAGTGGCATTTAGAACTGTATTTGCTGCTACAAAGGGTGTAGCCCAGAGAATTTTACCAGTGCTAATATTAACAGCAATCACATGGTTTGCGTACAGATTTTCTCCAGGCCTACTAGACACATTAAAGTCAGGTGCAGGATTGCCACAGGGAAGATAAAGTATGCCTTTGTCGGTATCGATTGATCCACCCGACCAAGTGGCAGCACCACCGTTAACACTTGAATTTTTCCCAGTAACCCATTCTCCTACTGTAGTATTGATCTGCCATACTATTTTGCCGGTCTTCTTGTCGAGAGCAGTTTCTGTTCCCTTCGCAGCAGGAGCACCCTGAAGAACCACATCTCCAAATGCAGATCCAACAACTACATAATCCTTCCATATAAGCGGAGGTGAAGTAAGAACAAATGATCCTCCCAGAGGTTGCAAGGCTGGTGATTCCCATATCTTTTTGCCATTTTCGGCATTTAGAGCCACTACAGTTCCGTTTGGACCAGTTGGAGCATAAATTATTCCATTATCATAGGCTATGCCGTGTGATGGCGAAGGATACGTTACATTGGGATCGTACTTCCATTTATTCAGGCCAGTGTTCATATCAAAAGCAATGACCTGGTACTTGTTATTCTGAACATACCCTGTCTTTCCTATAATTAATGGCGAATTTTCAATTGCAGATCCTGTATTGAGGATCCATTTTACTTGTAGTTGATTTACATTATCTTTCCCTATCTGCGTTTGATTACTATGCCTAGACATGGAATTATCATAGTTAACCATAGTCCAGTTCTGGCCTGCTGCAATAGCTGAGAAAGCTAATGCAATTAAGGTCAGAGATAATACAGTTAGATATATCTTCTTCCCCATTTTTTCACTCTCTTTGGAAATTTGTTTATATTCCCACTCAAAGAACGTGTTTTAAGTTGGTAAAAATCGGTTTTGGTAAAAATTTATATTTTGCAGTTCTAAACTCAGGCAGGTCATTCAGAAGCTAGCTTTACTCTTGTGGCTTAAATTACTGTATATAACAATCATACCCTTTTTTCAAATCCAGTTTTTCGGCCGAGTTTTTTGGAATAATGGAAGTAATTTCCACTATTCCAACTAGATCAGGAGAAGTAACTTTGAGTTTTGGGACGAGCTCATAAATATGTTCTTAACTTAGATGTTTTTAAATATCATTACATCAGACCAATCTGTCTCATCAACCCAACAAGGTCGTAAAAAAGCTTCTCTTCTATAATCTCACCATTTTTCCAGTGAGCAACTGTACAAAACTCCACTTTAAATTTCTTATTTGTGGGTGGAATTTCCTTTCCATCAGCTCCTTTCATAGGACCTTTCATAGTGCCTGTAAATGTGGCCACTGAACATGTCCAGTCTTCCTGTCCAAAAAGTACTTTATATGGTCTGTTTTCAACATGATTGTCCGGAAACGTCTTAAAAAATTCTATAGCTTCTTCTTTGTGTGATTTTTTTCCTCTTGTTGGCTCAGGTTGTCCTGGCCAATAAACAGCTGTATCTTCAGAGTGACGTTTATTGAATGTATCCCAATCCTGTGAATTCCATGCATCATCTAGTGTTATCATCAATTGCAAATTTTCCTCAACTGTCAATTAATTCACCCCGTAATTACTGTTGACTTGTAGCAATTTATCAATAAATTCATTCTCAACTACACCCGAAAGTTGAGTATTAATTAGCTTTCACCAGTCAATATTAAATTGAATTTACAAGTTAATTTATATATTATTCATTTTATAAACAAAGTTCAATGAATTTTCATAAGGCTTTATTTTCGCCTCCTAAATGCAGATTTAGGAAAGCACTTTGAAAAAATTAGAGAAAGCCCTGAAAACTTTTGTTCATTTTACTGTAGCCCCCTATACAATAACCCAAAAAATATCCCCTAAATATATTATTTGGATTAGAATGTCTTCCAAGCAACTTTTTACTCACATATCCTGCCTGTCACTTATTCATTGCCCATTTTTTTGATCCGTCCGTTTTTGTCTACCACGATCTAATCTATTCGCTCATATCTATTTTTTACTTTCTGTGGGGTTACAATCTGTAATAACCCCCAAATTTATTTAAAATTAATTATATGAAAAATTGGTTCCGAACAAATAATGTTCCCGTATAAAATGTTTTTTTAGCAAACAACATTTAAATATTAATTATGATTTTTCGATTCTTTATCCTTTTTCTTCACTACAAAACACAGAATTATCTTTTTTTACTTATGCATAAGTTTTTAGTAAACTACTGCATTTTGTGTGTAGTCTTAATAGACGAAACAAAATTTCAGCCATATTATAGCAATAAAGCAGTAATTTTACGAAAATAAATGTACTGCGAACTATCCTGCTTAGGGAATAATAGAGTTAGTGAAAGTAGTGAAATTTCATAAAATTAAAATAGATAAGATGGGACATAGCTTTCAAGTTCTTAGACGTTGAAGAAAAAAAGGATTATTAAAGCCTCTTTTCTTAGAAACATAACCCCGAACTTCTAACCAATATATATTATTAACCGAAGGTATAATATACTGTTTAAGATGTGGCAGGAAATTGCAAAATATGGGCGTAAGCTGGTTGAACATGGGCTTGTAGAATCCAACTTTGGAAATATCAGCATAAGGGCTGGTGACAGAATGCTCATTACCCGGACAGGGGCGGCGCTTGATGAAATTACAGAAAATAGTGTTGTTGAAGTTGACATTCAAGACACCTCCTCCCTGGATATAATTGCATCTTCCGAAGCCGTCGTACACAGGGAGATTTACAGGCAGACTTCAGCACTTGCAATCCTTCATGCTCACTCTCCATATGCGGTTGTTGGGTCCCTGCTTTCAGGACAGGGAGGGAAAATTGTTCCTGTAGACAGCGAAGGACAATACTTCCTGGGGGATATTCCAGTCGTTGGAGGAGGAATAGGCAGCCATGAGCTTGCAGGAAATCTCGCAAAAGCACTCTCAAGACATAGAGGCGCTATAGTTTACAGTCATGGGACTTTTGCAATAGGGAGAACGCTTGGAGAAGTATATATAGTGACCACGCAGATTGAGCATTCCTGCAAAGTTAAGTACTTATACGAGCGTGCAACAGCACTAAAGGAAAATAAGTAAACTAAACGCTAGCTCGTTTAGTCCGCGTTTCTCCCTACATTGTGCAACAGCAATAAAGGAAAATAAGTAAACTTACTTATCAAGTGATCAGATAATCATACAGCCTTAAGTATAAATATAAAAACCAGATAAACACAGAAGCGATATTATAACTAAGCAGATCCAAACCAAGATATTGAACAAGATAAGGTGCCTTTTTCTAGAGGGCAAGCTTTCTCTTACGGATGATATCACTTAACGGAAGAATATCGAGTACCATGACATTTAATACCCTGAGACCTTTTGCCTCAAAAATTATCGAACCACTGGCAGAATTTTTTGTCAGATGCGAGGTCTCACCTGATACAGTTTCCATAGCTTCCCTTATCTGTGCATTCTTTGCAGGGCTCAGTTTTTATTACTCACCTGCATCCAGGGAACTTGTTCTGCTGGCGGGTATCCTAGTAATACTTAACTCGATTTTTGATGCCCTTGACGGGATAATCGCACGGAAATCAAACAGAGCAACCCCAAGAGGCGATTTTCTGGATCATGTCATCGACCGTTATTCGGATGTCTTTATTATATGCAGCATATTTTTTGCAGATTATGTCTCCTGGCAAATCGGGGTTGCCGCAATTGTAGGTGTGTTGCTTACCAGCTATCTAGGAACTCAGGCGCAGGCGCTTAATCTAGGGAGATACTATGGAGGAATCATGGGCAGGGCTGATCGACTTATAGTTATAATTCTTGCAGCTTTCGGTAATTTTGTCTCTCCAATTCCAATTGCAGGTTTTTCAATCTTGGGTTGGGCTGTCATCCTAATCGCTGTAACCAGCCATATAACAGCAATCCAGAGAATTCATTATATATGGAAGAAGTTGGAATAACCATCCTCCCCTCTTTCTAATAATTTGTAAATATTTTATTTAAATTCAAAGAAAAGTTCACTCAGACTTGAACGCAGGTTTCTGCAGTGAATAAATTAATGTAACACAAAACTCAATACCTGACTATGTCATCTCAAGCAAAACAGTATGAGTATCTGGATCACACTGCAGATATCAAGTTCCTGGCTTATGGAAAAACTCTAGAAGAAGTATTTGAAAATTCGGCTCTTGCTATGTTCAATGTCATTATTGATACCGATAAAGTTTCGGGAGGCGTCGAAAGGGAAATATCTCTTAAATCGCCTGACTTGGAATCACTGCTTGTGGATTGGCTTTCCGAGATTCTCTATATCTTTGAGGTTGATGAAATTGTTTTCAAAAAGTTTCAGGTTGAGAACATCACGGAAGAAGAAGGCGAATACTCAATAACAGCTCAGGCAATGGGCGAAAAATACTATCCTGAAAGTCACCCCTTTGAGACTGAAATCAAAGCTGTTACTTATAACCAGTTAGAAATAACGAAAAATGCTGACGGCTGGAAGGCGCAGATCGTTGTGGATATTTAAGGAAACAGAACATTTTCTTTATTCCCAAGTATTGGCGCTTTTACTTTTCTCGTTTTGCTCCATGCATATCTTCATGTATATGAATTATTATCCTATCCTGCATATAATATCTTAAGCATATCTCAAGTTGAATTATCTAATCCTGAACTGATTCAGTTAGATTTAGATCGACTTTATTATATCAACTAATCCTAGTAAGGCGTTTTCAAAATTCATTGGAACTTTAATCCAGCTTGATAAGATGCATCTTGGTTGGGTTTCCGAAGCTAATTGCAGAACCTTCAGGAAACGTAGGTAAATTAGTAGTTCCAAAATCATATTCACAAAACATAAAGGAGCAGGGAAAATCAATCATGGTAAAAAGTGAAGATACAAGTATTGAGGAATTAAGCGCGGAAAATGAACAGGGAGATGTAAAGAGTATGGTAAGGAAGCTTTCCGAAAATGAATGGGAAATTCCTGTCGGACATATCCCCAACATGCGGGTTCCAGGTCGCTTGTTTGTATCCGAAAGTTTACTTGAAGGCATCGATCCCGGGACTATTGACCAGATTGCAAATGTAGCAACCCTCCCTGGCATTCAGAAGTACTCCATGGCAATGCCTGATGCTCATCTTGGCTATGGTTTTGCTATAGGGGGTGTTGCGGCTTTTGATGTAGAAGAAGGAATAATAAGCCCAGGAGGGGTGGGTTTTGATATCAACTGTGGAGTAAGGCTCATTCGTACAAACCTTCAGAAGGAAGAGGTCGTTCCGAATATTAAGAGGTTAACTGACGAGCTTTTTAATAATGTTCCCGCGGGGGTTGGTTCCAAAAGCCGGATCAGGGCTTCGGACCAGGAACTGGACAGTGTTTTTCTTGAGGGTGCAAGATGGGCTGTAGAGGCTGGGTATGGTGTAGAAGCCGATACTGTACACTGTGAAGCAAATGGGTGTATGGAAGGAGCCGACCCTTCTCAGGTAAGCACAAAAGCCAGAAACAGGGGAAAACCCCAGTTAGGGACTCTCGGGAGTGGAAATCACTTCCTTGAGGTTCAGTATGTTGATAAGATCTATGATCAAGAAATGGCTTCAACTTTCGGGCTTAAAGAAGGTCAGGTAACAGTAATGATTCACTGCGGGTCAAGGGGTGCAGGGCACCAAATCTGTACTGACCACTTAAAGGAACTCTCTCAGGCTGTAAAGAACTATAAAATTGAAATTCCAGACAAACAGCTTGCGTGTGCCCCTGCCAAGTCAAGGGAAGCTCAAAACTATTTCAAAGCCATGCTCTGCGCTGCAAATTATGCTTGGGCAAACCGTCAGATAATTACTCACTGGACAAGGGAATCATTTGAAAAGGTATTTAGTAGAGATGCTGACGATCTAGGCATGGACCTGCTTTATGACGTTGCTCACAACGTAGCAAAACTTGAAAAACATGTCGTGGATGGTAGGAAGAAAGAGGTATATGTACATAGGAAAGGGGCAACAAGAGCCTTTCCTCCAGGACATCCTGAAGTTCCGGCCGTGTACAGAGATGTCGGGCAACCGGTTTTGATTCCTGGAAGCATGGGGACTCCTTCTTTTATATTATGCGGGTCAAAGGAAGCTATGAATGTTTCTTTTGGCAGTGCTTGTCACGGGGCTGGAAGAGTAATGAGCAGGGCACATGCAAAGAAAGAGTTCCGCGGACAGAGCGTAAAAGAAAACCTTGAAGCTCATGGTATTACAGTAAGAGCTACACATCCTTCAGTAATTGCAGAAGAAGCCCCGGGCGTATACAAATCTAGCAGTGAAGTAGTAAATGTCGTGCACGAGTTGGGTATTGCCCGTAAGGTAGCAAGAGTTCTTCCTTTAGGAGTTACAAAAGGTTAAGTTAGATACGAAAAACAGATCAGGCCTTCAAATGATAGGCATAAATTATCAAAGTCCATAAGAACTTTAGTTTGCAGGCTGAAGTTCTTAACCTTTAATTTTTAATGTTATATTAATTTATATATCTTGAACTATTTCTCTTCAATTTACTTGTCTTTAATATCTTTTTAATACTTATCTTTAATATTTGTTTTTAATTCCTTCCCTTTGACTCTAGAGTTACACTTAGATTTTTGTGTTTCTTTGAGATTAGTCGGGGTCTTCTATTTCGTTCGTTAGATATGACTCTGAACTGCCAGGCTCTTGTCTCTGGGAGAATCGGAACTCAATCATGCTTGAATATGAAGATGTATCAAAAGGTGTGCCATTATCCCTGAATATATTTGAAAAATACTCTACGAGGTTACGAATAACTCTTTCATCTTTGAATTCATGAAAAATAGTTACTGACTCATGCCCAGGGTTAAGGGAAATTTCTATATTTTTGACAAGTTGAGTTGCAAGGTACGTTTTTCTGAAATGAACTAGTAAATCCGGAAGGGGCATATCACTTACCGACTGCTTGCATAGGCGCTCAAGCATTTTTGTCGGGTTTGGGACTTCCCCAGTTGCAAAAACTTCAAACTGGCTTCGATGAAGAGTCACGAGATTGAACCTCTCAGCATTATAGGTATACATGAGCTGAGTCCAGAATTCGGCATTGTCGTCCAGTTCTCTCCATAAAAAATCAAGATATCCAAAATGTTTCCGGATTCCGGGCATAGTCTCGTTCGAAGAAGTAGACGTGTTTCTCCTGAATGAGATCTGAGTCGAATTTGATCTCCTGAAGACATTCTCGACATCAAGTTGTCTCCATCTGGAAAGGAAATGAACTACTAATTGGGCAAAAAAGTCTCTGCTGTATACCGTAGCATTGGAAATAATTACCAGTGCAGTCTCAGGATTATTAATATCCTCGCACTTTATAGAAGTTCGAATTGCCCATTGATAACTTTTGGAAACCCTATTCAGGTAATCTTCGAGTTGTCTCATATTCTGAATTTCAAATGGATTAATAAGCTCATTAACAAGCTCTTCATCAGTAAGTCTGCCCCTCGTACACTTGAATAACCATTCAAGCATCGTTTTGTTTATAACTATATTTTCTCCGTTCTGGATTGTATAGTTTAACTCTTCTTTTGCAGGAGTTTCCTTTAAAAATTGGATTGCTTCGTCAATACTTTTATGATTTATAAGAGCTGTATCTGCAACTTCAATTGTATCCCTGACTGCAGCACTTAAATTCCCGTTATTGGCATCCAGAAGAGGCTGTAACTTTTTAAGGTATTTATCATCCAGGGATATGTTCTTTCTGATCAGCATATTTCCCACCCGATACTCTCCGGTTTCCTGGCTTTTTATGCTACGATCCGTTTTGATGCCGTAAGATCAGGATTTTTATGGTTCCCGGTTAAAAAGTTTAAAAAATGTTTTTATAATGAGAAATCTTTTAACTACTAATTGTTTTTACTTTGAACTCTATTTATGATATTGGTAAGTACTACCAAATATTAAATCTTTCTATTTAGTACTACTCTTTGACGATTAGAGTTAATAAATAATCATCGAGCTTCCAGGCTAGTCTTGGAATACTATAAAATATTCGCGTGTTTACAAACTCCTCTAATTTGCTTGTATGTGTATTTTTTCATATTTCCTTGCTTTTTAACCAATTGGATCTATATTATAACATTAAACAAAAGGCTTAATAAATGATCTGAGCCGAATGACATCGGTTCACAACTCTTTATATATATGTGTTAAGACAGTGTACAATATGTAACCTAAAAAAGTTAGAATGTAACTTGGACTGCTATAACCTGGAAGATCACGTTATTGATTTCACTCTATCCTTACAGTTGTCTAATCCTTGATTGCCTACCTTAATTCAATCTCAAAGGTATTGGTTGAAGGCATCAATTGACATTTTAACAACTGTAGGTTTGGGAGTAGATATTGTACAGCTCTTGCTTGTGAGCAGTATAAAAACTCACATATTATTACAATTTCCCTGATAACTCATGATCTTCAGAAGCAATAACAGTCCCAAAAAGCGAGTTTGGGAGTGGATTCAAAGCACCTGGCAGGTTTAGACGAAATTGTTTAGCCAGCCAGGAACTTTTCTCCTAAAAACAAAAGATAAAACTTTTTTAAAATGTGTAGTATTTTAGTATCACTATTTGGCCTATTTCTGAATATCATTTTTACCCTAAAACTAGAGATATTATAACGATTAAGGGATTGAAATTTTCCCGAAAGCAGCATAATGCAAATAAAAATTTGCCGAAAAAGTTACGAACAAAATAGAAAAAAAGCAGAGGATAAATTTCCTCTGGTAATGCTTTTTAATTTTTTCTTCGCATTTATGTCAGCTTGGTAACCGGGTGGTTTGCAAGGTCCACGATATCGATACCAAGATCTTTTGCTGTTTCACCAAGCATGATGTCAACCATTGCTACGGCAGGGAAGACTTCATTGACGTTCTCGATAGGCCCATAAAGGAGGTAGTCAGAGCCTGCAATCTGTGCTACCAGGTTGGTACCAATGTCTGAAGGCATGTAGACAGCTTTTGGATCAGGCATAGTTTTCTTGAATTTCCGTAACCAGCTCCAGGAGGATGCCATGTTGTGGTATCCTCCGCCAACTGGCAGCCCGAATTTTGCTTTCATTGTGGGTATAGAGCGGATAGTAGGGCCAGAACCTGCGCCAAGCGGCATTGCAGCGACGTCAATTAAGGGTACCTTGATTCCACAATCCTTTGCGATATCAAGCATTCCTTTTGTTAGTCCGGAACCACCGACTTCAAGAACGTCCAGCTTTCCTTTTACGGTAGGGTCAACTGCGTTAAAGGCAAGCACAATAGATGCTTCCACATCGCTTTCAGTAAGTGCATCGATTTCTGCCTGTTCGATACTTGCGTTGATCGAGTTGTGCACAGCCCTGTGTGCAACACCGATCTCAGTACAATATTTAGCAGCAGCAGCCCTTACATTTCCGGCAGAGGAGTCGATCAGGAAAGGAGTGTGATCATCAATATCGACAAACCACTTTATGTAGTTGCAAATCGCTTCGGGAGTTTCACCTACAATCTGGTTCGCATATGGAAGTCCGGTAGCGTCGCTCATTGTTTGCTGTGTATTCCAGAGCGTTTCCGCAGTTGCTCTGTCGAAAATTCCCTTGTCCTCGTCTGACACGATCTTGTGCTTTCCATAGAACATGGTACTTACTAATACAGTTGGATATTCGCCTGGCTGACCACCGAATTTGACTCCACCAATATCAAAAACTTCCTGTTTCTTATCAAATTTGAACATTTTTATCCCTCACTTGTTAATGCATGAACATTGATGATATCGTAGCATAGACTAGGAAGAGCAGCAGGCCAACAACGCCGCCGTACAGAATTCCGATGTCCCTTCCGACCTTCTTTCCGATTCTCTGTGCAACTTCACTGCCAACGAACTCGACTTTTTCTTCAATCGTGTCGAGCCTCTTCATGGCCGCGTTAAACTCGCTTTGATCTACAATAACTACGGGTGCTTTTCCATCACTCATGACACTCACCTCGTTATACTCCAGACCAATACAGGGATTACAATAGTTACTAGAAATGCAAATAGGAATCCCGCTGCAAACCCTGAGACTCCAGTAGCCATTACACCTGAATCAAGCTTCTGGTTTCTTGCGATTAACTGGCCTCTATATCTTATACTCTCGAGAGTCGTATCGATTGCGCCCATCTGCGGGGTAGTCGACATCGGGACTCCCTTCCCATATTCATCTTCTGCCATTCTTTTACCTCCCGAACAATAGCATTCCAAGAATAGCAATGGTAAAGGTTAATCCTATCATGAACCCTTCAATCTTCCCTGCACCTACACCTGCGTGATACTTATTGAGGTTTCCGATATCGATCAGACTGCTTTCAATTCCCTTCATCCTATTGCGGATCATTGCAATTTCGGCGCCAAGCGGTCTGACCCCAGCTCCCTCTTCTTCTTCTTCTCCTCCCTCGGAGATCTGTAGGATCATGGGTTCAGCATCAAAGGCTCCAGGGTCTTTTGAAACGAGTTCTCTTACTTTGCCAGTAATTGCACCCATATCCTCAGTGTCAAGCATGTTAATGACTTCGACCTGTTGCTGGAAACGGGCAACTGCCTCTGCAGTCAGGTTTTCTACATACGGAATTGCACCCTGGGCCCCTACGATCCTGCTCTCTTTTACACCATTTGCGTGGAGAGCGATTATTGACTGACCAAGTACGTGCCCTTTAACCTCAGTACCGGTCACAAGGAGGAACCTGATATTAGGGTTTGAAATGATGTGGGCAACAACTTTCTCGATACCGAGGTTTTCGGTTTTACACGATCCTGTAATTGATGCACCTGCATCAAGAATAGACTTTCCCGGAATGTGTGATCCGCAGGTAATTACACATACTGGATTCTTAGAATCACCAGCCTCGTATTCACCTTTCAGAATAGGCCACCCTGAGGCAGCATCTTTCTTATTTGCCATTTTAAGCTCCTCCCGCCGCAGCTTTAATAACATACATTAAAAGGGCAACAACACTGAAGAAGAAAAAGCCCACGACAATTCCATACCAAGCATTGGTATAGAATCCAGCTTTATAGGACGCGTCTTCACGGCCTGGCCAGGAGTTAAGGAGCGGACGGCTTGGAGCAAGAGAATTCACCAGATCATCTGCTACTAGATCCAGCTTGTCCAGTCTTTCAAAGACAGGCGTCAAGCTGTACTGGATGACGTCCTCTCGCTCCTGTGCGATCAAACCGGTCTCGGTATCCATTACCAGATGTATTTCTGGGGATATGCGAACTATACTCATTGCATTTCCTCCTCAGTTGGAAGTAGGCCGGTATCGACAACCTTGTATGCATCTCTTTTGACAAAGTCGTAGTACTTGCCAAAGAAATAATACCAAATGATGAGTCCAATAAGTACTGTTAGAACGATTGCTCCCATACCTGCTACGGATGCAAAGCCTGCGAGAATCACTGCAATTCCTGCTTTTTCTGCGGAGAGTGCAAGGAGTCTGTCCTGTGTTTCGTCAGGTCCCAGGTTTGAATTGTGCGGGTGCAACATTGCCATACCGCCGGCGATGTAAATAAGCATTATGAAGCCTGTTGTAACCACTTCTTTGACAAATACTGCATAATCAAGGGATCCGGCAATTACAATACCAAGTCCGAGAATCAGGAGAGCTCCTGCACCTGCAATCTCAGTTGTTGCACTTACCATAATTGGGATAGTCATGCCCAGTATCTTTACAGAAATAATACCTATTATAGCTCCGATAGCGCATGAGACAATGAATGCGACAATAGGGCCCCCTGCACCTATATCGAGGGCAAGTGAGAACAGGACGGCAATAATCCCCATACCAAGGGCAAGCAGACCGATTGACGGAACACCCGTACCAAGTCCATAGCTAGCAATACGTCGGACTGCATCAGCACCCCATACAGCGGCGAAGACTGCCCCCAGAGCCCCAAAGAATACAAATATAGGGTTCGCTGGGGCAAGGAAATAGGCGAGATATACTCCTACGAGGCCACCAACTGCACCAATAGCCATCAATGTGTTAGGAGGAATCATTTTTTGTTCTGTCATTTAGAGACCTCCTGCAAATGCAAGCGCTCCAACTGCTATTACTGCTACAATACCAAGAGGGATTGATGCAAGGAAGGAAGCAACAGCCGCCTTTGGCCATCTTTTAAATTTAGGATCATGGAACCCTTCAATAGTACCAACAATGTTGTATGAAGGAATAACCGAGTTTATAAAGAAGAAACCTATCGTGAAAGCAGCTACAACGCCTACGAGGTTCAGATCATGTACTGCGAGAGGAGTAACTCCTGCGTAAGCATAGGTACCGACTTTCATGAGAGCATAGTATGCAAGAGCCGCTCCAAAACCTCCGAGAAGACCTCCTATAAGCGAGCTTACAAATGCAACAGTTGGAATACCATGTCCTTCAGTACCCTGGGAGACATAGAGGTCCTGCCTGTATTTTGTGATTGGATCGTATTTTACTTTTGCAGAAACCGGCATAACGCCCACACCATAGGCGTAAACCCAGGTACCGACTATCATAGTTGCTGCCAGCATGATCATTGCGCCGACTCCTCCAGCACCTAGAACCACACCTAGATCCTGGTTTAAATCCATTACAGCTCCAGCAGCTATGATTCCAGCAATTCCGGCTCCGGCTGCCAGCATCACAGTACCGGTACCTATACCTGTCGCCTGGGCCATTGCTGCGGGAGCGCCTCCGACAGATATAAAGTGGACACTGATAGAAATTAAAGTACCACCGATTACAATCGCGAGAATCCACAAAATGTTAGGCGCAATAAGTCCTACGATGTCTATCATGCGGACACCTCTTCGACCTTATCTTCCTTGAAAGGTCCGTATTTTTCACGGGTTTCCTTTTCGATATGCCAGTTCCAAATACATAATACAATAACAATAACCACACCTAATAGATTAGAGAGCCAGCCCTCTACATTCCCTTTTGCGGGATCAAAGACTAATATGATCCAGGTACCAAGGAACACGACCATTCCAAAAGAAACTCCTGTCATCGGTCCACCGAACTTTGAGCAGAACCAGAGGTTATCAATACCGTTTCTCAGGCCTGATTCAGCTTTTCGGACAATGTTTCCTGATTGTGAAGCGTTCAGACCTTCACCAAAAGGCTGCTGCTGGAACTGACGCTCTGCACCTAAATGGACGTCACCTGTGGCAGATCCGACTGAACCTACTACAACTCCCCACAGGAAAGATAATAGGACGAACGGGAAAGGATGCGCTAATGCGTATACCATTAGGTACGAGACTACCTCGACAGATAACGTTGTTAAAAATGCAAAGGCCATGATCACAGGTGTGTGAGATCTTATCAAGTCTAGATATATAGGCTGTTTAAATCTAGCCTGACTTGCCTCTCTGCCCATAATTGCTGTCACGGAATAACTTCCATGCACCATAGCTGCAATAAGGGCTCCAATAACTAGTGCAAAGAGTGGTGAAAAACCAAAGTGTTTGATTAAGACAAGAGCTCCAGTAGCACCGATTGTACACATCATTCCGTTGGAGACCGGTTCACCAGCGATAGCTTTGTTATAAATACGATGTACGTAGCCCATCTGGGGAGCTAATTGCACTTGTGAATTGGCGTTACTCTGCGACCCTACATCGGATTCCAGGTCTTCCGAGGCACCTGCAATCGTCGCAGCAGCGCCGATAAGCGCGAGCACTCCCATGCTTATGAGTGGTTCCATTCATTTTCCTCCTTTATGTTATTACATGTAATAAGGCCGGATTGAAAAAAAACATTGTACATTTTTTAATGTCGTTTGCCATATTATCACAACGAAAAATAACGAATGACAAGCGTTTAATTTTTGTTTAGAGAGGATTATTCATAAACCTTTCGAAATAATTAGGCTTTTAAAATATTATTATATATTTATTTAATATATAATCAATTTTATAAGACGGTTTGAGTCGGTTAAAACGGGGGAATTCACACATTTATATAAATAAAAAAATATTACTTTCCCCAATATCATATAAAGATTCCGATCATAACTAATGAATTGTTCAATCTATTTTTCAAAAAATATATTTAGAATTTATATATAATTGCGTTTTCCAGTTGTGGTTTTTATAATATTTATTTTTATTTATCATTGTTTAAATTAATTTTTTCCCAGTTATTTGATAAATAAGATGTATTTTTTTTATATAATAAAATGTTAATTATTTATTACTGCACATGCTCAAGTAAAAATATATTTATTCTACGAAAATATATAAATATTGTTTATAGATATATATAAATAATTTAGAAAAGTTTGTTCCATAACACTTATTTATATATAAATATGTTGGCTAATTTATCTCATATTGTTTACGTGAAACTGTTTGGCTGTAATTAAAGAGTAACTTTTCTGATATATTTAATTTAACCTTTTAAAGGTTTAACTATTTTTAATATGTATGCCACATTTGATTTCTGTAGGAATACGAAAAGGATTTTTATATTTAGTTTCCTTGCATAATCTGTGATTTTAGGAGCTTCATCCTTTGCCGCTTCCCCTGTAGATTTACAGGGGCATGTTGAGTCTATAGAACTATATGTTCCCAAACTTGAGATTTATGACGGTTTAAAACTTGAAACGAAGAAACTTGACAGGGTGCTTGATGAAATCTCTATCTATGATTTTGCAGCCACAGTTCATGCACCTTACTCTGCGGAAGACTCTAAATATCCTTTAGCTCTCCAAGTTGACACTGCACAAATGGGTGAGAGAGAATTTACCCTTATGGAAGAATCAATTGTACTTGCAAACCGCATTGGAGCTTCTGTTGTTGTATTACATCCGGGCAGGGTTGGATATGATAGAGAAAAATCTTTTTCATCTATGATCAAAAACCTCGGCAAGCTTGCTTCCGTAGCTGAAGATTATGGAGTGACTCTGGGTCTTGAAAACAAAGAAGGTACAGATCCTTCCAATTTTTGCTGTGAGGCCGAGGAGCTTTCCCGGACCATAGAGGCTATGAATTCCGAACACCTGAAAGTCACCTTTGATATAGGACACGCAAACCTTACCTGCGGAGGCAATTCTGAAAAACTTAGGGAATTTGTCCGAACCTTGAAGGAGCATATTATCCATCTTCACCTTCATGATAATAGTGGACAATGGACAGAAAAATACGATGGGGACGCGCATATGGCTCCTGGAGAAGGTTGTGCTGATTTTTCAGTCCTGAAATTGCTTTCGGGATACAAAGGAGTTTATAATTTTGAGGTATTCTCTCTCGAAGATCTTCTTTTTGGAAAAAAGACCCTTGAAAGCGCCTTCAGGCTTTAATAGTTGTTTAAATCGGAAAAAATAGAAATAGTTGGGTTCTGGTAAGAACCTCAACTTTTACTTATAAAAGTCCAGACTTATATTCTTCTGGCCAAGTACTTTTTTCAACTCTTCGTAGGCTGTGAAAAGTTCTCTTTTCTGTCTTTCCACGATTTCAAGAGTAGGTTCCGCTTTGAGCCAGATATCCCGATCTCCACTACCTCTTGTTATCGCAACACAGGAAAGCATATCCCCATGAGTCAACCTATATACGGAATCAATTCCTGTAGGAGTTATCCAGGCAGGATAACTGATTTTAAGTCGTTCTGTTATTTCATGCCAGTTGAGGTTTCCAGAAGCTCGAAGATTGAGCTGGAGATGAGCACGTTCTCCAGTAATTTTTTCATCAACGTTTTCGAGAAAAGCGCTGTACGACTTATCTGCTTCACTGACTCCTTTTGCTTCGTAACGGGCAAGCTTTTCGGCTTCCTCTTCGAAAAAGGGTGCAAGATTGATCTTGCTCGAGGGTTTTGTCATAAGGGATACCCCAAAGAAAACAATTGCACTCACGGTCATTCCGACAATTACTCCGTGGCTCGTGAGGATCGGGTGGATTGTCTCAAGATAGTTGGTACCCATAGGTGGTGTTTTTATAAGATCCACAGCCACAAGAGCCACCTGAACTAAGAATCCCACGAGCATTCCTGCAAAAGCTCCTTCTTTAGTAGCCCGCTTCCAGTATAGACCTCCCATTAAGGGGAAAAAGTAGGATGAGCTTGCAATGAAGGTTGCGATTTGAATAGCATCGATAATGTTTGGAATTACAAATGAACCTGCTGTTGCCGCAAGTATGATAGCGACGACACTGATTCTGTTTACCGCAAGCATTTCTTTCATTGTGGCATCAGGCTTTATGTATCTCTGGAAAATGTCCCTTGAGACACAGGAAGCCCCTGATGTTGAAAAAGTGTCCGTACATGACATGGAAGCTGCTGCAAGCCCTATTGCGCTGAAGGCTATTATCACAGGGGCGGAGGCAAAACGTGTATTGACAAAATTCAGAAGTGCAGATTCTGCCAGATCCATGCCTGCAGGATAACCCATTTTTGCAATTTCAGGATATATGGAATTGAGAGCTATTGCAGCTACTGCGCAGGCCGCAAAGACCACAGTGATCATGAGGGAACCAATTACCATTCCACGACTGGCGGATTTTTCATCTCTTGCAGCCCAGACTTTCTGCCAGGGATCCTGCTCAGTAATCCAGCCTGGGATTAGGGCAAAGCTCAGAATCAGTATCAAGGGAAGACCGACTGAAAAAGGATTCCACCAGCTTGTTGGCACATTTCCAAAAAGCTGGGAAGTGCTTATTGCAGTAGTATTAAGTCCTCCATCAGCTACCGTTCCTACTGCTGCAAAAGCTATTCCCACTGCGAAAAGGGCAAGAAAAGCAAATTGAATAACATCTGTCCAGATCACTGCTGAAAGTCCTCCCAACGTTACGTAGAGAGAGACTGAAATCGCAATGATGGCTGCAGCATAGATGGGATCAAGGCCATAAAATACCTGCAACACTAGAGAAAGGCCTGTAATATCCGCTACTGAAAAAAGAGTCATTACAACAGTAATAATCACGGCAATCGGCAATCTTATTGCACTACCGTAACGTTGTTCAAGAAGTTCGGGTTGTGTGATTGCAGGCAGGCTTTTAATCTTACTTACAAGCACAGCAATAACAAGGAGAGCAAGGATATTAGGAGCCACAAATTCCCATATAGAACCCATTCCTCCAAGCATAAAATACCCGACAACTGCAAGAATTCCTCCAGCTGTTAACCATGAAGCTGCAGCCGAAAAACCGATTGCTGTAGGCCCTATCATGCGGCCAGCAAGCCAGAAATCGGTAATGGACTTCTGTCTACTATTAAAATACCAGCTAATAGCCACAAGTATGGCTATATAGACTGTAAGCATTACAAGGAAAACACTATAACCATTCATAAATAAACCTTCAGAGATATGTAATAATGTATATAAGTCACATATTTTATCGAATTTTCGATATATTATTCAACTTTGAAATTAAGGCTTTATATATGCTCATTGTATCGACATATAAATAAATAAACATTTACTTTCATTATAACGTTTATTTAACTTTTTACAGTCTTATAGGCACTTTTTTTATATTTAGACAAGCTAGCTTGAATTCAGACTATATTTATTTTTTCTTATTTTTATTATAAGATTATTTAAAAAAAGCTCAGGCCACTTAGGATCGCGATAATAATGGATGGAAACTTATGCAGATAGGATTCCAGAAGAAATTTTCGAATCCAATTGACATCGGATAGCCAGCTTTGTAGGTTTTGAGAATATGCTGAATGACAAGGTTATCTCTGCAGAGCGTGGACTTATAAGGATCGAAGACGGTAAGATGATTATTGACGCTTCAGGGGTATTGAGGTGGGAAACCAGGTACACTCCTTCCTGAGACCCAAGAACATACTTTTAAGTAAGACTTCCACACAATCCAGCATCAGAAACTCTCTACAGGGCAGAGTTACCGAAATATGGATAACTGGACCCTTGTTCGGGTGAAAGTTGATTTTGGCGTTCTCCTTAATACACTTTAACCCATAGTCTGCAGAGGAAATGGATATTCTTTCTGGAGTTCCGGTTCATGCCTATTTCAAGGCAAGTTCTGTCCATGTGCTCTGGTAAAAGGTGAGAATTTGTGAAAGCAAGAACGAAGGTCTGGTTTACAGAAGATGGAAAAACTGTTATGGGTGCTGGAAGAGCTAAGTTATTAAAGACAATAGAAGAAGAGCACTCACTTCGGAAAGCCTGCAAAAAGCTTGATATTTCATATAAACAAGCATGGATAGTACTTAAAAAAATGAATGAAGCCCTCAGTGAACCTGCAGTTATCACAGTTCGAGGGGGAAAAAATCAGGGTACTTTCTTGACCGACCTAGGACGAAAGCTGTTAGCTGAATACGAAGCCAGTAGACTGCTTATTAATGAAACCATAGGGGATGAAACAGCCTGGGAGAACGTAAGCTTCAAGTTATCAGCTCGAAACCAATTACCTGGTAAAGTGCTTCAAGTTGAGAAAAATGGGCTTGTCAGCAAGATCACAATTGAAATGGAACCGTCAATTATAACCTCAGTAGTCACCGAAGAAGCCGTAGAAAAACTGGATATAAAACCTGGAGACAGGGTTTATGCTGTCATCAAATCGACTGAGGTAATGGTTGCAAAAATTGTCGGTGAAAAAGAACAGATAAAAACCGACTTGAACGAAGCTAATCAGTCCAACTAAAAAAAAATTGTAACTTTAATTTAACTAATCTAGAAATGATCTCATACTTCAAATTTATCAATTTTTTAGGCCTTATGAATCCGGATTTAGCCCGGCTCCCAAAAAACTTTCAATTGATAGAAAATTTCAGCTTTTATCTTCACTCCGGACGACCAGGACTGGGACTTTTGAGTGTCTTATCACGTTCTCTGCAACGCTTCCCATTAGAAACCTATCGAGCCCAGTTTTTCCCAGGGTACCCATTACTATCAGATCAATATTATTATTCTCGGCGAAATCAATAATCTCATTACTTGGGTGCCCTTCTAAAAGAACTTCTTTTACCTCGATGCCTGAAGCTTCTCCACTCTCATTAATTTTTAAGGTTGCCTTCTGTCCATCCTTTCTCAAGACTTCATACATTGTTTCCCTACCAGCAGTCCAGCTTTGAGAAAGAGAATATGTATCTACTACATGAAGAGCATAAACTGTAGCTCCGCTAAGTTTTGCAAGCTTAATACCATAAGAAATAGCTCTCAGGTTATTCTTAGATCCGTCTGTTGCAATTACTATCTTTTGGCAAAAATCGCTGGTCATATATTATTCTCCGTTTGCTTTACGCGTAAAGTACTATATGACAGAAAAATTAATTCAATTATTTCCAAAAAAGTTGTAGCCTTTTAATAGGCTACATTCATATTTCCTTAGAGGTATTTACTGTAACTCAAACCATTTCAGCTCTTTACTGGCTGGAGTTCAATGTGACTGTGTCGGAACTCAGTGTGTGATTCATTGCTATAGCCCTTTTGCGCTGAACATTACTTATATGAGTACCGGTTTGGGCTAGAGTAGTATTTCCAGTTACATTTTCAGTAATATTTTCAGTTGCATTTCCGTTTGTTACGGAAGGTGTTACTGAAGGTGCAGGCGTCTGTGTAGATGCGGGTGTTTCTACCGTTGAAGGCGCTTCTGCAGGTGTAGAATTTACTTGTGCTGAAGAGGTTTGAGTTTGAGTCTGATTTTCTGCTGTGTTTGTCTTTCCAGCACAACCGGCTGCAAATACAACAGCAGCAACAACAAGAAGCATTGCTACAATTTTCAACATTTTTTCCATTACACTTCCTCCAAAATCTTTGTTTTAGATATATTGATTAATAGACTATCGTGAAATTTTTATATAGATTGATATTTACGATTATCTTTCTTTGGCTCTTTGCTCTCAGTCTTGTTTCTTCTTTCTCAATGCAATAAAGCAAGCAGCAAGAGCTACGAATGAAACACCTGCTCCAAATTCAAATCCCGGAAGCTTACTTTTTTCAGGAAGGACTTTTGTGTCGATCTTGACACTGTCTGAAACCTGGTTGTGCCCTTCCGTGTCTTCATAAAGGAGTTCACTGTCTAATGAATAGGGTTTCGCGGTTGCAGTACTGTCTACAGCCATGTCAAAAGCTGCAACTGCACTCTGTCCAGGTTGCAAAGTGCCGAGAAATGCCTGATCATCGGTTGTACTGAATGGGTCACTAGCACTTACTCTTACAGTTGCATCCTTTGCAGGTTCTTCACCTGTATTCTTATAGGTAACATACAACATGCCACCTTTATTGGGGTAAAGGTCACCTGTTACATTTGTAACCTCAAAGTAAGGTTCTTTCTTAACCTGGACCATTATTGTCTGGTTCTGTGTTTTATTTTCGTACCAAACGCCTACACCCTGGTTAGTTACAAGGCCTGTAGCAGGATCATATTCATCTCCGCTAACCTGAGTATTATTCTGGTATTGGTATGAAAGCTGTAAGTTCAAAGGATATGTACCTGCAGGAGCATTTTTACTAATTTCGATAGTAAATTGCGTGGGAGATTGGCTTTGTTTTCCCTGTTGAAGGGTGCCTGATTCCTGAGAGCCTGATTTTATCTTTATGTTCGGGTTGTTAGATGTAAGAGTTGCAAGGATACCATCGGCAGTTGTAGTTTGCGTTTCATATTTCATTTCCGTCTGCTGTAGTACTGTATCAACTGTACTGCCGGAATCCTTTTCTGATTTAAAGCCCTGAACCACTCCTTTGTTCATAAGTCCTAGATTCAGAGTAACAGTATCTCCCCTGGAATATTCGGTATCTCCAATTGGAGTGGCCTCTATATTTGGCCCTCCGTAAACTGTATAAAAGTTTTTGCTGAAATCAAAACTTTCTGGTAATGCTGCCTGTACAGGCATTGTTGCAAGCAATAGCATAAGAAGAGTTGCAATCGCAGAGATACTTCTTACTTTAGTCATTCTCATCACCTGACTCATTTTCACTGTAATTTTTCCTGTTCCGGAGCACCTTTATAATCTGGTAAATAAGGAGAAGAGCTAGTAATATACCAATTATCATAGTTGTGCTGAATTTAGATTCGGATTTTTCAATTGGCATGTCAACTTTCATATTTTCGGAAAACTTTGTTTTCCCATCATCGCCAATGTACTTCACTTCACTATCAACACTGTAATTTTTATCAACTGCATCGGATTCAGCCGCAATATTGAATGATGCTGTCTGGCTTTCCCCAGGGCCGATTGTTCCAAGCCTAACAGTTGACTTGCTGGTGCTAAGTGGTTTCATGACAACAATCTTTGCTTGAGCATCTTGGGCTGAAGTTTCCCCACGATTCGTATAAGTAACATTAATCAAACCTGTTGAACCTTGCTTCA
>DASXVB010000023.1:0-3158 GCA_036504475.1 Methanosarcina sp.
TGCTCCGGCTTCTTCTGCGATCCTAGCCTGCTCTGGAGTTGTAACATCCATGATCACACCCCCTTTTTGCATACGTGAAAAGCCACGCTTAATAAGTTCGGTCCCGTGTCGTAATTTTTCAAACTCCATGAATGTCATCCTTGTTTTTCAGTTAGATTTTTTAAAAAAAGATGTAACAAGTCAAATTGACAAAGCAAAATCACTGAAAATAAATAGATGAGTTTTACCTCATCAATTTATAGCTTTTTTAATGCTTCTTTGTCGTATTTAGGTCTAAATTAACCTTGATGCCAGAGAGTACAAATAAAGATTATACTTGCTCAAGAGCCTGCTCTATATCTGAGATTATATCTTCTATATCCTCAGTACCTATGGAAAGGCGTATGTAATCTGGCGTAACTCCATTTGCTTCCTGTTCGGCCGGGGTTAATTGCTGGTGTGTAGTAGTTGCTGGATGGATAACAAGACTTTTGGAATCTCCTATATTCGCAACGTGTGAAAGCAGTTTCACAGAGTTAATAAACTTTTTGCCTTCTTCCACGCCACCTTTCACACCAAAACCTAGCAATGCACCATAACCTCCTTTTAGATACTTGGATGCAAGTTCATGGCTTGGATGATCCGGTAAACCTGGATAATTAACCCAGGAGACCTTGGAATGATTAGACAGATATTCTGCCACCTTGAGGGCATTCTCTGAGTGTCTCTGCATTCTCAGATGCAGAGTTTCAAGTCCCTGAAGCAGCAGGAACGAATTAAAAGGTGAAATAGCGGCACCTGTATCTCTAAGAAATTGCAGCCTTGCTTTATAGACAAATGCTACGTTCCCAATCCCAGGGAAGTCTGAAAATGTATCCCAATATTTTAGGCCGTGATATTCTGGATCAGGATCTGTGAATTCCGGAAATTTACCGTTGTTCCAGGCGAACTTTCCGGAATCGACTAAAGAACCAGCAATTGAGTTTCCATGACCGCCAATGAATTTGGTTGCTGAATGCACAACGATATCAACTCCATGTTCAATAGGTCGGACAAGCCCTACAGCACTTGTGTTGTCTACGACAACTGGAATCCCAGCTTCATGGGCAATAGCTGCGATTGCCTCAAAATCTGGAACATCAAGCTTTGGGTTACCCAGAGACTCAATATAAATAGCCCTAGTTTTCTCATTAATGGCCTTTCGATATGCTTCTACATCAGTTGAATCTACAAATATTACTTTTCTTCCCAGTTTGGGAAACGTGTATCTAAAAAGTTCATAAGTTCCGCCGTAAAGATTGTTTCCGGATACTATTTCGTCTCCTACTCTGGTAATAGTTAACAGAGCATAGGTTATTGCTGCTGAACCGGATGCAACTCCAAGAGCTCCAGTTCCACCTTCAATTGCAGCTATGCGCTGTTCAAACACATCAGTAGTAGGATTCATTATACGGGTGTAGATGTTGCCAAGCTCTTTGAGCCCAAAAAGATTGGCTGCTTGATCAGTATCCTTGAAAACATACGATGTAGTCTGATATATTGGTACAACACGTGCTCCTGTTGTTGGATCTGGAACCTGTCCAGCGTGAAGGGCAAGTGTTCCTAATTTATAATTATTAGTCATTGGAATTCTTCTCCTTGTTTACCTGAAGGTTGTATTTTTCAGCGATTTCCTGGAATGTATCTACTACATAGCGAACTTTATCCCATGAAAGTCCATATGTATTAAGTTTCCAGACGCGTGTGGCTCCTGCAAATTCTCCGACTATACCCTTGCGTGAAAGTTCGTCTGAAAGGAAGAAACCTCTACGTTTATGTTCCTGCGCTACAAGATCGAAGCTCTTGATAGTGTCAACTTTAGAAAGGGTATGTTTGCGTGGATATTCTGAGACGACTTTACTGCCTTCAATAGCAAGCAAACCATCAATCAAATAGTTCGATTTTTTCAACTCGTCTTCCCAGTTCCTTACTCTCTCTTTAACTGTAGGGAATGAAGCCATCATACCTAGCAGTGTTGAGCCCATAAGTGTGCAACCGAGCATTTCAACTTCTTTGACACCAAACTTACGTTTGGTAAGATCACCCGTCATCTGAGTTGTACGGAATATCTTGGGAGCCCATTCCTCAGTTGTTGCCAGTACTCCTGAAGGTGCAGGGGATGCCATGCTTTTGTGACCTGAACCTACAATAAAGTCAGCACCAATATCTTTTCCATCAACTGGCCTTACTCCAACAGTGTATGCTCCGTTATACAGAAAAGGAATATCATATTGGTGGGCAACTTTTGCAATGCCTTTTACATCATGCTCATTTGCGTACTGGTAATCAAAATGGTCGATCATTACCAGTACAGGTAATTTTCCTGTTTCCTGCTTAACCGCTTCAATTTTTTCAGCAGTGGCATCTGCAGTCACAATATTGTGCTCATTTAAAGGCACTTCTTTAACTATTCCTCCTGCTCCTTCTACTGCAAGAAATTCTGTATAATGAGCAAGAGCTGAGACTATTACGGAATCACCTTTATTGACCAGAGATGATGTTACTGCCTGGAAACCTCTCCTTGCACCTGGTACTACTCGAGCTATATCCATGTTAACGAAGCTTGCGAGTTGTTCATGAAATGGAGCTACAGGTGGACTGCTTATTTTGTCCAACCTGAAAGGTTTGCGGCAGGCATCACAGGTAGAATAGCCATCGCCATATGCTATGAGAGCTTTTCTGGCTTCGGGTGTAAGCCTTCCAGCTGCTTGGATTGGCTGTATATTGATGTATGTTTCTTCTCTGGACCGAATATCAATATTATTAGCTATCTTCCTTACTTCCGGATTTCCTGTATTGTTTTCTATATCGTCCAGAATTTTTCTGACCTTGTTTACACTTTCTTTAATAGTGTGTTCTTCTTCTGGGTTTGTGATATTTGGAAGCCTTTGTCTAAGAGTTTCCCTAATATCTTCAAGGGCAAAAAGTGCCTCAAATGTTTTTTGTGTTCTTATATCCATATACTACCCCTAAGCTAAGACCCGGAATCGAACCGGGATAGAATGGAGTTGCAATCCATCGCGTAGCCTTTCCGCCATCTCAGCATTTTTGTAATCTTGTTATTTTTTGTAATTCTGTTGTTCAATACTCCTATTCCGCAGATGTACACGATTGAGGGGTTATTTTTCCCAGTATCTCAT
>DASXVB010000024.1:0-2200 GCA_036504475.1 Methanosarcina sp.
TCAAAAAACGTCTGGTGCAGGCGATTGGCTTCACTCCTACTGATGCTCTGCATGTGTTAGGAGAATATACAACCTGGAACGAAGAGGCTTCCCATATAGGGGCGGAGAGACTTTCAAGAATCATGCGCATGACACCAGTGGGATTCTGCAGTACTGTAAAAAAGAGAGTTGCCAGAAACATGGCACTTCATCTGCTCTCGTATGTCCTGGTAGGAGTTCCGGAAGCAGCCATTGCAAAAATACTTGACGAGAATTATCCTGCAAAATTCAAATTGGAAGTTCCAGTTGTTTTGCTTGGAGGCCCTGTCCGAGCGTACAGGAAAGAACTGGAGAGCTTTGTTGATGCTGAGATCTTGGTTCCAGAATATGCTGAGGTAGGAAATGCTGTTGGTGCGCTTGTAGGAAGAGGAATTAAACGAGTTGAAATCCTAATAAGACCAGCAAGTCTAATATCTCCTGACAAAGATTTCCTAGTTTTTGCTCCAGGCAACAGGCTGAAGTTCGATACGTATTCGGAAGCACTTGAAACCGCAACCGAACTTGGTAAAGAGCTTGTTGCGGATTACATGCAAGACTGCGGCCTTAGCGGGAAACAAGTTGAGATCTCAATTGAGAAAAAGACTATTTCTCCTGACGGCTGGAGTCACCCTCCTATGGAAACAAGTCTTTTAGTTATGGGAGTAGGGGTGAGGGAAAGATCTGCCTGAGTAAATTCCTCAACATCACTCTTTTCACTCCTTTTGGCAACTCCTGAATTTCCAGTATATTTGAATGTTATTTCTTTGATCATTACTTTGAAAAATGATAGAAAGAGAGTGAATTTGATCTTAAATTACAATATAAATGATTTTAAATAGTTTTTGCACTCATAACTTTTATATCTCATGTCGTGTATCGTTATATAATCATATAATGATATGTGGTGAATAATATGTACTTAAGTTGGATGAATAGTCAAGTTGAGAAAATATCAGTATAGAGAATATCAAAATTGAAGGAGAGAGATTTATGGTAAAAATGATAATTTTTGAGCCCGCAATGTGCTGTCCTACTGGCTTATGTGGACCTGTAATTAATCCAGAGCTTTTAAGGATATCAACAGCTCTGAACAATCTGGAAAAGAACGGTGTAAAGGTTGAAAGATACAATCTAAATAATAACCCGCAGGCTTTTGTAGACAACATAGTTATAAACGAAATACTGAACCGAGATGGGGTTGATGTTTTACCTGTGACCATTGTTGATGGTAAAGTGATCAAGACTAACAAATATCCTACAAACGATGAATTACTTAAATTTTTGAATGTACCCGAAAGTTACCTAAAAGCAAAGAAAACGCTTGAAGTCAAGGACTGCGGTTGTGGCGATAAATGTTGCTCAGATTAAGCCATCTAGGTGAGTATATTGTTTAAATCATTTAACCCCAAACAAATAAAACTTACTAAATATTTATTTTTTACAGGTAAAGGTGGAGTTGGAAAAACTTCCACTGCTTGTGCTACTGCTGTAACTCTGGCGGATGAAGGGAAAAAAGTTTTGCTGATCAGTACTGATCCGGCTTCAAATCTGCAGGATGTATTTAACACCGAGTTAAATAATAAAGGAGTTTCTATAAAAGATGTGCCCAATTTGATTGTGGCCAATCTTGACCCCGAACAAGCTGCTCAGGAATATAAAGAAAGTGTTGTAGCACCATATAGAGGAAAGCTGCCTGAGGTGGTAATTAAAAATATGGAGGAACAGCTTTCAGGCTCCTGTACTGTTGAAATAGCTGCCTTTAATGAATTTTCGGCTTTTATAACTGATGAAAAGACAGAACAAGAATATGATTTTATTATTTTTGATACAGCTCCTACTGGACACACTCTTCGATTGATGCAGCTTCCTTCAGCCTGGAGTAATTTCATAAGTGAAAGTACACATGGAGCATCTTGCTTAGGCCAACTTTCCGGGCTTGAGAGTAAAAAAAAGATTTATAAGCAAGCCGTAGAAACCTTGTCTAATGAGGATATGACTACTCTTATTCTTGTTTCCCGCCCGGAAAAAGAACCTCTTAAGGAGGCTGAAAGGGCTTCAAAGGAGCTTCAAGATTTAGGCGTTAATAATCAAATCCTTATAACCAATGGTATGCTGCAGGGCTATGATGATATTGTATCTCAAAGCCTTTTTGATAAGCAACAAGAGGCTTTGAAAAACATAC
>DASXVB010000025.1:0-1960 GCA_036504475.1 Methanosarcina sp.
CGGAGCAAAAAATGAGAATATCACTATTGTTTTTGCCCTTGGCCTTCATCGTTTGCAGACTGAAGAAGAGTGTCGCCAACTTGTAGGAGAAGAAATATTTGAAAAAATAAGGTGCATTCAGCATGATAGGAAAAGGTGCAAGCTTCTAGGGGAGACAAATTTTGGAACGCCTGTAGAAGTTTTCGACGAAGTAGCTGACTCCGACGTTATCATAAGCACAGGAACACTGGAATTTCACTATTATGCAGGGTATGGAGGAGGAGGGAAGTCCATTCTTCCAGGAGTCAGCTCGGAAAAATCTATTCTCTCATTCCATAGCTTTTATAGCAAACTCTTTGAAGGAGACCCTCTCTCAGGTAGAGCCAACAGTCCGGCAAGAAAGAATATTGAGGAGGCTGCAAGGATTACAGGCCTTGACTTTATCCTGAACGTTGTACTTGACAGCAAAAAAGAGATTGTAGCTGCTGTTGCAGGCGATTTAATTGAGGCACACAGAAAAGGTGCAGAGTATGTTGATGCTATATATAAGGTACCAGTGGAGCCTGCGGATGCCGTAGTTGTCTCATGTGGGGGTTTTCCAAAGGACATCAATCTTTATCAAGCAACAAAATCCCTTGAAAATGCCACTAATGCTGTAAAAAGAGGGGGTTCAATTATTCTTGTAGCCGAATGTGCCGAGGGAATAGGAAACAAAGTTTACGAGTGCTGGAACAAGGAATGCAGGGCTCCTGAAGATGCAGTAAAACGTTTCAAGAATTGTTTTGAGTTCGGTGGACATAAAGCTGCTATTGTCGGAAGGACTGCAAAAGAATTCAAACTTTATCTGGTATCAAAGCTCCCAGAAACGGAAAGTAGAAATGCTTTCTTTACACCAGCAAAAAGTATAGATGAGGCGCTTGAAAAGATTCTTTCCAAAAATCCTGACGCTAAAATTCATGTTATGCCTAATGGTGGGTGGACTTTACCTGTAAAGCGGTAAAAGGATACTATAAATAAAAAGACGAAGATTTAGCTGCCTCTAAAATTACCTTTTCCTTTAAAAATTACCTTCTAGTTCTTTTTATACTTGTTTATCCTTATTATTTTACACTAAATAAAGAAAAGTAGTATCAAAATAAAACATCGGCATGAGCATGACTGCAAATATAAAGAAAATATCACTTGCTTTTGGAAGTACAGGAATTGAGTTTGAAATTCCGAAAAGAAATCTTGCCAGTGTTATTTTACCTTCGGAATTTGAAATAAAAGAAAAGTCTTCTTTTTTAATCAAAAAGGCACTTGAAAATCCCATAAAAAGCCGACGGCTTCCTGAAATTGTAAACCCTGATTCGAAGGTTGCAATCATAGTTAGTGATGTTACACGGCCAACTCCTACTTCAAAGCTTCTTCCACCTCTACTTGAAGAACTTTATCTGGGTGGAGCAAAAAATGAGAATATCACTATTGTTTTTGCCCTTGGCCTTCACCGTTTACAGACTGAGGAAGAGTGTCGCCAACTTCTAGGAGAAGAAATATTTGAAAAAATAAGGTGCGTTCAGCATGATAGGAAAAGGTGCAGGCTTCTTGGGGAGACAAGTTTTGGAACGCCTGTAGAAGTTTTCGAAGAAGTAGCTGACTCCGACGTTATCATAAGCACAGGCACTCTGGAATTTCACTATTATGCGGGATATGGAGGAGGAGGGAAGTCTATCCTTCCAGGAGTCAGCTCGGAAAAATCTATTCTTTCTTATCATGGCTTTTATAGTAAATTGTTTGAAGGGGATCCTCTCTCAGGCAGAGCCGATAATCCGGCAAGGCAGAATATTGAGGAAGCTGCAAAGATTACAGGTCTTGATTTTATCCTGAATGTTGTGCTTAACAGCAAAAAAGAGATTGTAGCTGCCGTTGCCGGGGATTTCATCGAGGCCCATAGGAAAGGAACCGAGATTGTAGATTCTATGTATAAGGTGCCTGTAGAACC
>DASXVB010000026.1:0-6919 GCA_036504475.1 Methanosarcina sp.
CGAAAATCATCATGATACTCATTGCACTTTCCATTACAAACGATCCGGCTCCTACAGTTGCAATTTCCTTAACGATATTTATGTCTGGTTTTAAAGTTTCAGATCTGAATTTCACAGCTCCTTTTCCTTTAATGCAGTATAATAGAAGCC
The DNA here is from genome assembly GCA_036504475.1 of Methanosarcina sp. Taxonomy (GTDB): domain Archaea; phylum Halobacteriota; class Methanosarcinia; order Methanosarcinales; family Methanosarcinaceae; genus Methanosarcina. The sequence goes on from DASXVB010000026.1 coordinate 151, forward strand.
ATACTGAGGCGGTTCCCTGTGCAAGTAATGTCGCAAGTGCAGCACCTTGAACGCCCATGCCAAAACCGAAGATGAAAATCGGGGCAAGGATAACATTGAGACCAACTGCTAGCAGCATCGAATTCATGGCAAGGCGAGTATTTCCTTGAGACCTGACAATATTCTGAATTGAAACTCCATAGACAAAGACAATTCCGCCTACAAGTATAATTTTCAGATATTCTCTAGCATAAGGTAGGACTCCAGCAGTTGCTCCGAAAATCTTTAAAATCGGATCAAGATAATGAAGGCATAAGACAGCAATAAGTACGCCAATAATAAGGTTCAGAGTGAAAAGATTTCCAAGAACCTTCTCAGCCTTCTCGTTATCTCGTGCTCCTAGAGCACGTGAGATAATTGAAGCACCTCCAGTCCCAAGAAAAATTCCCACGGCTGTAACTATCATCTGAACTGGGAAAGCTATGGAAAGCCCACCTATGGCCTCTACACTATCTGCTCCATAGGCCCTTCCTATGAATAAAGTGTCTATAATATTATAGAGAGCCTGTGCTAACATTCCAACGATCACAGGAATTGAAAGCTTAAACAGAAGCTTGCTTATTTTCTCTTCACCGAGAAACGCACTTTTTTCATCCATATTTTTATCCCCATCTTTTTACTTCAGGTCACCAGGTCTGTGAGATGGAGGCTCGAATCCAGGTTCAAAAAGTTTAATCGCAGCTTTATTAATGAGTAACCTGAAAATTTCTATTTCTTCCGACGTGAAATCCGAAAAGAGAATATCTGTAAAAGCAGTCAACTTTTTAAAAATTATATTTCTCATTTCCTTGCCTTTATCAGTCAAGTAAACCCTGTAAGCTCGAAGATCACTTTCGTCTCTTTCCCTGTACACATAACCTTCTTTTTCCAGATTCTGGATCGCTCTCGCACTTGTTGCTTTGCTAACTTTCTGAAGTTTTGCAAGGGTCTCCTGAGATACTCCATCTTTGTGATATAAAACAAGTAAAAACTCAAACTGCCCGCTTCCGATCCCGTAAGTTTCGAGTTCCTTTGTCATGAATGCCAAGTTGCTTCGGTAGATGTGGGAAGTCGGACCTAGTATTTCTTTTGGGTCTATTTCCTTTAAGTTTACTTTTGCAAAATTGTTCATAAAATTACCCTTCACATTTTGGGAACTGAGTGATTCGTATTGAAGTTGAAGATATTGAAGTGATAGTTGCATATAAAACAGATTTAATGCCTGGAAAAGCTTGTTTTTGGATCTTGTATTGCCTATTCTTGTATTGCCTATGCTTCACTTTTTATGAGTCTTGACGGTTTATACTGATATCAAATATATGCATTAAATCGTTCCATGTGATACTATCAAAGTCTTAATGAGCTTATGAGTATATAATAGTTTCGCATGAGACGAAATTAAAATGATAAATAATTACTTGCCAGTAAAATATCTAAACAAAAGTAAACAACAAAGATAGTATTTTTTAAATAGTATATAGGACTGATACTAATTGTAAATCATACAGAAAGACATACAGAAAACAGTATCTCTAAACTTAAATACTGGTAGCTTATGTAATATAAAATCCCAAAAGACAACGAATAAAATCAGTAAAATTTTACATTTGTGAGTATCTGTAGAATATAGAAGTTAATTGATTTTCATAGATCACAAAAACATATTTCAGTTGCATAAGAAACCAAATTAAAAATATCAATTTCAGTTCATAAATAAAAATAGCAGTTCATAAATATTAGTATAAGTGCTAAGTGATGGAATTGTACTTAAAAGATATACAAAGTCTTTTTTGCCAGCAGAAATTAACCATATATATCAGGGTTATTCAAGATAGCTGCAATAAATCAAATCGCGTGCGGCCACCCCTCCCTAAAGGATGGAGTATGCTTCGAGCCGCCCGCTCGGTTTCTCGGGACTTAGAAATCATCAAGTCTTCTTTGCTCGGATCTAATGAACCTATGCAATTGAAACTCTTGACTCGGTTTTCCTTATGATTCTTTAATATAATGCTTGATTGTATCAGCAGTTAGGTTTCCAACGGATCGATAGAGTTTTCCATTTGACCATAGACTTCCACCCCAATATCGTTTTTTAAGATCAGGATGAAGCTTGAATAGGCTGTAAGAACTACCTCCTTTCAAATATTGAATTACCCTGATAGAGAATTATTTGGATGGAATTCTAGAAACAAGTGAACATGGTTGTCTGCTACTTCCATTGCGTGTATTTTGTAGCCATTTTTAGCACAAATGTTAATGAGAAATAACTCGCAATCCTTTTTAATTCGCTTATCGTAGAATAATTGTATTGATACTTAGGCACCAACACGATGTGGAAGGTAATCTGACAAGAGCCATGGCTAAAACTGTGTAATTCCACTATATCACATCCTAGCCATAAATGGCTGGCACCATCTGTGGCTATGGTGCCAAAAAAGCTCATTTTACAAAAAAGTAAGGATTTAGAGATTTAAAAGGAAAAAAGAAGAGGTGAGGGTTCACTTCATCCCCAACCTAAAGGACAGGGTATTTGTGACCCTCTGCGCTCCCGAAGTAGATAAAGTCTCAGTAAAGTATTATTTCCGGGAAGATTTTTTCAAAAAGAGATTCAGGTCTAAACATAAGAGGTGTTTCTTTAGGCCTAACAAATATTCCGAATGGCTGCTCCAAAGACAAAGAAAAATGTTCCGACAATTAGAATTTCAAGATGCCTTCCAGTGCCGCGTCAAATTTCAATTGCCGGATAAAGAGGTCGTATACACGAGTCGTGGATCAATTTTGAAAAACGAGTACTATCACCATATTTGAAAAAAAGGAAGGAAAGAAGAAAAAAGAAAGAAAAGAAAAAAGAATCTCTAGTAATGATGGTTTTCAACAATTCATATCATAACCTTTTTTCTTTGTTAGCGGGAAGCTACTGATTCCAGTGAGGTAGGAAATAAGAACGGAGAATCACCCCTTTCTTTTCTGTTTATTCCGTCCTTTTCCGTTTATTCTTTTCTTATCTGTTTACTCGTACCTTAATGCATCCACAGGCTTTAGCTTCGAGGCCCGATAAGCAGGAACAACCCCAGAGATCACTCCTATCAAAACTGCAAGGCTAAGTCCCTCAACCATCAGAAGAACGCTTAATCCATTTCCTGATGTCATACCGCCTCCCATCATTGCTTGGAGGCCAGACGAAACAAAGGCTCCCAGAATAATTCCAAGGATACCACCAACAAGGCCTACCATTGCGGAATTGAATAAAAAAATCATAAGGATATCTCTATTTTTTGCTCCTATGGCTTTCATGGTCCCTATTTCCTTTGTCTTTTCAAGTACAGAAGTAAACATGGTGTTGGCAATACCAACGGCTCCCACAAGTAACGATACGGCTGCAATGGCGCCAAGGAAAAGAGTCATCGAACTCATCATTTCAGTAACCGAATCAGCCAACGATTTTGAGGCTGTTACAGTAAAATCCCTATCATCTTCCTTATTAATGTGTCTTGAAATCATAAGCTTTTTTTCGATGTCACTTGTTAATCCATCTACCAGATCTTCATTCTTGGCTTTTACCGAGATGCTATCATAAACGTCTTTTTTCGCATCTGTAATAAGGTTCACTGCCCCATCGATTGGCATGTAGATTCTTGAGTCACCACCCATGCCTTGTTCTTTCAAGATTCCAACAACACGCACTGCTTTGCCGTTTACAGTTATTACCTGGTTAATCCCTATCTTCTGATCATAAATTTGACTGGCTACATCACTTCCTATGACTGCAACATTCTTATCAGCTGGTTCGAGTAATCTTCCGGACTGCGTTTTCAGGGTGGTCATGTATTTCCAGACTTGAGGATCAACACCTGTGATTGGAAGGGTTGCGTTTTGTCCTGCATATTTAACCTCTTCACTACCTGAAATTTCCCCTTCAATATATTGTATACTATCCAGGCCTCGAAGCGCGTTAATATCATCCTTTGTTAATTCTGCATCTGTTGAAGCACCACCCCCCATACCAGAGGGGCCATGCACATTCGATGATGCTTTGGTATATCCAGGGCTTATTGTTATTTTTGTCAAATCCAAATCGGACAGCTTACTCTGTACATTAGCCTGCATAGCATCCCCTAGAGAAATAATGCCAATTACAGATCCAACTCCTATAACTATCCCTATAATAGTCAACCAGCTTCGGAGTTTACTGTGAACAAGCATGTTCAGACCCATTTTCAGGTAGGTCGATTGTCTCATCCTGCATCCTTCCATTCCTTTCCGCTCAAACCTTTTTTGAACTTTTTTGAAAAGGCTTGCGTTGAATTTCTCATCCTACACTCCATTAACAATTGATGCGCTCTTTCAGACCTTTTGATTTTCAGGCTTTTCATATCAAGACTGTTTCTCTTTTCTTGCCTTCATTTTTTCCTGTATTTTCTTTCTGTAGACAAATACTCCACCTACAAGCGCTATTACCACAATGTAGAACACATATGAACCAATTCCAGCACTACCTCGGCCTCCCGAGCTTCCTGCTGCAGTCATATTTCCAGATGTCGTTTCAAGTTTCACTTCTTTGGTAACGGTTTGCCTTTCCCCTTTTGCATCCGTATACTCAATCTGGACCTTCAGTGGGTTGGAGTTCAGAGAAGCTGAGCTTGCACCGTTATCATTGATCTGTGAAGAATCTGGAGATGTTCCCCCATTTTTGGTTGTGTTTTCTCCTGTACCACTCTGCGAATTTGCAACATTAAACGAAGCAATTGTGTAATCTCCTTTCTCCAGATTTCCTACAATTGTTGATGAACTTCCTGAAACTTTGTACCCATCTTGATCCGGAACAGAGACTTTCACAGCATATGCTATATTGTTACCAACATTTGCAACTGAGAGAGAAGTCTCTCCAGCACTACTTTCCGAAAAGGAAACATCGAAGTCAGTTGCTCCTCCTACAAAAAGTCCTGCCGTAGTCTGGATGTTTTTCGAGTTGGAGTCAGAATTTTCATACGAAAGATTCACGTTCAAGGTATAGAGTCCTGGATTGGCACTTACATCTGCCATTACGGTATAATCGACTTTTACGGATTGACCTGCATTCAGCTGTTTGATGTGTTTTGTGTTGTCGGAGTATACAGGCAAAATCACACCTTTTGGATCAGTCCAAGAGAAAACTAGGTTTTTCAAGGGAGAAGCTCCTGTATTCGTAACAATAAACTCAAGAGGTTCTTCTTTTGCGATATCGATATCAGCCTTGCTAACGGTCACAACCTGGGCATATTCTTTACCCTGAACTTGAACTTGAATTGTTTTTGTAATAGTGTAAGTAGTTGCTGAAGACCCTGATCCGCTTTTATAAGTAGTAACAATATCGAGATCATAAGTGCCTTCAGAGGCGTTGGCATCGGTCAGAAGTTTGAATTTTAGAACCCCAGCCTCGTCATTATCCTGCCGTGCATTTAGGTAAGCGATATTCTTTTCAAGGTCTTCTCCAGAAAGTTTACTGAATGGATATTTGGGGTTGACTGTAACAGCAATATCTTTCAGGTCAGCGTTTCCTATATTCTGCACGCTGAGAGTAAGCTCAACAGGTTCCCCGGGCCTGGCGTTATCAGGATTTTGATTAGTTACATTTACCTGCAGATCTGCAGAATTTATATTCCCATTTGAAGCACTAAGTGTTGTTCCGGTTCCGGCAGTATTCGAATTTTGGTTAGTTAGATTTTCTTGCACAGATGAAGAGTTCGTATTTCCATTTGACGTGTTAAGTGCTGTATTAGCCCCCAGAGACACTGCAGAGCTTTGATTAGTTAAATTTTCCTGTGTGGATGAAGAGTTTATATTTCCATTTGATACGCCGAGTGCTGTTCCAACTCCAAGGCATATGAATGCAGAAGAAAATAAAAATACTAATATTAGCAAAGAGAGCTTTTTCATTTAAATCCCTCAGGTTCATTTTTCGTTCTTTTTTCTGTCTTTTCTATTTCGCCATCTCTGATGTACACAACTCTTGTCGCATACTTTACAAGTTCAAGATCATGGGTAACAATAATGACGGTCTTACCTTCTCTTTTGTGAAGCTCATCCAGGAAATCCAGGATGTAGTCTCCAGTCTTCGTGTCAAGGTTTCCTGTAGGCTCATCCGCCAGGATTATAGGCGGGTTTACAGCCAAAGAGCGGGCTATTGCAACTCTCTGTCTCTGTCCACCTGAGAGCTGAGAAGGAAGGTTCTGTTTCTTGTCCAAAAGTCCGACAATGCCAAGAAGATATGAGGCTTTTTGTCGGGCTAGTTGTCCATCTTCTTCCTGGAATTCCAGGGGTAAGAGCACGTTTTCTTCTGTATTGAGAGTGGGAAGAAGATTGAAACTCTGGAATATGAAACCAATCATCTGTCCTCTAATAACGGCGAGTTCAGATTCGTCAAGTTTCGATATGTCCCTTGAGTTCAGGGTAACAGTGCCTTTCGAAGGTATATCTAGGCAGCCCAGCAGGTTCATCATGGTGCTCTTCCCACTTCCGCTGGGCCCGAGAATGATCAGAAATTCCCCTTCGTAGATTTCCAAGTTTATTCCTTTTAGGGCTGCAAACTCAACCTCCCCCATCTGATAAATTTTCCAGACATCGGTCAGTTTAATAAGAGGCTCGTCTTTATTTTTGGAGATTCTTACCCTATTAGAGCTTTCAGCAGAGTTATTTCCTGAATTAATATATGGATTATTTTTTAGATTCTCCCTCGAATAATTTCCCTCTGAATTGTTCTCGGATTCGTCGT
>DASXVB010000027.1:0-40748 GCA_036504475.1 Methanosarcina sp.
GAGATGATGAAAGTATTTTGGGTCTCATAGCTGTGGCAGATGTATTGCGGGAAGATTCCAGGCAGGCTATTAATAGGCTGAAAAAAGCCGGTATTAAAAAAGTCATTATGCTTACAGGAGATAATGAAAGCACTGCCCATTCTATTGCCACAAAAGCAGGAGTCGATGATTCTCGAGCAGACCTATTACCGGAAGACAAGGTAGATGCGATTAAGAGCCTTCTTGATAAGCATGGCAAGGTAGCTATGGTTGGAGACGGCGTCAACGATGCCCCTGCTATGGCAATATCCACAGTCGGGATCGCGATGGGAGCTGCAGGCACTGATACAGCGCTGGAAACTGCGGATATCGCCCTGATGGCTGACGACTTGACAAAACTTACCGACACGATAAAATTGAGCCGGAAAACACTGGGCATCATCAAACAAAACATTGCATTTGCGTTGATAATCAAAGGATTAATTCTTTTACTGGTCATCCCGGGCTGGCTGACTCTGTGGCTGGCTGTGGCAGGAGATATGGGAAGTTCGCTTCTGGTTACCCTGAATGGGATGAGATTATTGAGAGTGAAACATGAAAATTAAACGAATCCATGAATAAGGAGAGAAAAAGATGGAAAATTTAAAGGTTTTAGGTGTAGACTGCAACAACTGTGCGGCAAATGTGCGTAAGGCCCTTGAGGGCGTGGACGGTATAGAAAATCTTGACATACGGCTTTCAGAAAAGATTGCTACGGTGACCTTTGACCCCTGTAAGGTTAGCAAGCAGGAAATTACTGAAAAAGTGGAAGACTTTGGCTATGATGTCGAATAAATAATATATTTACCACTCAGAGCAATATATGGAGCTTGAGATGTTTTCTCAACAGTTAGGAAAGGAAACCGTCAGGCTATGAAATCCATATATATTACTGAACTTGTCACAAAAGTGATTTGTTCGTTAAGTGCAAAAATCTACAGATTATTCATGCCCGTAAAAGTGCGGGCATGAAAACAGGTGGTTAATTTTCGATTTATTCCTAAATCTTATCTTATTCTTGAACCGGGCTTTATCTCTTTGTCCGGCATCAAGGCTGCTACAATCTCTGCACAATCATCGGCTGCAAGCATCATGCCGTTTGACTCAACCCCACAGAGTTTGGCAGGTTTCAGGTTGGCAAGTATGATTACAGATTTTCCTACAAGCTCTTCAGGCTTGTAATACGAAGCCATGCCTGCTACAAGCTGCCTTGGCTTTTCTTCGCCGATATCTACCTCAACCCGAAGGAGTTTTTTGGACTTTTTCACATGTTCGGCGAGGAGAACTTTTCCTACTCTAATATCGAGTTTTGCAAAGTCTTCGTACTCGATCATAGGAAGGGTTTCTTTTTCCTCGTCCTCTGGTTTTGCTGCCTCTCCAGCTCTTTCGACTAATTTTACTTCTTCTGTAGTTCCCATTCCTTCGGATTTGGCGGGCTCTTTCCCATTACCCTTTGCTGCGGCTTTCTTTGCATCTGCGGCTTTTACCCTCTGGTTTGCAATCTCTTCCATTTCCTCGATCCTGTCATCTTCGAGCTTTGTGAAAAGAATTTTGGGTTTTGCAAGCTTTGTGCCTGCTTTTAGAGGCACTAGAGCTTCGCTGTACTGGGCAGAGTGTAAATCTCCTTCCTGTCCGAGCTCTTTCCAGGCGGTCTCCATAGTTTCCGGGATCACGGGCTCAAAAATAAGGCATAGGGCTTTTGCCAGATGGAGGCAATTATAAAGCACCTGTCCGCAGGCTGCTTTATCTTGTTTTATCAGGCTCCAGGGCTCGTGGGACTGGAAGTAGGTATTTCCAAAAGATGCAAGAGCCATTGCAGAATCAACGGCTTTTTTGAACTCATATTCGGCCATTGCTGCTTTTACTTCTTTTAAAGCCTTTTCTATCTCTTCCTTTACCTCAGGTTCGAGCTCTCCGGCGGGAACTTCTCCATAGTTCTTGAAAGCGAAAAGCATTGTCCGATACAGGAAATTCCCAAGTACTGCCACAAGTTCGGTATTGATCTTTTCCTGAAGCACGCGCCAGGAGAAATTCAGCTCCTTTGTGTGAGAGGTATAGCTTGACAGATAATATCTTAGCAGATCAGGATGGAAACCATGGTCAAGGTAATCTTCTCCTACCCAGACTACATAGCCTCGGGTCTTGGAAAACTTTTTGTCTTCGATTTTGACCATACCTGAAGCTACGACCGCAGTCGGCACTGAATAATCCGCACCTTTAAGCATAGCCGGCCAGAAAATACAATGGTGATAGGTAATATCCCCTCCTATGAAATGGACAATTTCCCCATCGTTTTTCCAGTATTTTTCCCAGGAGTTCCCTGTTTTTGCAGCCCATTCCTCGGTAAAAGCGATATATCCTATAGGAGCGTCTACCCAGACATAGACCACAAGGTCATCATGTCCTGGGAATTTTACTCCCCATTCCAGATTTCGGGTAATGCACCAGTCTGTAAGCCCCTGCTTTACCCAACCCAGTGCATAATTCCTGGCATTGATGGTTCCGTCAAGGTCATTTGAGAGATAATCCATGAGGAAGTTGCTGAATTCAGAAAGCTTGAAAAAGAAATGTTCCTGCTGCCTGTACTCGGCAGGCCCTCCGCAAATAGTGCAAACAGGGTTCTGAAGTTCCCCGGGCTCAAGGTGTTTTCCACATCCCTGGTCGCACTCATCCCCTCTCGCAATTTCGCCGCAGTGGGGGCAGGAGCCTTCTACGTAGCGGTCAGGAAGAAAACGATTGCACTTCGGGCAATAGGCAATTTCGATAGTTTTCGGGTACACATAGTCTTTTTCAATCAGCCTGTTGACAATATCCAGGGTCCTGTTGTGATTTTCAGGGTCATCCGTTGTCCCAAAAGCATCAAAGTAAACTCCCAGCTGCTTGAAAGTCTCATCAAAATGTTTGTGATATATTTCTACAAGCTCTTTAGGGGTCATCCCGAGTTCTTCGGCATTTACGACAATGGGGGTGCCGTGAGTGTCCGAACCGCAGACAAAGGTAACATCCCTCCCTTCTTTTCTAAGGGAGCGGACAAAAATATCAGCCGGTACATAGGTCCGGAGATGCCCGACATGAGCCTTACCATTAGCATAAGGCAGGCCACAGGTAACGAGTACGGGTTTACTGGATGATTCTGGCATTTTGATCTCCATATATTTTTTGTGAATATATTCCTCTTCGATGATTGCAATTCTAAAATATATTTCGCTCATTGTTTTTGATCAAACTTTTTTTGAAAAAGTTTGCGTTGCGCTGGTTGATCACGCCGGATAGGGCCTTTGGTCAAGCTTTCCGCTGGAAAGGTTGCGATCAAACCTTTTTTGAAAAGGTTTGTGATCAAGCTTTTTTCAAAAAAAGTTTGCTGCTTATTGAATTTTACAAGGTAACCTATTTGAAGGATAGTTAGTAATCCTATATAAAGAAGGATGGAATGTAGAGACAGATAAATAATAGCTCTAACATTTATAATAGCTCTAACATTTCAGGTTGTTAAGCAAATTCTATTGCTAGTAGGCTTCTGCAAATTCTCCTTTCTGCATCGTTTGCTACCGTAATAAATCTATTATATCAGTTAAAAAGTTCAACGATGCTTCAAGACCGCAGACTAAAGCGATAAGCCTAAAATATAAGTCCTAAAATATACGGTCCTATAAAATATGAGTGATAAAAACATAGACTCTGAAGGCACGAACTCAGAAGATCTATCTGATGATAGCATCTCACAAAACAGTCCTCCTAATGGTGGAAAGAGCTTCGTCCCTGATAAAGAATACGGTACGAGTGATCATTCCTTTACCGGCTCTGCCCCTGATGACTCTGGGAAAATAGTTGATCGGGGAGCTCATTTTGAAACTTTTAAGAATAAAGAAGTTGAAAGCAAGAGCTCAAGCATGAACCCCAATCCGCATCCACAGAAAAAAAAGCATAGATGGATGCCCTACTTGCTGGTTGTACTGGCTCTCGTTGCTGTCATATTGGTTAGTCTTGCAGCAATATCCTCTAATTTAGGTGTTAAAGGAAGCTTGGGAAGTTCTGAAAAAGTAGCTGTTATCTACATCCAGGGCACTATATTTTCCGGAAACGTTGCTAATGGGCTTGGCTACGCGACTTCCGAAGGGATTACAGAGAATATCCGTAAGGCTGCTGCGGATAGTGGGGTCAAGGCAATTGTGCTTAGAATTGACAGTCCTGGAGGATCTCCAGCAGCAGCCCAAGAAGTAGTAGAAGAAATTAAGAAAGTCCAAGCAAAAGGAATTCCTGTTGTTGTGTCCATGGGAGACCTTGCAACCAGTGCTGCATATTATATTTCTGCGCCGACTAATTACATCATTGCAAACCCCTCTACGAACACCGGATCTATTGGAGTTATCTGGGTCTTCCAGAACATGTCTGCTTCCTATAAAGAAGCAGGTGTAGATTACTATGTTGCAAAATCCGGAGAAATGAAAGACATGGGAAGCACCTGGAGAGGTCTTACTAATGAGGAAAAGGAGTATGCTGATTCCGTGGTTATGGAAAGCTATGAAAAGTTCATAACCGAGGTTTCCGAAGGACGCAAAATGCCTAGAAGTGAAGTAAAAGTCCTAGCAGATGGTCGTATATACACCGGAACCAGAGCAAAGGAGCTTGGGCTTGTGGATGGCTTAGGAAATATTTATGACGCAATAGACAAGGCTGCACAACTTGGAAGGATTTCAGGGGAACCTAAAGTTGAGTATATGAACAAGGCAAGTATATCAACACTGCTTTTGGGTTCAGATTCTGGAGGATCTAATGAGACAGCCGAACAGTTTGTCAGTTCCTCTCAAGAGAGTACATATGGGAGACTGATGGCCTGAAATTCTAATAACGCAGGCATTCATAGGAAAGATTTACAACCACGAGTGGGGAAGGATTTCATATTTTTAAATTTCATTCTTTTATCTAATTTTTTCCTGTTTTTTCTTTTTTTTCAATTTTGCTATTTTCCATGACAACTTTACACCCGAAAAATCACAAAATATATATTCTCTCACATGTAGGATATCTCGGGCTTAATATGCTGGATCTTAAACTTGTACGTAACAGTCCCGATATAGTTAGACACGCTCTCATTAATAGGAATATGAGCACCGAGCTTATAGATAGCCTTCTTGAGTATGATATAGCGTGGAGAGAATGTCTCGCTGAAGGTGATGAGCTAAAGCATAAGCGCAATGTGGTCACCCGTGAGATAGCGAAGCTAAAAAAAGAAAATAAAGATGCTTTATCTAAGATAAACGAAATGCAAGGCATCAATAGCCGCATAAAAGAAATAGATGATCAGATACGAGATTACAAGTCAAAAATAAATGAAATAATGCTCAGTATCCCCAACATCCCATCTGCGACAACTCCAATAGGTAAGGATGAAAATGATAATCCAGTTGTAAGGGTTGTTGGAGAGTCAAGAAAATTCACATTTACTCCAAAACCCCACTGGGAGATAGGAGAAGAGCTGGATATACTTGACTTTGAGAAAGGAGCCAAGATAGCAGGCCAGGGCTTTACAGTCTATAAAGGCATGGGTGCAAAACTTGAAAGAGCGCTCATAAACTTTATGCTAGATATACATGCAAAGCAAGGTTATATTGAAGTTTTTCCACCTGTACTTATCAACGAAAAAGCCATGACTGGTACAGGGCAGTTGCCAAAATTTAAGGATGATATGTACCTATGTACTGACGGCTACTATCTTGCACCTACTGCAGAAGTCCCTGTAACCAATCTCTATATGGATGAGTACATGGAAAAATTACCGGTATTCCTTACCGCATATACTGCGTGTTTCAGACGTGAAGCAGGAAAACATGGTCAAGACACCAGAGGAATCATCCGCCAACATCAGTTCAATAAGGTTGAGCTTGTCAAGTTTGTAAACCCAGAAACCTCATATGAAGAACTGGAAAAGCTCACAAACGATGCCGAAGAAATCCTTAAACTTTTGAAATTGCCATATCGCGTGGTAAACCTTTGTACTGGTGATATCGGTTTTTCAGCAGCGAAGACTTACGACATCGAGGTATGGGTACCTACACAGGAAAAATATAGAGAAATATCTTCGTGCTCGAATTTCGAGAACTTTCAAGCCAGAAGGGCTAATATCCGCTTTAGAACTCCTGAAGGTCCACAGTTCGTCCATACCCTTAATGGTTCAGGCCTTGCTGTAGGGAGGACCGTCGTTGCGATACTCGAGAATTACCAGCGCGAGGATGGAAGCGTGGAAATCCCTGAAGTTCTCAGGCCATACCTTGGCGGCGTAACAGAAATTAGAAAAGAAGCCTAAACTAAAGAAGTCTAAACTTAGACAGGTTATGGGAAACTCAAATAGATTCCAAAATCACTGTCAACGCGGAAAGGCGTGGAAGAAAGGACGTAAGAGCACAATTTTTCAGTGCTTCTTTATTGTCAGTGTCTCTTTTCTTTCTCTATTTATTTCATAATTTAGATAATTGAAGAAACCGGGTAATTCACTATATTCCTATTTTTCTCCGATTTCTATATTTCAACTTTCTTCATGATTTCCGGCTTTTTCCCTGCAGATTTTGTCCAGGAGTAGAATGTTATCAAGCATCAGAGATCCACTCCATCCAAGAGGAATTGCCCAAGCAGGTTTGCCTGTAGACTGCTCTACCTGTTCTGGAAGAAGCCCTGTACTGGTTGCTCCGGCAAGAGCCCATTTAAGACATTTAATTCCTTCACTGGTCAGCTTTTTTACAGTTTCGTCAGAGACTTCTCCGTTTCCAGAGGAAGCCCCGACATTAACGGCAGATATTGATTTTTCAGACGAGAGCTCAAGGGCAAGGGTGAACATCGCTTCCGAAAGCCAAAGAGTAGTTACTACCCATGGGTTTCCATTAATATAACTGTCATTCTCATATCTTCTAATGCCGTAATTGAGATTGAAGGGTACTGATAGCTTTTTCTGAATATTCTCTATCATGAACTGAATCATATCCCTCTCTAGGGGATCTTTTGGAGAGAGCATTCCAAAAGGAACATAAGTGCCGAGAATGCTTGCATCAACGGTTTTATCCAGTTTCTCGTTAATTACTCCTTTTGCAAAGTAACCTTCCTGAAGCCAGAAACGGTCGATTGTAGCCTGTTTGACGAATTCCGCCCTCTTCTTCCAGCGCTTTGCCATTCCAGCTTCTCCGTTTTCTTCAGCTAAATGAGAAGCACCCATAAGCCCGGCATAGATTGAAGCATTCGTATATGTAAAAATTCCATAGAAAGTTTCCCAGAGATCCATACATCTTTCGTGAATTCCTGATTTGGTCCGTTTCATAAGATACTCCGCAGCCCGGAGTATAGAAACCCAGACCTCTTCGAGAAACTCAGCTTTTTTCAGGCCTTCGAGACCCCTGTAATAAACATCCATGGCGTAGAGCGTGGAACTAGTTTCATCTATTTGAGTAGAGTAATCAAAATTACCCCAGGATGGAGCTATATCCCCATTGAGCCAGTAACGTTGAAACCAGGAACCATCAGAAAGCTGAGTCTGGATACACCATTTGAAAAAAGTATCACAGTATTCGGGATAGCCTGAATGCTTTAGTGCGAGCACGATTTCTGCGGCATCTCTGTTCCAGCAGAATCCATATCCTCCACATTTCTCGAAATTAGAGTCAAACTCCGGAGCAGCCACAAAAGACCCATATTCTCGGTCATTAAGAAGGTAAAGCATGAGAAGAGCACGGTTGTAGGCACTGAACAGTTCCTGGCGCAAGTTATCATATCCCTCAAGCTCTGGCATTTTGAGCACCTGCTTTCTAGAAAGCAACATAACCCAATGTTCCCGCGTCTTTTCGAAAATGTATTCCAGAGGCAGTTTTGAAAGCTCTTGTATTCTCTTATACAGAAGGCGTCTGGAAGAAGCAGCGCCTATAAAAATAACAAACTCGTTTGCCCCGTCAGCCTCCAGTTCAAGATCCCAGCCAGCCGCGTTATTAATATTTCCTATATCCTCTTTATTTCCCTGGAGCTTTCCATCTTCCATATCAAATTTAGCATTAGTCCACCATATGGTATCCATCGCCTTTCCAATCTGCCATTCCGTAAACTCTGGGAGGGAGTATATCCCTATATGATAGTTCTGCCAATACTGTACGAGTAAATGAGTATCTGTATCACAAAAACCGGAATTTTTCTTGGATGTTTCCCCGACATCGAAATTCGAATAATAGAAGAATTTTCCTGAGATCTTTTTCTGAGACTGGATCTTAAACCTGCGAATAAGTACAGGCACGTCAGGGTGTACGAGGTCAAGAATGGAAATCCTAATTCCCGAATCATGATAAAGTTTTGTAGAAACAATGTTAGTATCCTCTATATAATTTTGGATACAGTGCCAATCATTATCGTTTGTCCAGAGAAGCTTTTCCCCTGTATGAATACAGGCGACGGATTCTTCGACGTGTTGGGCATGGTCTCGACGGGGATAGAAAAAACCTAAGATATCTCCTTTTCTCCCCATTGTTACAAGCAGCTCATCATTTCCGAGAATGACATTGGGTTGCTTTATCACCGTATCTCCCCTCTCAGTTGGTGTTCCAAGCCTGTACCGCCCGATGGTGCCGGTGAGATTATGTGTTCGCAGACCTTCTTTCCTGTAGCTTTACAGCTTACCTCCCTCACACTTATGTTAATCCCGAAATATTCGGTCAGATAACCTGCAAAATAGCCGCTCATAAAGGCACAAACTGGCTGTTCCGACCCTCCGTAAGTATCGGCTATAAACGAGTCTTTCACAATGATTTTTCCTTCATAAGTCTCAGGATCACATTCTATTTCCAGAATCCCCCAACCTACGCCCCTGTAGAGTTCTGCAAGCACGTCTGCAAAATTACTGTCATTAAGGTTCAGAATACTCTTGAAATATTTTGCGGCGTGAATCCCACCCTTAAGTCCTGAAATTGTGAGAAGTCCTTCTGCATGCGGTGCATTCTGGTTGAAAGTTTTAATGATATCTACAATTGTGAGTGCCCTTGCCGCAACTCCCCTGACTCCAATGACATTTATAGGGAAATCCATGGAATAAACCATCCCATATTTTGAAATCCCGTATTCTACCTCGCTTACGACCTCAAGTTCCTTTATTTTCTGGGCGAAGCTCTCTGGATCGACATCTTTATCAAGTTCGGTGAATACTGAGTATTCTCCGGTTGTGTTTTGTGTTATATTATCCAGATGGCCAAACATGACGAACGCATTCTCTTTTTCCAGAAAATCGATTATTGAGGACAAAGATCCGGGTTCTTTCGAATAAATTATTTTAAACCATACAATTTGCGAGCTTTCATTGAAGCCTGCAAACATAAACAAGTCCCTTACCATGCGACTCGACTCCCATGATTTAGTACGTATATATTTAATTAAGCTATTGCATTAAGTTTCCTGAATACCTGCGCTTTGAAATCCATAAGCACAGCCATGAAATTAACCGCTGCATCGAAAGGTGTAGAATGGACACTGAAGTATGAATGCACGTCTCCATCCCCGAGCCATTTGGTACACATATAGTAGTAATGGTCCGAAGTCAGAAGGTGCTTCCATATACGGAGGATTTCGGGATCTCCTGTTTTCCTTACAAAGGGCTCAAGCAGCTTTATCTCTTCAAAGCAGCGTCTTTGCATATCGTTCCCAAGCCATGCGCTGGTATCACGTTCCATATCAGCCCAGGAAATCGTGGAGAAGTCTCCTACGTCTATTTCGGCTGTAGGGGAGTATTTTTCGACAAGCTCGATAGGGGTGCTGAAGCTCAGACGAGTTTTGAGCACTTCCCGGGGAAACGTTTTCAGAAACGAGAATATCCCAGTTTCTTCCCATTGATGCTCTCCAAACGTTTCATAATCCATGAAGATATTGATGCAGTCTTCATTAATTCCTGAAGCCCAGGACGCCCATTTTTCCGCAGTCAGAGGATATCCTTCCCACCACCTTGCCGAGAACCGATATCCTATATCGTCACTAAGCTTATAATTCCTGAAAAGAATAGGAAGTCTCGAACCTTTTGCCCTGTAAAGCACGTTGGGAGATCTTCCATCAAGCATATGATCTGCACCTTCGGTAAGGATTGCCCTGTACCCGAGATCCGAAACAAGTTTTGCGATCGTGTTATTGTAAAGCAGTTCGGTATTTCGGAACACCTGAGGTTTAACTCCCAGAAGGTCAAATATAAGTTTTCTATGTTCTTTTATCTCCTCAACAAATTCGGTTTTGTCTTCAAAAAGGCTTGAAAGGGAATGATAAAAGGTTTCATCCAGAAATTCTACTGCCCCCGTTTCTGCCATCTGTCGGAAATCTTCGAGCACATCTTTTTCCCAGAGTTCACATTGTTCAAGTAGAGTCCCAGTAACAGAGAGAGAAAACCTGAATTCTCCTTTATAGTCATCAAGAGAATCCAGAAGGATCCTGTTTGCAGGAATGTAGCATTTCTGGGCTACTCTTTCAAAAATTTCCTTGTTACTTCTTTCATCAAAATAGCGGAAAAAGCCCGATCTTTCATCAGGCCAGAACCTGCGCAGTCTGAACGGTTGATGTGCCTGGAAATACATACAAACAGAGGTCATGCTCTCTCCTCCAGCACAGCTCTCCTGAAATCTGACAGAATGGAAAAATAGTTTACAGCCCGCTCATACCCTTCCCTGATATTTCCAGAATTCATGGAAAAAAAGATTTCACTCTGCTGCAGGTAACCGAATACCTGTCTAAGTTTTCGATAATCCTTATTTTCCTTAAGCTCTGAGAGTTCCTCTCCAACTCTTACCAGTTCTCGCAGGTAAAGCTGCTGAGCATGATTTCCTACCGCGTTATGCATTCCATAACGAATCGTCTGTCCTGTTCCCAGAGTAGGAAGTTTTACAGGCGCAAACCTTTTCACAGCTTCGGATGGCGTTAGCATCTCAATACCCCTGGCTTTGAGAGATTCTGGAAAAGTTCGGATAAAATCGGTGATCATACTTTGATTTCTGTAGTGAAGGCAGAGATTTGCATAATTAAAATAAAGGGTCAAGATGTCGCCTTCCATGCTGGCAATCCAGTCCGCGAACTTTTCTGGAATAAGAGGATATCCTTGCCAGTCTTTTTCCGAAAAGCGCAGTTCTAGATCTTCACTAAGGTTTATATGCCTCAACAAAGTTGGAAGATGATTTTCAAAAACGTGTACAGGGTCATATCCATTCATAAGGTTCTTGGATCCCTCGGCGATAAGGCACTTAAAGCCTAGATCGGTGAGAATTTTCCCTACTTTTTCAGTGTACAGAAGCTCCGTGTTTACGAAGGTCTCGGGAGTGATACCAAATAATTCCCTAAGCAGTTTCCTATAAAGGAGCACTTCCTCTTTAAACCAGGAAAGATCCGGATACAGCGAACTCAGAGAGTGATAACTACAGCTCCCTGTAAATTCCACGCTCCCAGTTTCCTCAAGTTCGCGGAAAGACTCTATAAGTTCAGGGTCCCATTGACACTGTTCAAGAAATGGTCCGGACAGATCAAAAGAATATCTTCCTCCCCGCTCTATAGATTCCAGAACTAGATCATTAAGGCGTAAAAATTGCCGGCTTGTTTTTAAAAATTTTGAAAAAATATTATTCCGGTCAAAATACCGGTCCATTTCAGGCACCCCAAAAAAACCCTCTACAGGCCAGTACCACTTGGGACTGTAAGGCAGATGCACTCCCATACAGATGCATACAGCTTTCATAACACAGTAATCTAGTGCGGAAACCTACTAAAAACTATTGTTTAGCCTAACTCAAAACTATTTTTATGTCAAATCTGAACTTTCAGCGAGATCAAAAAATACTGAGGATAAGATCAAAAAGCAAATTTTTGGATTTTCAGAATGAACTATTGTAAAAAAAGAATTGTAAAAATTAAAAAATGGGATGAAATCTAAAAATAAGAGACTTTACCCCATCATAAACCTTGTAAGGCTGCCATATGCATCGGATATTTCTTTGAGGGAGAGAGAAATCTCGAAATCTTTTCCTTTAACCTCAAGTGAATTGCCTCCAACCTTACCGATTATGATATGAGGCACGTCTTTGAGAATTTCCAGCACAGCCTCTGGTTCTTCTGTGGCAAGCAGTGCTCTTGCTGGAGCTTCTGAGAATAACAATTCCTCAGCTTTTATTTCTGCAATTTTGCTCAGGTCTACCTCTGCGCCGCTATTTCTGCACATCCTTGCAAGTCCTGCAGCAATTCCTCCAAGGGAAAGATCATGAGCCGAACTGAGTTTTCCGCTTCTTGCAGCTTCAATAACGGCTTTTATGATTTCGAGAGCATTGTTAGGAACAGAAGGAACTTTTCCAGCATTCTGAGCTCCAAAACAGGCATAATATTCAGAACCACCCATGTCAGCAGTTGTTTCGCCTACTAGGATAATAGTGTCTCCGGATTTTGCAAAAAAGCCTGAAGGAAGAAGAGTCTCGAGGTCTACCTTTCCTATAACTCCTATTGAAGGGGTTGGAGGAATTGCAGTCTTAAATTCATCGCTTTCGTTGTAAAGGGAGACGTTTCCTCCCACAACCGGGATTGAGAGTTCCCTTGCTCCATCTCCAAGCCCAAGTACGGCGTTTTTGAATTGCCAGTAAATTTCCGGACGATCAGGGTTTCCAAAATTAAGGCAATTTACAATTGCAAGCCCTTCGGCACCTTTTACTGCAAGATTCATGGCGTTTTCAATTACTGCAGTCTTTCCTCCATTGTAAGGGTCAAGAAGGGTGGCTCTTGGCTGGCAGCCGCAAGAAAGTGCAATTCCTTTTTTATCAGTTATTTTGAGCACTCCAGAGTCTTCTCCAGGTTTAACAACGGTTCTCAACTGGACTTCATGGTCATACTGCCTGTAGATCCACTCTTTTGAGGCAATATTATAGGAAGACAGAACTTTCAGGAAAGCTGCTTTCAGGTCTTCCGGAGTTTCGGGGGCTTTACCTTCTTGAGCCTGGGAAATAGGTGCTACTGAGGATTTCTCACAGGTTGGAGCTCCACCTGTCAGGAAATCAATCGGAATATCCGCAACAATTTCCCCTTTAAACTCAACTGTATAATTTGGTTTTTCTGTCAGATACCCCACTACAGCCCCATTAAGGTCATATTTTGCCACCAGAGCAAGTACGGCATCGACGTCTTCAGGAGTGACTTCAAAGACCATGCGCTCCTGAGATTCTGCAAGCAGGATTTCATAAGCATTCATATTGTGTTCGCGCTGGGTTACTGCATCTGCAATAATGTGGGCCCCAAGTCCTCCTTTTGCAGCCAGTTCCGAGCTTGCCCCCCCAAGACCAGCGGCTCCGAGGTCTTTGCAGGATTTTATATAGCCCTTTTCCATGGCTTCCAGAGTCATTTCGATTACAAGCTTTTCAGTATATGGGTCTCCCACCTGGACGCTTGGGCGATCTTCGGCTTCGGCTGATTCGGAAAGATCCCTGGAGGCAAAGGAAGCCCCTCCAAGTCCGTCTCTCCCTGTGCTGGAGCCTGCAAGCACAAGTTTGTTTCCGGCTCTTTGAGAGCGAGCAGTTATGATATCGTCTTCTCTACAGAGCCCTACTGCAACCACATTTACAAGAGGGTTCCCACTGTACTTTTGGTCAAAGAAAGTCTCGCCATTAACTACAGGCACTCCTATGCAGTTTCCATACCCTGCAATTCCCTTAATTATTTGCTCGAATAGGAAAAGATTTTTTGGAGTGTCCAGAGGCCCGAAATAAAGAGGGTCCATAAGAGCTATGGGACGGGCTCCCATGGAGATTATATCTCTCACGATGCCACCTATACCGGTAGCTGCTCCGTTGTAGGGATCGACATATGAAGGGTGATTATGGCTTTCCATACCTATAGCAAGTACGTATCCATCTTCGAATTTTATAATTGCAGCATCGTCTCCGGGGCCGAGAATCACATTTTCGCCCGTACTAGTAAAAGTTTTCAGGAGAGGAGCACTTGAGCGGTAAGAACAGTGTTCGCTCCATAAGTTTAAAAAGCAGCCCTGTTCTACCAGGGTGGGATCTCGCCCGAGTTCTTTTTTAATGATCTTAAGATCTTCTTCAGGTAACATTGCCTTGCCTCTGATACTTAATCCTTTTTTAGTGCCGAAGCTTCGGTTTTTTCTAAATAGATTATTCCCTTAAATTCAAGATTTTCAGTATTAGCGTTAACAGTCTATGCCGACATAAAGGGGTAAGGATTAAATAAATATTTCTAACCCGCCCAAGTTCCGCCACCCGAGTCCTGTCACCCGAGTTCCGTCTCGGGAGGACGGCCCTAATTGCGCTTAGGGAGCACGCTGCCCTTTTCGCTTCGCTCAAGAGGGCTAATCTACGGAACTAGATTTTTGATGTTTCCCGTATTCTATAGTCAAATATAGTGAGCTTTTCCGTCCCTCACAAAACCCGAGTCACGCCTGAACAGATTTGCGTGCAGCTAGGTTCTATCTCGTCCGAATTTTGCAAAGTATAGAACTGGATGAAAAAAGGTAAACCAACACTGATAAAAGATCCAAGATTACTTACTTGAACTGTGCATTCTGAATAGTCAATCAAGTATTCAATTATAAAAAAGAGCCTGAAGTTTTACTGAGTGAGGATAAATTGGTTTTGGAATAAGCTACGATAAAAAAGTAGTATTTAAAATGAAGTAGATAAAAATATATTATATATTTAAGATTAGATTTGTTGGATCATTTTTTCTACTTTTACTCCAGATTCAGTAAGGGAGTATATTTCGTCCTTTTTTGTAATCAGTTCTTTTTCTTCAAGTTCATCGAGAGTTTTTACAATAGTGGGATGTGCAACTCTCAGGGTTTTTGATACTCTTTTCCCTTCCATTTCCCCTTTTGAAGAAAGTAAGGAGAGTACTTTTTGCCTTATACTGTTTCCGTTTACAAAACCTATTAAGTCATTTAATTCATTCATCAGGTGCCCCCGAATATGGATTATGTGTTTTAACTAAATTATACTAACAAATTTATATAATAGAAGTGCATATATTTGTTTACAGGTAATAGAAAAAGATGGAATTCAAGATATATCTAATTTCTTGATGGATAAGAGAAGTTTTTCTGGCAAAGGTGGTGATTTTAGGCTTTTTCAGCTTAGATTCATTCTCGAAACGTTAATCTCTCTAATACCGTTTAGATTTCCAGCTTTTTTTGCTTGCTGTCTGTATCCTTACAGACAATCATATTATTAAATTTAACTCTACAAACAATCACAATAGAAATAAAAAAAATTGAAACATAATAAAGCACTGGTTGGCTTTTTATGTTGTTAGCCGATTCCTGGCTATTAACTGAAATTCAGCATAAAGTGCCTGAAAAATACCATTAGGCTTTAATACCTTCATCGATAAGTACTTTATATCTATTAGTTATTTTTAGATGTAAATTACATATACGATGATTACAAATTCGGAGGACATACCAACAAATGAGCAGCGGAATGTGCCCAGTATGTGGGCTTCCAAAAGAACTTTGCATTTGCGAAGAAGTTGCAAAAGAGCAACAGAGAATTACTGTAAAAGTTAACAGAAGAAGATACGGAAAAGAAGTCACCGTTGTAGAAGGTTTCGACGCAAGTGAAATCGATCTTCACGAACTGTCCACTTATCTTAAATCAAAGTTTGCATGTGGTGGTACGGTAAAAGGAAATACCGTGGAACTTCAGGGTAATCACCTGACCCGCATGAAAGAAGTCCTCATGGAAAAGGGTTTCTCTGCTGAACAGATTAAAAACTAAACCCTGACCAGCCTCCAAGGGTAAACCGGATCTGGAATTACTAATCTGGAATTACTAGTTTCAGATCCGGAGTCATATAATTTTGTCAATATTTAATAGCATGCATTAGCATGCGATTTCGGTAAATAGAGGGAGACAGACTATCTCCACTCAAAAAAAGATAAGGATAAACAAATAGCTAAGAAAATTCTGGAAAAATCTATCTTATTTAATTTACTTGATTTATGTGGTGTTGGTCTCCCATGAAAACAACGTGTGAAATTATGGTACAGAAAGTCTTACCCGCAATTAGGGCAGAGCTTTCTAGAACAATGATTTTTGAGCATGGATGCACGCAGCAAGATGTAGCGGACATCCTGGGGCTCTCAAGGGCTGCAGTATCCCAGTACGTGAGTGAAAAACGCGGGGCTGAAGTTGATTTTTCCGAGGAGACACAGAAAGAAATAAAGAAATTTGCATCAGTGCTTTTAAATCAAGGCTTATCCTCTCAGGAAAAAACACAAGGCATGTGCGGGATTTGTAGTTTTGTTCAAAAATCCGGCTGGCTGTACAGGAATGCTCCTGAAGCTAAAGTCTGTGTTATATGTGAGGATCTGGAATTAAAGTGAATGATACACTGTGTATAAAATGCAAAGGAAAAGGACTTTGTGGGCGTCCCCGTTGCCCAATTCTTGAGAAGTTCAAATCCTTAGAATCGATTGCTCCTGTGATCTCAGGAAATTCAGTTTTTGGAGCATCTCCCCCTGCTATTTTTGTAGGAAGCTATGGTTACCCTAGGGTGTCGGCAGGTCCACTTATCCCCCCTCTGGCAAAGGAGAGCGAAGCTTCGCTTTATGAAGAGCCTTCAGCCTGGGCAAACATGCAGATTGAAGATATTATTTCCATGCGTTCACGTATGGTCAGGGCAAACACAAATCTCCATGTAAAAGACGCCCGCAACAAGGAAAATCCTCTCCTTGTAAAAGCTCAGGAACTTGCCCTCTCCCGAAAACCTATAGATACCGAAGCCTGGTTTTTCAAAGCCCCTAAACAAGAACTCAAATTCGACGCGGTACTGACGCCTATGGGTCCATCAGGTCTTGTGAAAAATTTTGAGCTTGCAGAAAATCCAAAAGTTCCAAAAAAAGTGGATTACCTTGTCTACGATACTGACGCCCTGGCAAAAGATGCTGTGCTTGAGCTCTATAAAGGGGATACCCCGGCTGAACATATTAAGCGCCTGTTTTCCATTGGGCTTTTAGGAAAAGAACGAAAAATCGTGCCAACACGCTGGTCAATTACGGCCGTGGACGATATGGCGGGAAAGGACCTTGCAGACCGTATAAAGGACTTTCCCTGGGTTTCAGAAATCCAGCTTTTTAGTGGAACCCATTTTGGGAACCACTTTGAGGTCCTTATTCTTCCACGGGCTTACTCCTTTGAACTTATTGAAATCTGGCTCCCAAAAACAGTCTGGTCTGGAGAATCAAGCTGGATCGGAGAAGACAGTGAAGGCTATGAGAAAAAGAAAGGATATTCTCCTCTGGCTGGAGGTTATTATGCCGCACGGCTGCCTGTGTTTGAATATCTGGCCAAAATTAAAAGGCAGGCTTCAATTTTCGTGCTTCGTGAAATAACTCCGGATTATTGGGCTCCCCTTGGGGTCTGGGTTGTTAGAGAAGGCATGAGAAAAGCTCTCCAAAATTCTCCCCAAAAATTCGATTCCCTCGAAGCCGCAGTTTCAGACCTTGCAAGCAGAATAAGCACGCCAAAAACCGAATGGATGCAGCAGGCAAAGATGCTTTCAGATTTCCGTTTTCAAACAACGCTGGACTTTTTTTTGAAAACATAAAACATTAAAAAGAAGCTGTGTAAAAATAGAAACCATGTAAAAGCAGAAATCATGTAAATAAAGAGAAAAACACTTTTTTCAATATAACAACTGCAATATAACAACAAAAATAAGTAGGCAGGAAAACTTTGAAGTCCTTTATAAGGTTTATTCAATCTTCCTGACCTTTATAAAGTTTATTTAAATATTTCAGGTACTATACGCTGGGCAACTTCTTCGTAAGCTTTGGAAATGTCGCCTTTGTCAAACCTGAAAACATCCTTATCCATAGACTGTCCGGTATTCTTGTCCCAGAACCGGCAGGTATCGCAGGAAATCTCATCTGCAAGGATAATCTCTCCATTCCTCCTTCCGAATTCCAACTTGAAATCAGGAAGTAATATACCCTTTTTGTCCAAGTAGGGAACAAGTAATCCGTTGATTTTCAGAGCGAGTTTCCGGAGTGTAGCAAGTTCTTCCGGTGTTGCTAACCCAAGCGCAAGAGCAATATCATCATTCAGCATGGGATCCCCATATTCATCGTTTTTGAAGTCAAAAACAAGTACAGGGGACTTAAAAACTGTGCCTTCCTTAATGGGATATCTTTTTGTAATCGAGCCTGCGGCAATATTCCTAACAATGACTTCAATTTTTATAATATCGACTTTCTTCACAAGCATATCAATGTCAGAAAGCATTTCGACAAAATGAGTCTTTATTCCCTCTGCTTCAAGCATCTCAAAGAATTTTTTTGAGATTTGAGCATTGTAATACCCTTTTTTTTCCATTTCCCCTTTTTTTTCTCCGTTAAATGCAGTTAAACTGTTTCGGAATTCGGCAATAAGGGTGTCAGGATCATCCGTCGTATAGATAGTTTTTGCTTTCCCTGAATAGAGTTGTTCTCTTGTCATAATTGTCCTCTCTAGGGATAATTCTGGATTTCCTTAGATAGAGAGATCTTAGGAATGATAGTTTTAATATACTAGTTCTAATAATGCAAAAGTTTTGATTATTCCGTGACATTCCAGAAACAAGTTATATAGATCGAATTATCTCAAAGACGCGAGTAAATCTTGCGGAGACGATTTGTTGTTTCCAGAATACACAACCACTCTCTGAAAGAGAAACATTTTCCGGAGGCGACAAAGGCTTTTTCCGAAAATATGTTTAAATTCCCGAAAGAGATAGAGTAGATGATAACGCCTTCTGCTAGATAAAGTTATCATCTCCAGCCGATATTTTCTTTTACTGTAGGCGGCTTCGTAAATTTTATCATCGAAGAAAACCAATTACTAGGTTCAGCAACTTAAAGAATGATTTAAGAACTTACCGCATTTGAGTGCCAAACACTTGATAGTGGATTAGTCCAAGCATGCAACAGGTAAAAACATGTCAGGCACTATATTAGATATTGTAGAACTACTGCTGACTGCAGAGATCTATAACCGTTACCCAGAACTGGATGTAAATGATCTTCCAAAGAACATTCGGAAAAACTACTGGAGTAGCACAGAAAAAACAGTACCCAAACCCATTACAGCCACGTTTATCCGAATTGAAAAACTGTACGGGCTTAAGGATATCGAAAAAATCGTAAGGAATGTCCCCTTTATAAATACTGACAAGTCTCATTTTGAACTTCGTCTGAGTGCTTTCGAACTTGCTGCGGAATGGTTTGAAAAGCAGGAAGGCTCCCAGGAACGGATTGAGAATAACCCTGTTCTGGCGTATTACTTTGGAGAAATAAAGAAGGATGAGGCTGCAAACTATGCACTTGCAAAGGCGAAGATAAGGCCCAAGGAAGTCGACAGGGAATGGATAGAGTCTCTGATAGCGGAAATCAGAAAAGAGGACAAAAGCGAAGAAATGCTTAAACTCGCAGTCATTATTGCTCCTGAAGATGTAAAGCAAAAGGTCAAAGACCTTGTACTTACCGAGGACCAGAAGAACGAAGTCGAAAAGATCATGAAAGCCATCCAGCATAGGGAATACCTGCGGGAGATTGGCCTGCATGATATTGGAAAACTTCTGTTTGTCGGTCCTCCAGGTACAGGAAAGACTTCAGTTGCCCGTGCTCTTTCAGAACAGCTCGCAATCCCCTTTGTTGAGGTCAAACTCTCCATGATAACAGACCAATATCTTGGTGAGACTGCAAAGAATATTGACAGGGTCTTTTTGCTTGCGAAGAAACTGAATCCCTGCATTCTTTTCATAGATGAGCTCGATTTTGTTGCAAAAGCAAGAACGTCTGATGAGAATGCTGCCATTAAACGAGCAGTAAATACCCTGCTGAAGGCAATTGATGAAATCAGTCTTGTGGAGCATGGAGTCCTTCTTATTGCCGCAACCAACCACCCCCGCATGCTTGACAGTGCAGCCTGGAGACGTTTTGACGAAATAGTTCACTTCCCTCTTCCTGACCTCGACATGCGTAAAAATATCCTGAATATCGTAACCCGACACATTAAAGGAGATTTCGATACAGGGGAAATAGCGGAATTGACAGAAGGCTATTCGGGTTCGGACCTGCGCATGGTTATAAGGGAAGCTGTCCTGAGTGCTCTTCTTGAGGAGCGTAAAATACTTACCCAACAAGACTTGCTGAAAGCGGTGAGGTCTTTTGATGAAAGAGCTGGACTCAAATCTGAGGAGTATGAAAGGAAGAAGTAAAATGAAACTGACATTGCTTGGGACTGGTGATGCTGTCGGTACTCCTAAAATCGGATGCAATTGCCCTGCCTGTGAAGACGCCCGAAAAGGTGGAAAGAGCCAGCGTCTTCGTTTTTGTATCCTTGTAGAGTCCGATAAAGGTAAGATCCTTATTGATACCAGCCCTGATCTCAGGCAACAATTTCTAAAACAAAACCTGTCCTGCGTAGATGGAGTGATATGGACGCATGGGCACTATGATCATTATTCAGGATTTGGCGAGTTCTATAGGGTTCAAAATAAGGTTGATGTTTACGGAGTTCAGGAAAATCTGGAATACATAGACAACTACGTCTCCTTCCTCAAGCCCAGGTATCATTATGTAAAGCTTTATGAGCCTTTTGAATTAATTGGGCTGCAGTTCACTCTTTTTAAGGTCAACCACCCTCCTGTGGAGGTTCCTACGGGGGTTATAATTCGTGAAGGCGATAAGAAAGTGGTGATTACAGGAGATACAAACTCAGAAATTCCCGAAGCCAGCCTGAAGCTTATGGAAAATCCAGATCTTCTTATTGCCGATGCTATAGTTCCACCTCACATTCATATAAAAAAGCACATGAACTCAGAAGAAGCTATGGCACTTGCAAAGCAGCTCAACGCGAAAGAAATAGCCTTGATTCACCTAAGTCATCTATTTCGTCCTCACCATATTGAAGCGTTATTTTTGCCTCTCGGATATGATGGGCAGGTTTTTGAGTTATAAAGTTTCTACATTTTTATTTTTTCAAGATTATTATACTTATAGGGTCCTTCCAAATCAGCCTTAAAACTAAGGATATATAAGGCTTATTTTTGACAATATATCTGCAGTTAGAACTCCTCCATTTAAGGTACAATCTAAAAACTATTTTTTTAGAGAAATAGTTTATAATAATCTTTAAAATCAGTAAATAATTAATATAATGCCTTTATTTGTTCACAATTTCTTTTTATTTATAACTAAAGCGCCTGGTGTCATTTTTATCCATCCAAACTTCAATGATAAATTCAAGGAAAGAATGATATTTAATCGATTAATTGAAGCACTTAAGATATCTAAATAGCAAATAAACCATTTAATGGCTGTACCTTAATTGGGAAAGGACTGGTACTATATTTAATTGGGAAAATAAGGCTTAATAACCCTTAAAAAACTAATCATTTTTTGAGGGGACTATATACTTAATTATTTACTGGACTGGAACAGAATTAATCTTGAATTGTAACTTTAGTCTAGTCGCGACCAGAGAGTGGAGGACAACTGGGCTCTTCTTTTTGCCTGGAAGAGAGGGTAGGAAGCAGATGTGCCTGTTTTTGTGGTATTTTGTTTTGTAGATAGATTTCGAGGATTATAGTCTGAGAGCAGTTTTGTTTTAAGTTCTTTTTTCTCGATAATTGCCGGTGGGATTCTATACTATCCTAACCCAAGAACCACTGGCATTTTTAGCTTCAAAACACTTTCTCAAACGACTGAAGTTCTTTGCCTCAAGGCTGCACCCCAGCGTATTATCTGTAGGACAAAGTAAAAACTATTCATTTTCCTCAGAAGTCTTCGAGGCATGTCTGATTCCATTCCTAGTCGAGAAGGGAATGTCAGCTTCAAACTTTATCCTTTACGCCTCCAGGGTAATATTGTAGCTTCAAACGCCAAAAGAGGCCCTATAAAGAATCCTGCCCAGAATAAAAGCCCAGCTAGTCCCAGACCAGAAAAGTAAAGTCGTTTTCTTGCGGACCCAGTACCGTAACTTTCATCTTTAAGGCTTAAGACTATTGCAATAACTCCAAGACCTATACTGGCGCAAATTAGAAAGAGGGTAATAAAAACTTCTGAGGAATATGAACTTTTACTTAACGAGAAAAACATCTGGAATATATATGACATTCCTGTTCCCAGAAAGAAAAGGCCTGCAAGTATTCCTGAGAAACGTGCCGGATTAAACCCGGATACAGCTTCCCTTTTGAAGAAAATTGCCAGAAGTCCGGCTGCAAGGGTCAGCGCGAGTGGAGTAAAGATCAAAAACAGACTCTGTCCCTCCCAACGATAGATCTTTATCTGGCTCAGAGGTACGGATATCCATTCTTTCAAGGTAAAAGTTTCTTTGTATCCAAAAATTAGCCCATAATTTCCATCTCTCTGTATTTCTTTTTCCTGCATGCTTTTTTCTTGTATCGTACATCCCTCTGTTACATTTAAT
Organism: Methanosarcina sp.; assembly: GCA_036504475.1. Classification (GTDB taxonomy): domain Archaea; phylum Halobacteriota; class Methanosarcinia; order Methanosarcinales; family Methanosarcinaceae; genus Methanosarcina. The sequence continues at coordinate 22,467 of DASXVB010000027.1, forward strand.
TCTGGCATCACGCCAACTGCAGCGTAGTATATTCCGCTTTCTGGAGCTTTGATATCGAGATGACAAAGAGAGTAGAAAGCACTTGGAATAAACCCTTCATATACAGGACTCTCAGGAAAGTTATAAAAAAGCACTTTTGCCCCATATCCTTTAGGTACTTCCAGTCTCTCTGGAACCTTTTCCTCATCTGCAAGTCCTGGTCCAATAAGAATTAGGTTCGGGGTAAAACCCTGGTTTCCTTGCTCAACGGGGATAATGAGCCCAAGCACAATTCTCTCCCCTTTCTCCATTTTAAAACTGTAATACCTGAAGTCTCCGGAAGTAAGCTCTCCGTAAAGCGCCCTTGATTTCGAAGGGTCTTCAATCTGGAATACTGTCTTAGGACTTTTGCCGTCCCCTTCAAAAACTGGCACATGAGCAAGCGCAGGAGCGGGTAAAAAACATATAACAGCCAGCAGAAAAATTCCAGAAAACCAGAATATTCCCTGTTTCATGGGCTATGTTTTCTCAGGTAGTATGTAAATATGTATAAGAATAAAGAATCAGACACAGAAAATGGGTCTTAATTTTCGTGTTAAGTAGACTTATCTCCCTCTCCGAAAACCCTTTCTTAAATGTGCTAGGAATTCAGCTTATGAGGATCTGGGATATACCTCCGGAAAAAATGTGTAGGCAGCATCTTCTAGGGGAACACCGTGAATTACATGCCTTATGGTCTTTAATCACTAATAACAAGAAAGCCTATGCTCACCACCCCGAAACCATGCGCTGGAGGGGAAAGCTTAAAGCTCTGTACCTGAGGCATGAAGCCCTGGTTGAGGAAATGACAAAACGAGGTTACAAACACCACACTCCTCTCGACCCTGCACTTGCAACAGGAAAAGCTGTTCAGAACGAACTTGTGGATTCTTATGAAGAACAAATACGACTCCTAAAAGAAAAAGGGTGTGAATGCAGGGTATGAATAGAGTTTTTTTCAGGGGAGCTACAACCCTTGTGCAGTTCGCTCCAAGAAAATCTTAAGGGAGAAATATTTACTTGAAGGTAAGATAGGCTTTATCGAAAACCTATCTAAATCCGCTTCAAGATGATGAAACAAACAAGCAAAATATATAGGCTATTATGTTCAATAGGACCTATGCACTTGATGTACAAAATCAAGTACAATAGACATTGAGGGCAGATCAGTTTTAGATAGTTTAAGGTTTAAAGCATACTGGTTTTTCAGTTAAAACCGTTTAAGTCCTATTCAAGTTGTGGAGTTCGTTATTTCAGAGGAACTCTACCAACCGAAAGATACTCTTTCCATACTTACTTAGGGCAGATTTCCTTGAGACCATCAGCTACATCAGCTAGAAGTTCGATTGGAATTCCCATAATCATTTCTTCATCTGCGATCTTTGTGTAAGTTCTACTGCCGCTGCAGCCAACTGTAACTCCGATTTTTCCTTCTTTATATGCCTGTACGACCCCATCCGAGCACAAACTCTGCTTCCCTGCAAAACTCGTTTCAATCCTACCGCCTGTTTTATACATCATGGCCTGTGTAAGCAACATAACCTGTTTGGGGGTGCAGATAACCACAACAACATCCGGAGTAAACGTGGCTTTTTCGAGGGGGGAATACAGAATAGCTTCTGTTGAGTTCGGCGGAAGCTTAGGAACTCTTTCAAGGGTACGCCTTGCAGCACCCTGGGTGCTGAACTGTTTGAGCTTGTTATAATAAAATTCCCCACTTGAGACTTTTGGAGGCATTTCGCCAAGGCCCATTGCACCAGCCCCACCTTTACACATCTGGTCTTCGCCAAGAGTATAGAACTCCTCACCAGTCCGCCTTACTCTATCAACAAGCTGGCAGTGCCTCATAGTCTCGTCTACTTTTTTAATACCTTCAGGAACTTTTTCTCCTTTAGGAATTAATTTTACTGCAACAGGGGAAGTCTTAAGTTTAAGACAGTCTACAAATTCCTGTCCATACTTATTTAGCTCTTTAATATCCATGTTCTCAACTCCAGTTCTCAATATTGTTTATTTTCTCGATTTAGTGATGAGAGCAATTACAGGTGCCATTCATAGACAATTCTTGCAGCAATCCATTGTTATAATCCTCAACTGCGTTGGAAACCTTACCTGTTATTCCTGCAAATACTTTAATACTCTTTTCTGCCAGTGACATTAATGGCCTTCCGCCAATACCCGCGACGAGCACAGCATCGACATTATGTGATTTCAAGATCATAGATGGAGTCGCACAATTATGTTCGCTTTCAGGAGATAGGTTGCTTATAGTCTTAACACTTTCAATATCTTTGTTTTTTATATATACGATGGTAAAGTATTCGCATGAGCCATAATGGAAACAGATGTCAGACTCCAATCCACTGTCACTCATCGATGGTATAGCAATTTTTGTCATATACTACACTTCCTTCTTTAACATGCACTGCCTTTCTTTGCTTTTGGGGCAGCAGTAGTTGTTCTCAATGAACCTTTTTCCTCTCCCGTCGCCGCCGATTCGGTAAATTATCCTGGCACCGCACATTGGACAGCTTGTTGGGCGTTCCTCAGTACATTCTAATTTCCACGAATGCTCGCATCCATTACAATGGAATTCGACCCTGCATTCGCCACTATTCAAATATTCTCCCCCAGAAATCTCAATTCCTTTGCCGTTGACAAGGGCATCAACCACTTTCTGTCGAGCTTTTTGCAAGTCATTCCAGAAAGTTTTTCGGGAGATACCCATCATATCTGCAGCCTCGTTTTGCTCAACATGAAGGAGATCACAAAGGCGAATAGCTTCAAGTTCTTCGATAGATAAGTTGACAATTTCGAGATCGCAGAGAGGGACTTCACTGGGCTTATAATATGTGGCCTTTGGAAGGCATGAAACTCTGCGCTTAACTCTATTAACCATCAAATTACACATATGCGATATAGTATAAATAGATTATTAATTATGAAATTCGTTTTAAAATGTTATTATACATCAAGTTTGACCATTTATAAATTATTAGGACAAATCAAGATCTATTCGGTTGATAAATCTGAAAAGAAGAGATCTGCGTATGATTTGGCCGTTCTGAGAAAAGCTAAATTATTCGGTTCAGAGAAAAGAATGTTACAAATTGTTAATTCGCCAGAAAAAGTTTCATCTTTGAAGACAATAAAATAACAGACTTTCTAGATCTTATTATTTCAGTTGGGGGTGCTTTGTATGGAGAACTCAAAACCTTATTTCAATCCTGAAATAGAAACTATGGACAGGGGAGAACTTGATGTTCTTATAGAAGAGAGGGTCCGGTACACGGTAAAATATGCAGCAGAAAATTCCCCCTTTTACAGAAAATGGTTTGAGACTCAGGGCGTAGATCCGGCTGAGATTAAAACCCATGAAGATCTTCTAGATCTTCCCATAATCTCTGGAAAGACGATACGCGAAAACCAGCCTCCAGAAATGAGAGAGTTCATGTTCAAGAGTGTGGACTGGGGAGACGTTTTCACAGTTCATGAGACCAGCGGAACCAGCGGAACTCCTAAGAGCTTTTTCCTTACATGGGAAGACTGGGAACGGTATTCAGAAAAGTACGCCCGTATTTTCAAGTCACAGGGCTTTGGTCCGAGAGACAGGGTTGTCGTCTGTGCTTCTTACGGAATGAACGTAGGGGCAAATACAATGACCCTTGCGGCCAGGCAGCTTGGCATGAGCATTATTCCTGAGGGCAAGTGTACGTTTCCTCTACGTGTTATTGAAGCTTACAGGCCTACAGGCATAGTAGGCAGCGTATTCAAACTGCTGAACCTTGCTAGAAGGATAAGAGCAGAAGGCAGTGATCCCAAGGATTCAGGCATAGATAAATTGGTTGTTGGAGGAGAAGCATTTGCTGACGAGTCCAGGAATTACCTTTCCGAAATATGGGGCTGTCCTGTGTATAATACATATGGAAGCACGGAAGGCACAATGTGCGGGGAGTGTAATGAGATGTCCGGACTCCATGTGCCTGAAGATTTTGTCCATCTTGACATTTACGATCCTCACATGAAGAATTATGTACCTGATGGAGAATGCGGAAGAGTAGTCTTGAGCACATTGCTACCTGTTGGAGCAAAAGCAGGAAACCTTCTTTTAAACTACGATACCGAAGATACAACTGTAGTGCTTACACGCAAACAATGTCCATGTGGGAGGACGCATATGAAAATTATGACTCCACAAAGGGAGTCCGAAACGGTATGGGTAGAAGGAACTCCATTTAATCGCGTAGATGTGGAGAGAGGTGTTTTCCAGCGTGAAAACATGGACTACCTGACCGGAGAATATGAGGCTTTTCTTTATGGTGAAGAAAATGAGGGAGAAAACGTACTCAGGATCAGTATGGAGTGCGAAAATCCCGATATGTGCGACCGGGATCTTATAGAAGAAAACTTTATTCATGCTTTTATCAAGTATAAGCCTCCGCTTTACAGGGCTTATTCCGAAGGCACTTTCAAAATCGTATTCAACTTCACAGGTCCTATGGAGTTGGAATTGAACAAGATAAGGGGCAGGCCTAAAAGACTTGTTGACAGGCGATAATAGATCAACTACACAAAAAATGTTGAAGCAAGCTTATGAAGAGAAAGAATGTTTATGCTGGGAGACCATATTTAAGCCGGAAACTGCGTTTATGCTGGAAAATTGTATTCGTGCCTTGAGAGGAGTTTAGTACAATTTTTAGAGAGTGTTGTTGAAAAAAAAGTTAATTAAGCTTTCTTTTCACTTTTTGTGATATTTTTATATTATTTATTTTTAAATAAGAGAGCCTGTCTATTTTACTAATGGCAAATGTAAATCATTCCCAAAGATTAATATTAGTGAAGAATAATTATCTGTTAATTAACTCTTTTATATTAGTAGCTAAGTGAAAAAAACATATATAGTGATACTTACAATAAACTAAAGTAATATCTTGTAGATAAGTCCAAGATTACCTGGTGATACGATGGAAACAGAACTTATGAGGATAGGGGTTTCTCTTCCCGATACCCTTCTGGGTAAATTTGATGAGATTATAGAAAAAAGAGGTTATTCTTCCCGTTCGGAAGGCATAAGGGACGCCATCAGGAGTTACATTTCCTATTACGAATGGATGGGTGACATTAAAGGTTACCGCGTCGGCACGATTGCGGTTATTTACGACCACACGAAAAGGGGACTCTCGAATGCCCTTGCAGATATTCAGCACCACTACTCTCACCTGATAAAATCCTCGGTGCATATCCACCTTGATCATGACAATTGCTTTGAAGTAATCGTTCTGGATGGAGAAGGTGAAGAGATTAAGGAACTTGCCGAATCTATAATGGCCCTTAAAGGGGTAAAGTTTTCAAAACTTACAACTATAGCATCAAATGAAAAGATTTGATCTTCTCTGACGAGTCATGAGTTTGCATTTAAAGCAGTGAAAAAAGTCAAGACTTGAAAAGAGAAAAGAATTCTAGAAAAGAGTACTGAAGAGGGATAGAGTCTCAAAATCGAAAAAGCTCCTCTTGATTCTTCCAATTCAAGCTTTGCAAAATATTTTTCAATGTACACAGGAGCAAGCTTCAAACGCTGTGAGGTCATATATCTGGAAACTGCATTCTCTTCGCGAGTCCACCAGGCCTGTTTCTTTTAACAGCTTAAGGTGATAGAAAAGAGTTAAATGCTTTATCTGTGCATTCTACAAGGACACAGACACATAAACTCTGGATTTCAAGAGCTTTGAGAATCTTGAAGCGAGTAGGATCTGCAAGCACCTTAAAATAGGCTAACGAATCTCTCACATCTTGATTCATTGCCATATGCACGGCCTCAAACACGTCTTTCGGAAGACAATATGCATCCTTTATATGCATCCTTTACTTCAATTATTTTAGACTTTAAACATTTCTTCCACTTGACTATTAATTTGGATAAAGAATATAGCTATTATTTTAATTCTTTGTGTTAATGCTCCAGTAACTTCTTTGATTTTCCGGTTTAAAAATACAGGTTTAGTTATGTTATCCTGTATATTCTGAATCTGTTTTATCCTTTCAAAACTTCCTTATCCGTGCAAAGTACTTCTTTCCATCTGAGTCCTAGCTCCGAAAGAGCAAAACCGCCTCCGATCAATGTAATTGAGTTCTTTATAATATGATCAAGCACGGCAACCGTAAACCCGATTTCCGGATTGATTCCCCCAAGCCCGAAGACTGCAGTAAGGGCAACTTCATATGTTCCTATAGCTCCAGGTGTTATAGGAAAAGTTTTTGCAATATTTCCCAGAGCTACAGCCAGAAAAATCAGGGATACCATATAAGTAGACGAGATGTTTACTCCTACTGTCGGAAAAGATTTAAGGACAAGGAAACAGGTGAATATATCTGTTCCCCATATAAGAAGAGAAGATGCGGTCACGGCCAGAAATGCGCTTGGACGTACGGCAACAATACTCATCTGGTGCAGAAAAGTAGACGCAAAGCCCTTTATTTTTCCAGAAAGCCCGCTCTGAAAATTTTCCGTATCCAATATTTTTGTAGTGACACTTTCTCGGAAAGACACAATAAATAGAATTAAAAAGAAAAGCACTACTGCAAGTCCGGACAGTTTTATCAGAGAATCCATCCATGGAGCAAGTTCAAACTGAGATGCAGCACCTGAAGACGCAAGTATTGCTATAGAAGTAATTGCAACTACATCAAAGACTCTTTCTACAGTTAGCGAAGAAAAGCTAGTTGTAAAGTCAAGGTCTTTTCTTTTTTTCAGGATATACATCCTGCTCAGGTCTCCGATCCGTGCCGGAAGAATTACGTTTGCGGATTGGCTGATAAAAATGCTGCCTGTAAGAAACCCAAGCCCGTATTGATTTCCAAGTCTTTTAAGGATCTGCTGGAAGCGGACTCCTCTTATAGGCCAGGAAATACAGTACACCAGCGAAGCAAGAACAAGAGTCTTGAAGGACACCTGCTTCATATTTTCCAGAATATCAGATGCACCCAGGAAGGTTGCAACAAACGCAAGGATTAGAACTGCAAGAGCGACTGTTAAAAAGACTTTTCCTGTACCTGAAATAACAATTGGGAATGAGAGTTCCTGCCAGAGTCGGAATATCTCAGATCCCATTCCTTTGACATCTTTTACGAGATTAACCTTGCTTGACCCCCCATGCCTCCAGTAAACTGGAAATTCTATTACTCTGTATCCTTTGTGCTGGGCTCTCACAAGCACTTCAGTATCCCAGAACCAGTGTTCATTTTCAACATCGCCTAGAAGTTCAAAGAGAGCTTCTCTCCTGAAAGCCTTAAAACCGCACTGGTGATCATAGAGTTTTGAACGCAAAAAAAGCCTGACCAGAAAATTATATCCCCTGCTTGCAAACTCTCGTTTAAAAGGCCTTTTTGCATCGCTTTCTGACATCATTCTTGAGCCTGTGGCAAAATCATAGCCATCCGTGCTTACAGCCCTGACCAGTTTTTCCAGATATTTCATATCTGTTGCAAGATCCACATCAATATAACAGAGAACTTCTCCTGAAGCGATCTTAAAAGCCCTGCCAAGAGCTTTTCCCCGGCCCTGCCGTTTATCCGAATGAAGGTGGACAACATAGTCGTACTGCTTTGCAAGACTGGAAGCTATTCGGTCTGTACCGTCCGTGCTGCCGTCTTCTGCTATTATGATCTCAAAGCGAGTAGTTATTTTAGAAAGTGTCTCCGCTGTAACAAAGACAGCCTTTTCAATATTCGCTGCCTCGTTATAAGCTGGTAAAACCACCGAAACGCTGGTAATGGATAATACCCCCTTATATTCATTCCAGTATTAGGAGCGAACTTATGATTTGTATAAATTGAATTTTATATGAGTCCGAGTTAAGGTCCCCCCAAGAACCGAAAACTCAGAATTCCTTTTTTACTTTATAAATTTGGACTGAACCCTGGTAAACCAGTTCAAAATAAGTTTTGTCCTCAAACTTATTCGTCTTTACATCGTACATCTGCCTTTCAAGCTGACCGATATAAACATAGCTTACATTATATTTATTCATAAGCTCAAGAACTTTTTCTTTACTGCTGGTACTGTAAATAGAATTTACATCTTCAATCCTTGTTCTGATTTCTTCTTGATTTCTTCCCCAGAACCACTCATGCGTTGCCCAACCAATAACTGTAGGAAGCCCGGTGTTTGTCGAGACACGAGAAGTATAACGATAACTGCTGTTATCTGCAGAAGCTTCAAGAAGTACAGGAGTTCCCTTGATATTTTCCTGAATCCACCTTATGGCGTCGTAATCTCCCTTATCCAGCCCTTTCATGTATTCCATGCCGTCAAGAGTGGGCTTCGCATTCATGTCTTCTATTCTCGTAAAGGTCGCTACTACAGGAAATACACTGCACGATAGAACCAGGAACACAAGTGAGACCATCCAGACTTTTTTTCCATAAACCCTGTTAGGAGAAGAACTATTCTCGGGCTGAGTCCTGTAAAAGAAATAAAGTTGATAGTATGAATAGGAAGCTGCAATAGCCAGGAAAATCCATAAATGCATGTAGAATTTGAAAACCGTATTCATACGGGAAAAACTCCCGGAAATGGGATCATCCAGAAAGATAATTTCACATAGAATAGCTAAGAAAGCAGCTGTAGCTATAAGAAGAGATGTAAATCCCGCACTGGTCCTTTCAGGAAGATCTTTGAGGAACGAATAGAGAGAAAAGGCAAGTAAAGGAAAAAGGATTACAAATAAAGGAATCGACCATATTCTAGCAAGAAATGCGGATATTCCTATCCACAGAACGAAATATTGCACTTTTCGTCTGGATTCAAGAAGGATAGTAAGGAAGGAAAAGGTCAAAAAAAGGAAGAGACTGAACAGGATCAGGAATTCTCCAATTGTTGTGCGAATTTCCGGCGGGACAAAATCAAATCCACCTACAGCTTGCGGTTTGAAAGACAGGTAAAAGAGCAAATATGGAAGAAGACTGAAAATAGAAACTTGAACAACTGTTCCCACAAAGCCGGTAATGGAGCTCAATAAGCTTTTATTGCGGATATAATGCCCATAGTAAAAAGCAAGAATAACTGCAGACGTTAGGCCAAAGTATACCGGGAAATCCCAAGAATTAGAAGGGAATAAAAAGCCGAAAGATATTGAAAAAATAAGGAGCGCAAATATACTTTCAAATACCCGATTGCTGTCTTTTCTGAAATATATGTTCAGAAGGAAAGCAAGTACCAGCAGTTGGAAAGGAATTGCAAGTAAATGGGAATGCAGGTCCCCATGTATGAAACTGAAATAAGGAAACTCGTTTATTGTATAGGGTATGATTCTCGAACTGCTCCAGTAGTATCCCATTGGGGCTGTTTCTTTGGTAAAATAAATGGATATGAATTCTTTAAGTCCCTGCAAATTTCCTAGCAGGATCACGGATAAAGCAGTAAGGAGCCCGTATCTGATATTTCCATGGGTAAGATTATATCCAAACCCGAAAAGAAGATTCAAAGAAAGGGTAAAAGTAAGTGCAAGAGCCAGATTAAAGAGCATAGATGGTTCTACGGAAAATAGTTTTCCCGGAACTCCCACTGAAAGGTATCCGAAATAGTAATAAAAATCGAGGAACCCGCCTGCAAACCAGGGATCTGCCGGGGGAAAAGAAGAAGTTCTCATTACTGCATTCAAAAAAGCAAAATCCATAAATTTTTCATGCCTGTAGATCTCGGGAAGATACATGCGTACAAGAAGGAAAAAAAAGAACCCTGTAGCAAATACAAGCTCATTTGATAGCAGGATTTCCTTTTTAGGTAGAGTTCTTTGTTTTCGATAGATGATTATCGAGATCAGGCAAAACAAAAGTACTGAGATCAGAATCGTGTTTTGATTGAAACCCCATACATAAGAAAAAAGCCAGGCCATATACGTAACAAGCACTATTCCAAGAGTCCGTGATGCAGAATATCCTCTATCAGAAAGCTGATTTCCAACTATTCCGGCAAGAGGCATGGAAATCAAGCCCAGAACCTCGATAAAAACAAACCATAAAATTACGTTAAAGTAATCTAACACTGCTCTCTTCCTTAAAATCGATTATAAAAGTACACTTTTTAAAATCCAACTTTCTTGAAGTGTACTTTCGGTATAAAGCCTGTATTGAAAACCCGAATCTTTTATATTAGCTCCGAAAAGTCACTAAAGATCATATGATCCCGATAGTTTATCGAAATCTTTCAAAGACTTTTGCAGTCGGCCTTCCTGTTCCCCCAATTATTATTAACCTTACAAAGGCGCCGATAATATGTATTTTGTTAATAGGTTTATATTTTTATCGTACGAAAAAATTATTTAATTATCCTTTTTATTTTATCTTTCCCTAAGTTTTAAATTATTATTTTCAGGGCATAACTTGTTATCTTGAAATAGTAAATACTGATAGATATGAACATGCAGATTAACGGAAAGGCTGTGGAAGCGTGCAGCGGCGAATTTTTCGAGGTCATAAATCCGGCAACAGGTGAACTTATTGACAAGGTTCCAAAAGGCACGGAAAATGATACGGCAATGGCCGTTGAAGCTGCATCGTCAGCTTTTAGCGGCTGGGCTTCCACATCTCCACAGCAAAGAGCCAGGATTCTTTACACGGCTGCGGGAATTGTAAGACAGAGAAAGGATGAAATTGCTGTCCTGCTTACCAGAGAACAAGGAAAACCTCTTGCCGAAGCTAGAAACGAGATAGAAGGTTTTGCAAATGTCCTTGAGTACTATTGCGGGCTTGCAAGCAGTTTTCACGGAGATTTTGTCCCGGTCCCTCAAAATGGATACGCTTTTACCGTAAAAAAACCTCTAGGGGTTTGTGCAGCCATAATTCCCTGGAATATGCCTGCTCTTATTATGGCATGGAAGATAGGCCCTGCCTTGATCTCTGGGAATACGGTTGTTTTAAAACCTGCGAGCAATACTCCCCTTACTAACCTTACCCTTGCTTCTATCCTGAATGAGGCAGGGCTTCCACCAGGTGTACTAAATATCGTTACAGGCCCTGGAGAAGTAGTAGGAGAAAACCTAGTTAAGAGCTATAAAGTAAAAAAAATCTCTTTTACTGGCGAAGCTAGAACTGGAAAACGTGTAGCTGAACTTGCAGCTAGTGGAATGAAAAAAGTAACCCTTGAACTTGGAGGAAGCGATCCCATGTTGGTCTGTGATGATGCTAACCTTGAGGACGCGGTCACCGGGGCTCTTAGGGGAAGGTTTTACAATTGCGGGCAGACCTGTACTGCTATAAAGAGGCTGTTTGTTTTTGAATCAGTGGCTGAAGAATTCATAAAAAAGTTTGAAACAGGTATCCGAAACTTAAGAGTTGGAAACGGGATAAGTAAAAACGTTGATATGGGACCTCTTAATAACCGCATGCAGTGGGAATATATAAAAGAACTTGTAAGAGAAATCGAAGAAAAGGATGAAGGCAAGATAGTTACAGGAGGCAAGGTTCCAGAGGGCAGCGTCTACCGCAGCGGATATTTCTTCGAACCCACGCTTGTTGTAGATGTCCCAAGAGAATCCAGACTGTTGAAAGAAGAAGTATTTGGTCCGGTGTTGCCTGTAGTGCGAGTAAAAAATCTTGATGAAGCAATTGAAGAAGCTAACAGTACCTGTTACGGGCTTGGTGCCTCTATCTGGACAAAAAACATTGATAGAATCCGTACAGGATGTGAACAGTTGAATGCAGGAATTATCTGGCTAAATCAACACCTTAAGGTCGCTCCTGAGGCTCCTTTTGGGGGTACTAAGGAGAGTGGTATCGGGAGAGAAAATGGGCCTGATGCTCTTTTCGAATATCTTGATATAAAAACGATAATGCTAAAAACCTAATGTACTGAGTAAAAATAAGACCTGATGAACTGAGCAAAATGGGCTATGAAAAAGTTCTGGATTTTGAGAGGAAAAAATAAAGATGTTTGATGAGCCAATTAATGTGAAGCTCATCGGACTTTTTTCACTTGACTTTTTCTGTAAAACCATTAAGAGATTATAGAACTCATTTTTTTTGGTATTTGGGCAGAAGCTGCATGAATTCGGAAGCTTCCATAACTGGCACGCTGTCAATTACGCAGACATCCGACCAAGGAAGATTGAATGCTCCGTAAGCTTCAGCACTTTCTGCTTCGTAAAGGATATAATACCGGTTTCCAGAAAGGTCAATCCACTGGTTAATGACATCGATTCCATCTGGAATTTCCAGTTTCTTAAAATGCTCAAGGATCTTATCGCGGTTCGAAGGGTCCCAGGTACTAACATCCATGAATAACATCTTTTACCACTCCTCTTATTTTACGCTGCCAATACCCCTTCCCGGAAGCAAAGGCAGCCTTTACAGCATCCGAGATCTTTTTTTGAGAGCCAAGCCTCAAGGGAAAACAAGTTTATTCTCCTGTGTCATCTCCACAAGCGCGGATTTGACCAGCATGCCCCCAAAATGCCAACTAACGGCAGAAATTCAGATTTTTTAGATTTTTACTGTCTTTTCCTTACTCATCATTACTAAAATCCCCATGAAATGATAAATCCGGAAGGACAGATAATTATGCAGAAATAAGTTCTGCATGCAGATATAGACAGTATATTATCATCCCTTAGACTATATAATAGTTCGTCCTGAAAGACTATATTAAGTCAGGTATGTCAGCTGACGTCTTTAGATATAAAAGACCTTTAATAAGAATTAAAGAGGCAGTTTCTCAGTCTAGCCAGCAAACTTCACAATATTCTTCGGTTTTCGTGGAAAAAAAGTTTGCTGCTTCAAACCCGGCTTTTACAGAACCGTTCATGCTTCTTTCCGGGTAATTGGTTAATGAGAACATTCCTGCCAAGTAAAGTCCAGATGGACCTGGAACAAACGGTAAAATCTTTTTAAAATACCCCTGTTCATACACAGGTGCAGTATCTATTCTGCGAAAGAGTTTCGCCCAATGAATATTAGATCTTGAAAAATCTGGAAACATCTTTTCCAGGCCTTTCAGGTAAGAATCCAGAATTTCTTCTTCAGTCTTCAGCCAGAGGGAATCGTTTTCATCTTGAAAATAGGAGGTTACATAGACGAGGTGCTCTCCATAATCCTCAAAAGGCATAAAATTGGTGTGTTCAATTACAGCTCCAAAAGGAACATCAGCTTTTATGTTCAACCAATAATTTCCATCTTTCATAAGCCCTTTGTCAAGTCCCAAAAGGGCACATGCAGTCCCTTGATAACGAATACTTTGTAGGGTTTCGTGAAGATTCCCAAGTTTGCCTTTCGTGAGTACATCCAAGATCCTGGGTTCAACAGTTGAAATCACGGCATCGCAAGATATAAAATCTCCATCAATAACCACTCCTTGAACTGCATTATCTTTGAAGACAATTTCAGTTATCGCTTTGTTTGGCAAGATCTTACCCCCCTGTATAGTGATTTCCCTTGCCAGAGCTTCTATAAGGAAGTTGAAACCTCCTTTTAGGTATCCCAGTTTTTCTCCTTCGTTTCCCCTATCCGACCTTATCTTCACACGCCCTATAAGCCAAGCTGCAGAAACATTCTCGGCACTTTCACCGAATTTGCTTTTCATAAGAGGGGCAAAAAAGTTTTCGTATACGGATTCTCCCGCAGTGTCAAGAATCCAGTCTTTCGCCTTTATTCTGTCGTAAGAAGTCGTATCATTTATCATCTTAATCTTGAGAACCAGCAAACCAAGTTTTACCAGATCCGTAAAAGAAAGAGGTTTGAACCTTAGAATTTCAGCAGGAGTATTCATAGGATAGTTTTTACCGTCCACAAAATAGGCATTTTTTCCCTTAAGCCACAGCATTTGATCTTCAAGCCCCAATTCCCTTATCAGGTCAAGAAGTTCTGAATCACTCCTGAATATATGGTGGTAATACTTTTCTATAAAATATTTCTTTCCGGTAAACTCCTGGCAATAACTTGCGGTCATTCCCCCAATTTCCGCATCTTTTTCAAAAATAACAATCTCATTCGATTTACAGAGCTTATAGCCAGCTGAGAGCCCTGCAAGCCCACTTCCTATTATTACGATTTTCATACCCAATTTTCCCTTGTATATTATAACTTTTAACCCAAATTTTGATGTTCATTAAGATTTCAAACCCCTGCCATAATACAAAAAAAGTTGAAGTGTTATATCTCTTTTTCCACAAAGATTCATACGATCTGTATTCTTTCAAAACCCACTTAAAATATCGATATGCTTAACCACTATATATGTTTTGAACTAAGTTATATTAGAGAAGCGAATATATTAATTGAAAATATCTTTGGATAATCCAAAAGCTTGAGGGGAAAGGGGTGTATTACGATCAGGAGACAAACTCTGTTTTTGAAGAGCTTGGGGTATCAGAAGCAGGTCTGAGCTCTAAGGAAGCAGAAAAGAGACTTAAAAAGTATGGAGGAAATGAACTTAAAGAAAAGGAAAAAGCCTCAACCCTACAACTCTTTCTCTCACAGTTTAAAAGTATATTGATTATTATTTTGATAACTGCCTCTATTGTTTCTGCTCTGCTTGGGGAGCTAATTGATGCAATGGTCATTATTTTTACAGTTTTTCTTGCAGGAACTCTGAGTTTCGTGCAGGAATATCGAGCCGAAAAAGCAATTGAGCTCCTAAAGTCCCTTACTTCTCCAGAAGCTACCGTTGTAAGGGATGGAATAGAAAAAAAAATTCCCTCAAAAGAGCTTGTTCCCGGCGATCTAATTCTGATTCAGACAGGAGATCGCATTCCTGCAGATGCCAGGGTTATTAAAGAGTTCAATCTCAAGACTGACGAGTCCTCCCTTACCGGAGAATCCGTACCAGTTCAGAAGACTATTGAAGCCCTGCCTTCAGAAACTTCTGAAGCTGACAGAACAAATATGGTCTATTCAGGAACTGCAGTTGCTTACGGAAGAGGCAGTGCGATTGTTACTGCAACCGGAATGAGAACTGCTTTTGGGGAACTAGCCGGACTTCTTGGAACAATAGAGAGATCCAGAACGCCCTTGCAGGAAAGTCTTGACAAATTCGGCAAATGGATTGGAGCTGCAACTCTTATAGTTGTGGCTTTTGTTGCAATGCTTGGTGTTTTTTACGGTTTTCCTCTTCTTGACATGTTTCTCTGGGGGGTTGCCCTTGCAGTTGCTGCTATCCCTGAAGCTCTCCCTGCGGTTGTTACAGTAGGACTTGGGCTAGGAGTAAGGCGTATGGTCAAGAGGCATGCCCTTGTGAGGAAACTGCCATCTGTAGAAACTCTTGGAGCAACAAACGTTATCTGTTCAGACAAAACAGGCACACTTACTCAAAACAAAATGACGGTTGAAAGAATCTGTGTTAATAAGCAAATTTTTAAAGTTACGGGAGCGGGGTACTCTCCTTCAGGAGAGTTCTTCAAAGAAGACAAAAAAGCTTCTGTTGACGATGTTCATCTTCAGATTCTCTTGCTAGGAGCTGTTCTTTGCAATGATGCAGGTCTTTTCAAGGAAAGTGAAAAATGGAAAATTAAAGGAGATCCTACAGAGGCGGCCCTTCTGGTTGCTGCCGCGAAAGCTGGGCTTAAAAAAGTCGAGATTGATCAAAAGTATCCGCGCCTTGCAGAAATACCCTTTTCCTCCGAAAGAAAAAGAATGACCACCTTCAGTAAACTAGAAGCAAATTCCGGAAGCTTTCCTGTTAGCGGATTAATTGCTTTTTCAAAAGGAGCCCCTGAAGTAATTCTCGGTTTATGTACGAAGATCTTTCTTGACGGTGAACTAAGATATTTATCTCCCGAAATAAGGCAGTTGATTGTAGGGAAAGTCAGGGAAATGGCTGACCAGGCTCTCAGGGTTATGGCTCTCTCATTCCGCCCTCTTGATGAAGACACTTCCCTCGAAAAAATTTCATTTGGAGAGCATACTACAGAGGAAATTGAAGATGAAATGGTCTTTTCAGGTTTGATGGGCATGAGAGATCCTCCAAGAGAGGAAGTAAAGATTGCAATTCAGAAATGTGCAGATGCAGGCATTAAAACCGTAATGATCACAGGAGACCATAAGATTACGGCATCTGCAATTGCAAAGGACCTTGGAATTTTGAAGGAAAACGATCTCATTCTTACAGGATCAGAGCTTGATAACCTTAGGGATGCTGAGTTCGAAGACAAAGTTGAAAAAGTTTCGGTTTATGCCAGGGTCTATCCTACCCATAAATTGAGGGTAATAGACGCTTTTAAGAAAAAAGGCTACGTGGTGGCAATGACTGGAGACGGGGTAAACGATGCTCCTGCCCTTAAGGCTGCAGATATGGGGATAGCTATGGGAATTACAGGCACGGATGTCAGTAAAGAAGCCTCAAGTATGATCCTTACTGATGACAACTTTGCGTCCATCGTTGCAGCGGTTGAGGAAGGGCGAAACATATTCAAAAACATTAGAAATTTTATAACTTATGGACTCTCAGCTCATATAGGCGAGGTCCTCATAGTCTTGATCTCTATTCTGGGATGGCAAATCCTGCCTCTTCTTGCGGTTCAGATCCTCTGGATTAACCTGATTACAGATGGACTACCTCCAATGGCTCTGTCAGTTGAGCCTCCAGACAACGGCATTATGAGACAGAAACCAAGAAAAGTTGAGGAAGGGATTGTCACCCACAGGGAAATTGCAGCCGGGCTGGGACTTGGAGGATTGATTGCTCTTCAGGCTCTCATCGTTTTAATCTGGGCTCTTGAAAGAGATTTCCCCATAGAGAAACTACAGACTCTGATTTTTACGCTTGTGGTCTTTTCAGAAATGTTTAATGCCTTCAACTGGCGTTCTGACAGATATTCGGTATTTTCCCTGGGGCTTTTTACAAATAGACCTCTGGTTTATGCAGTCCTTACAACAGTAATTTTGCAACTGGCAGTAATTTATGTTCCTTTTTTCCGAACTGCTTTCAAGACCGTCCCGCTTTCTTTTTTTGAATGGGGAATAGTACTAGCTCTTGCTTCTACCACGCTTATCTCTATGGAACTGGTAAAATACTTGTTAGGAAAAAGACATCAGGAGAAAAAACACGAAAAAATGAACTTTGATTAAATTTAAGGTTCCTAATTCAGGTTTTTAAAATTTTGAATTTTAATTTGTCTTCTTAAGGCTTATTCGGCTTCTAATTTATCGTTTACAGTGCAATTTCAGTTTTAGTTTACCTTTTATTTCATCAAGTCTTATTCTACCTTTTCTTTCAGTTTCTCTTTTTTATGTTACATTTTCAAGTTTTTTATTATAATAAAGGGTAAACTCCTTTCCAGGGCGTAAGGAGAAATTATATGAGGCATATTTTTCTTTAGGAATTTTGTCACACATTCGATATGCTGCAGGCACGATTATTGCATCATATTGTGCTTTAGCCGGAGGTTCTCTATAGTACATTGCTTTCTCATAGTCCCTTAAGTACCAAGGCAGTGGCCAGTAAAGATTTTCGGAATCCACTACGGCTATCCTTAGAGTTTCTGGCTCCTGATTGAACCCTCCTATTTTTTCCATAAGTTCCCGGATATCTGGAGATGCCTGTGAATAGGTCATCAATTCATCAGGATCCATACTTCTATAAAAGTTCACGGAAATGCACTGAGCC
This sequence comes from Methanosarcina sp., assembly GCA_036504475.1. GTDB lineage: Archaea > Halobacteriota > Methanosarcinia > Methanosarcinales > Methanosarcinaceae > Methanosarcina. The sequence continues at coordinate 40,078 of DASXVB010000027.1, forward strand.
AGAGAAATTATCAAAGTAAATATCAGAATCCCCGCAATAAGAGCGTGGGTTTTGGAATATTTTATTCTGGAAACGGACTTTTTGTCTGTTCCAGAATTTATGCCTCCGGTATCTGAAAAATTCTCCTGCCTTCTGCCAGGCATCCCCGAAAAAAAATCCCCTAGATAAGCTCCTGCTAGAATCCCGAAAGGCAGTACAAAGTGTACAACAAGCCAAGGAACTTTTTCCTGGAGATAGGAATAGAGCAGTAAACTCGCAACTGCCCAGTAAGAAACAAAAAGGAAAAAAGAAGAGTTTTTGCCTTTCTTTTTCAGGAAATGAACAATACCAGCAGTCCCAAAGATCAAAATCGGGCTTTCGTATACAAGGAGGATAGGAATATAAAAGTAAAAAGGGCCTCCTATGCGTTCAATTCTGTGCATCTCCATCCAATGGGAAAAAGCCCTTTCCACAATTGAAAAGAGGGTCTCCGGAGTTCTGAAAAGGCTTGTATAGAATAGCATTACGATAAAAACAAAAAGAGTACCTGAAAGCAAAATTTCTAGCAAAAATGGAAAAATAGCTGAAATTTTGAGAAAAAGAGTTTTTTTAAAGCTCAATTTCTTTTTTTTCCAGTCGGAGTAAAACCTGTACAAAAAATAAATCCCTGCGTAGGCTCCAAACATGAGAAT